>JBOHFW010000242.1:0-13481 GCA_050699835.1 Pseudonocardiaceae bacterium | reverse complement strand
GATCCGGGCCCACCTGGGATGGTGCCGGAACCGCCGGCAGCTGGCCCGGCACCGCCCGCCGGCCCGGTTGCATCGGGTGCAGGCACCGCCGCGGGTGGAGGGGGGGCCTGCGGCGGTGCCTGCGGGGCAGGAATCTCGGCTGGTAGCGGTGCTGGCTCGACCGGCGGTTGCACGACCAGCTCACCCGGAACGGTCGGACCAGCCGGAACGCTGGGCACCACTGCGGGCGCGGGCGCCTCCAACTGGACCAACCCAGGAAGGATGCCTTTAGCTGCCGCCCAGGTTGCCAGACCTACTATCACGGGGAATGCCAGTATCGCGATCAGCAGCACTCGGCGACGCCGCGCGTCGACCGCCGGATCCGGATCCGCATCCATAGCCTCTGTGTTACCCGGACTCGATGATGCTCACATGAGCTGACCATGAAAATGCTTTCATGGTCAGCTCATGCGGCGATCGCGGTGCCGACCAGGACCAGCCGGAGCACCCGCTCGGTGGCGTCGGTGAGGAACTCCCCGCCACGGCGCAGCGCTGCCTCCAGGCCAATCGGCTCGGGCAGGATGCCGGCGAACGCGTCGATACCGGCGTCGTAGTTGACCCGGGCCAGCGAGCCGATCGTGCCGGCCAGAGCGATCACCGGCTTGCCGTGCCGCTTGGCCCGGCGGGCCACCTCGGCCGGTACCTTGCCGAGCGGGGTCTGCTCGTCGATGGCTCCCTCGGCGGTGAGCACCAGGTCAGCGTCGGCCAGCGCGGCGTCGAGGTCGACATGATCGAGCATGACCTCGAAGCGGGGCAGCAGGCGCGCCCCCAGCCCCGCGGCCAGACCCGCGCCCAGACCACCGGAGGCGCCGGAGCCAGCCACGGTGCGCAAGTCCAGTCCCAGGTCGTGCTCGAGGACCTTCGCCCAGCGCTCCATCGCGGCCGACAGCTGCTCGACCTGTTCGGGGGTGGCGCCCTTCTGCGGGCCGAACACCCGCGCCACGCCCCGCTCACCGCACAGCACGTTGTGTGGGTTGACCGCGACGAGCACCTCGACATCGTGCAGCCGTGCATCGAGCCCGGCGAGGTCCACCGCCTCGACCTCAAGCAGTGCGTTGCCACCGGGACCCACCGGATCGCCCAGCGCGGTCCGCACCCGGACGCCCAGCGCTTGCAACGCGCCGACGCCGCCGTCGCAGGTTCCGGAGTCACCGCAGCCGACCAGGATGCGGCGGGCACCGGCGTCCAGCGCGGCGCGGATCAGCTCGCCGACGCCGTAGCTGGTGGTGGCGCCGGGGTCACGTAACCCGCGAGGCACCAGCCGCAGACCCGCGGCGGCGGCCATCTCGACCATGACAGTCCGTGGCCCCGGGCCGCCGAGCACGGCGATGTGGGAATCCACCGGGTCGCCGACCGGGCCGGTTACCCGCACCGGTACGAGGTGCCCTCCGGTGGCTCGGGCCAGCGTCGCTGCCGAACCCTCCCCGCCGTCGACCAGCGGGAGGTAGTGCACGTACGCCCCCGGCATCACCCGTCGTATCCCGGCGACGATCGCGTCCGCCGCCTGCTCTGCGGACAGGCTCTCCTTGAACCCGCTCGGTGCGACCACGAAGCGAGACGGTACGAGTGCGGTCATGACGTCTTCCCTAGGGAGTTATCGCAGTGGTAGGCCGAGGTGCGGCCAGAGGAACAGCGAGCACAGCAGGACGAGGGCGGCGGTCAGCGGGCCCAGCCACACCGACAGGCGCAGCAAGTCGGCGCGATCGTAGGTAGGGATCCCGTCGAGGCGGGCGAACATCGCCACCGGCTTGGCCGACGAGCTCAGCGTGTGGCAGAACCCGGCCGCCGCGGTCGAGGCGAAGACCACGGCCACCGGGTTGAGTCCCATCGCGATCGCGGCCGGTATCACCAGCGGCACCAGCACCGACGCCCGGGCGGTGCGCGACTGCACCAGCAGGTGCGCAGCAACGCTGAGCCCGACCACGACAGCGACGAACACCACCGGCGACCCACCCCGCACCGGACCGAACACCGCGCCAGCGAGCCAGCCGGTGGCGCCGGACGTGGTCAGCGCCGTGCCCAGCGCCGCGGTGGCCGCCATGAACAGCAGCAGCGACCAGGGCACGCTGCGCACCCCATCGCTCAGCGTGGTCGTGCCCGAGCGGGGAGCGCTGAGCAGCAGCGCACCGGCCAGCGCGACCAGCGCCGGAGATACGCCATGCAGCCCCTCAGTGCACCAGGCCGCCACCACAGCAGCCAACACGGCCGCCGCCCGCAGCTCCGCACCAGTCAGCGGACCGGTCACCGGGCCCGGCGCGTCGGCGCCGAGGTCTGCGGCGCAGACCCGCAGTGGGAGGCGGCGATCCGTGGCCCGGGTGAACAACACCAGCACCAGCTCGGCCGCGGTATGCGCGGACAGCACCGCCAGCGGCACGCCGAGCACCAGCCACTGCGCGAAGCCGATCGACTGCCCGGTCGTAACCGCCAGAATCTGGTTGGTGACCAGGTGCGCGCCGGCACCGATCAGGGTGGCCACCGCGGAGAGCAGGATGACGGTCGGGAACAACACCGCCAGCGCCCGCACCACCCGCGGCCGGTCTGCCAGTGTCCGGGCCAGGGCGACGAACACCGGCACCGCCAGCGCCGCGCGTCCCGACGTCGCCGGCACGGCGAACGCGGTCAGCGTCAGCGCCACGGTGACCAGGTGCGCGAGCTGACGCACCGAGCGGGCCCGGCTTATCAAAGTCGCGGCCATCCTGGTCGGCAGACCGGTCGCGCTGATCCCGGCCGCCAGCACGAACGCCGCGACCAGCAACCAGATCGTCTCCCCGCCCAACGTCGCGAACAGCCGATCCCGATCGAGCACCCTGGCCAGCACCAGCACCAGCGCGGCAGTTAACGCGACCAGCGTCTCATCGACTCGGGTGGCCACCCATAGCGCCACCGCGGCCAGGAACACCAGCAGCGTCAACCGCGCCTCCGCCGGCAGACCGTCCCCCGGCCCGACCAGTACGACGACGGCCCCACCGGCCAGTACGAGCGTCCACGGGACCGACCGGTGCCCCCACGACCAGCTGGAAAACTCACGTTCCCGGTGCCGAGGTGACGCCAGCTGGGTAGCCATAGTGACGAGCGTCCGACGCCCACCTGAGGTGGTGGTGAAACGGAAATGAAGGAATTTTCAGCTCGATGGAGGCATTCCGGTCCTCCCCGTGGCGACGTCAGTCAGTGCCCGGAGTACCGGGTGGCGGTGGCCAGCGCAGCGAGGTCCAGGTCTGCGTGGAAGGGTTTTTCCAGCGTAAGTCGATCTCTGACGGCCCGGGAGGACACAACGAACCCATTGGTGGCCAATGAATAGCTGGTTGCACCCAACTCCGTGCCGGTGCGGTCCAGATCGACCCGGAGAAAGTACGGGATGCCGGCGCACGCATAGGCCTCGGGCTTGACCAGACGATCAACCCAGGCATTGGACGGGGAGGTGACCTCGACGACCAGCGCGACGGGATCGGGTTCGAAGATGACGGCATCCAGGCCGGGTTCGTTGAGGACGACGATGTCGGGAATCATGATCCGATCCCGGCCCACCCTGATATTGAGGCCTTCGAAGACCTCGAAGCCCGCCGGAGCGGCCGCCTCTAACGCGCGTGCGAGGTTGCGCACCAAGCGCTGATGGGGTGCTGCCGGGAAGGGGCTCACGACCAGCGCTCCGTCCAGCAGCTCAACTCGACCCATGCTCTCGGGCAGCGCGGCCCACTCTCGCTCGGTCCAGGGACCGGCATGCCCAGCGAAGAGCTCATCGAGGGGTTGCACGCCCATGACTGCTCACCTCCCTGACCTCGCTCCAGTGTCGCACGCTGATCACGGTAGAACGACGCACTGACAATCTGTGACAATCGCAGCCACAGCGACTCGGTATGGGCAGAGTAAGCTTGCGGTATGGCTAAGACGGTGAAAGTCACGGTGAGTATGCCGGTCGAAGACGTCGAACGGCTCAGAGCCCTCGGCGCCGCCGGTGCGATCGAGTCGGTCTCGGGCTATGTCGCCCAAGCCGTCCACGACCGGCTCGACCGCCAGGCCTGGCTTGACCGCTGGCGGGCCCGGGTCGGGAATCCTCATCCCGAGGCGACCGCCTGGGCCGATGAGGTTATCGACCGCCACTTCGGGACGGGGACCCGTCAAGCCTCGTGAGCATCGACGACGCTCTCGGCGGCTTCGTCGTGGATGCCTCCGCGCTGGCCGCCCTCGGTGGCGAGGCGAACATCTACGCCACCACGTGGGCCGATCGGGCCGCGGTGCGCGGGATCGTGTTGCTCGTTCCGGCATCCGCACTGTCCGAGGCGTGGCAGCAGATCCGTCGCCACGGCCCCGGTGATGTCGAGCAGATGCGGGACCTGCTGGCCTCGCCCATGGTCCTTATCGACCCGCTCGATGAGACTGAGGCCGCTCGTGCCGGGGAGCTGGTCGGTGGTCGCGACCTTGACCCGGATGTGGCCGCCGCGCAGGTGGCGACCTGCGCGCGGGCCCGAGACTGGCCGGTGCTGGCGGCCCAAGCGGCTCGCCTGCGGGTCATCGACCCGGAGCTGACGGTGGAAACGCTGCCAGGGATGTCCTGACCGGCTCTGCACCGCCTCATCGAGGTATTCCGGCTGCATTCACTTTGTCCACGGATTGGTGGCGCCGTGATGGTTGAACCGGTGTTGGAGATGCGGGAGGTGTCCAAGCGCTATCCGGGGGTGCTCGCGATCGATCGGGTCAGCGTGACGGTGCTGCCTGGGGAGGTCCACGTCGTCGTCGGGGAGAACGGTGCCGGCAAGTCGACCTTGATGAAGCTGATGGCTCAGGTCGAGCGGCCGGACGGCGGTGCCGTCCTCGTTCAGGGCAAGCCGGTGGAGTTCCGCGGTCCCCGTTTCGCTCAGCTGGTGCTGGGAGTGTCGATGGTGCACCAGGAACTGGCGCTTGCCCCGCACCTGACGGTGGCGGAGAACCTGTGCCTGGGCGACGAGTCAACCCGGCTGGGTGTGCTGGCTGCGCGCACCGACCGTAGGCGGGCCAGCGCGCTGCTGGCCCGGGTCAACCTCGCGGTGGACCCGGACCGTCGGGTCAGCACGCTCCCGGTCGCCGATCGGCAGCGGGTCGAGATCGCGAAAGCGCTCAGTGGCACCCCCCGGGTCGTGATCATGGATGAGCCGACCGCGATGCTCACGGAAACCGAGATCGGCGATCTATTCGGGGTGATCGCCGAGCTGACGGCGCAGGGCGTCGCGATCGTGTACATCTCCCATCGCCTCGACGAGGTGGCCCACCTTGCCGACCGGGTCACCGTCCTGCGCGATGGCCGGGTGGTCCAGACGCTGCCCTCGGCGCAGGTGTCACCGCAGCGCCTGATCCGGCTGATGGTCGGACGGGACATCGACAATCTCTATCCCAAACCGGCAGTCGAGATCGGGGACGTGCTGCTCCGGGCCGAAGGCATCTCCCGGCGTGGCCAGGTCGTCGACCTCGTCGATTGTTCGGTTCAGGTTCGGGCCGGCGAGATCGTCGGGTTCGCCGGTCTGGTCGGCGCGGGTCGAACCGAGCTCGCGAGGGCCATCTTCGGCGCGGACACCCCAGAAGCCGGGCGTGTTCTCCTGCGAGGGCGCGAAATCCGCATCTCCTCGCCCCGGCAGGGGATCGAGGCGGGACTCGGCTACCTGACCGAGGATCGGCAAGGCGAGGGGCTCGCCATGGGGCTTCCGATCGATCAGAACATCACCCTGGCGAGCGTTCCGCTCCGCTTCGGCATCATCGAGCGGCGCGCGGAGCGGAAAATCGCGCTGTCCCGGTGCGACGAGCTGGGCATCAAGACGCCGTCGATCACCCGTTTAGTCCGGCTGCTCTCCGGCGGTAACCAGCAGAAGGTCGTGGTAGCGAAGTGGTTGGAGACCAAGGCTCAGGTGCTCTTCTTCGACGAGCCGGCGCGTGGTATCGATGTGGGCGCCAAGGCCGAGATGTTCGATCTGATCGGGCGGCTGGCCAATGCGGGACGCGGGATTGTCATCATCAGCTCCTACCTCCCGGAACTGCTCAACATGTGTGATCGCATCATTGTCTTACGCGCTGGACGGATCGCTGGGGAGTTGGCTCGCGAGCAGTTCTCCGAAGAGCGGATCATGCAGTTGGCCACCGGGAGTGCCCTCGGGTCGGTGGCGTAGTTGTCTGGCGCGTGGCGCGATCGAGCTCGTTCCGCGGTCTCCCAGCTGGCGGCGGCCGGCGCCGTTATGGTGCTCTTTGGGTACCTGTCCTTCGCTTCCGATGCCTTTCTCAGCGCGAATAACCTACTCAATATCGGTGTCCAGTCGGCGGTCGTGGCGATCATCGCGATCGGTATGACCATGGTGATCATCACTGCTGGGATCGACCTGTCTGTCGGCTCGGTAGCCGCTCTGTCGGGTGTGCTCGGCGCGATGATGGTGGTGGAGCACGGTGTCCCGGTTCCGGTGGCGATCATCGGCGGCGCGGCGATCGGAGCCATCGCAGGCGTGGTCAACGGCTTGCTGGTGACGCAGGCCGGAATGGCGCCGTTCATCGCTACTCTGGGTATGCTCAGCGTCGCCCGTGGCCTGGGATACATCGTGACCGATTCCGTCGCCGTCTCCGGTGCGCCACCGGAGTTCACGCTGCTGGGCCAGGGAAAGCTCGGGGCGTTACCGATCCCGATTCTGGCTCTCATCGTCGTTGCGCTGACCGGGCACTTCGTGCTCACCCGGACCAAACTCGGACGATATGCGTACGCTATGGGATCAAACGTCGAGGCCGCGCGCCTGTCCGGCATTCCAGTCAAACGTTACCTCACGATCGTTTACATCATTTCCGGCATTCTTGCCGGCTTCGGCGGAATGATCGCCGCGTCTCGAGTCAATTCCGGGCAACCGAACTTCGGCATCGGGCTTGAGCTCGACGTGATCGCCGCTGCCGTCATCGGCGGGGCGAGCCTTTTTGGTGGTGAGGGCAAGGTCATCGGCACCCTACTCGGCGCCCTGCTGATCGCGTTGATCCGCAACGGGTCAGTGCTGCTGGACATCAATATTTTCTACCAGCAGGTCATCATCGGAGTGATCATCTGGATCGCCGTGTGCTGGGACCAGTATCGGCGCCGACGGGCGGCGTCGGGTTGACTCAGACCTCACGAGAACACCTGGGAGGCGCCATGCGTGTCAAGATCTCCGCATCACTGGCTGGCGCGGCCGCCGTCATCCTGCTGGCCGCAGGCTGTGGCGCGGTCACTGGTCCGAGCGCTGGCGAGACCCCGAAGGTCACAGCCACCGGACCCATCACCCTCGCGGTGGTCCCGAAAGCCGTCGGGCTCGACTTCTGGGACAGCGTCCGCAAAGGGGCACAGTGCGCGGCGTCGAGGATGCCTGACGTGACGGTCCAGTGGGACGGAGTCACCGCGGAGACCGACGTCACCGGCCAGGTCAACCTGCTGCAGAACTTCGTGACCCGCCAGGTGGACGGCGTGGTCTATGCGGCCACCGATGCGAAGGTCCTCGCCCAGGTCACCCAGGACACGCTGAGCCAGCACATTCCCGTGATCAATATCGACTCCGGAACGAACCCGCAGCCGGACAACGTACCCGTGTTCGCGACCGACAACGTCGCCGCCGCGCGAAAGGCTGCCGACCTGCTCGCCGAGGCATTGGGTCCGGGCGAGCACCAAGTCGCTTTCATCCCGTTCCAAGCCGGAACGGTGACCAACGACGAGCGCACCATCGGCTTCAAAGAGGGACTCGCGAAACACCCGAACCTGAAACTGGTGGCCGAGCAGTTCAGCCACGGTGACCCCAACACCGCGCTGTCGGTCACGGAGAACATCCTGACCGCCCACCCCGATCTGGACGGGATCTTCGCGGCGAGCGAGCCCGGTGTGGTGGGCGCCGTCAACGCCCTGAGCCAGCTGGGCAAAGCTGGAAAGATCAAGCTCATCGGGTGGGACGCGTCACCGGACGAGATCAAGGGCGTCACCACGGGCGCCATCACCGCCCTCGTCGTCCAAAACCCGTTCCGGATGGGCTTCGACTCGGTCACCGCGATGGTGCACACGGTGCGGACCGGCCAGCTCGCATCCAGCAAGGACACTGGCGTCACGTTCGTCACCCAGCAGAACATCAACGACCCCCAGGTGCAGGCTGTCCTCAAGCCAAGCTGCGAGAACCCACCCACATGAGGCCTGCGTACCCGCCAGGGCGCAACCTGGTCATGATCGTGTGCTTACGGCATGAGCCCGATTAGTCGACGCGGCTGACGAACTCGGCGACCTGCTGCACGTAGCGGCGATAGCAGCCCAGTGCCAGCGGTACGGCCACCGCGACCTTCCGTAGGTCGATCTCGAGGTACTCGTGCACCAGGATGTTACGCATGCCGACCGAGAGAAGCAGATCGTCGAAGCATTCGATTCTCAGCCAGTGGCAGCTCTCCAGCGGCGTTGACCTCGGCGAGGTCGTCGAGGAGCCCTCGCATGACCGACAGCCTGGCCTGGACGATCGACGGGTCCAGACGCCGTGGCGTCATGGGCGACCCGCCATCAGTGCCAGATCCAGCCGCCGCATCCATTCGGTGCCCAGCCGCTGCCCGCTAGCCCTCATCTGCTGCCGAGCGAACTCGCCCGGTCGGTATTCATACAGCGGGTCGCCGGGCACTAGTGCATGCTGGCGCGCTACCGGACCGGCCCGATCGAGATCAAGCAGGTCGACGCGGTCGCTGTCAACCAGGTCCATGAGCGCGCAGATCACCGCAACCGTATCGAGCCCGGTCCGCGCGCGCGAACCGACCGCGACGTCGAGATCACGCGCGTCGGGCTGACCGCGGGACGCGCTGCCGAACATCACGACAAGCGAGAGGTCATGCATCTCGGCCAGGGCCTCCAGGCGGCCGTCGACCGCGGCGTCACGCAGCCGCTGCGCCGCATCAAGGGGACTGACCACCACGGCGCCGAGCATAGTTCACGGGTGGCGTCCCCCCGGTTCGCCGCGGGCAGGTCGACTCACCGGGTGGCCGCGGCCCGGTGAGGCCGTGATCCGTCGCGACTACCTCGTGGCGGCACGCAGTTCGTCGTTGGTCATCGGGGTGACGATGACCTGGTGGTGTTACAGGGCTTCAACCAGCCGCGGTTCAGCCGCGCACTGGGTCGGCTCGGGTAGGGCGATGTCGGGATAACCTGCGCGGTGAAGAACGCCTCGGGGCCGTGCTCGGCGAAGTAGGCGGCATGCGTTTGGTGGGTGCCGGACCAGACCATAGGTCGCCAGTGTTCTCCTGCTGCTGGTCGCTCTCTTGTGGTCGTAGCGCCGTGATCGGATCGTTAGCTCTTTGCGAGCCGGTTGCCGATGTAGTCGAGGGTGTCGCTCAACGTGGAAGGCATCTGCGGTCGCGCTTCGGGGTGGGCTACGGTGCGGCGTAACAACCCTTCGGTGCGAGCCGAGGCGATCATGCCGACCATCGGTGCGACGTCTATCGCTATCCGCTCAGCCTCAGCCCACGAACCAGCGCGCAGTAGCGCGCGGAGCAGGTTGGCCCGGTGGATGTACAGCGCCCAGCGAAAGCGTTCCTGACCCTGCGAGCGCTCCACCGCCGTCGCCAACTGGGGAAGTGCCCGGCTGTGGTCTCCGAGTGCCGCGTGAATCATACCTTCGTGTCCGGCCAGCTCGCGTTCGTCGAACCACCACGACCATGCTGGGTCACGCGTAGTGGTTCCATCGGCGAATGCCGACCTCGCTCGGCCGAACGCCTGGAGCGCTGAGGTCGAGTCATCCAATGCCGCTAAAGCGCGCGCGGCTCGCACGTCGAACAGCGCCCGTACCCGGCCGGGCAGGTCTTGACCGCAGGTCATGCCTTGAGCGATCCGCAGGGCCTCCCGGTTGCGGCCAGTGTGCACCGACGCGAGCGCCTGGTTGGACAGCACGAACCACTCCATACTCGCGTCTCCCGCGATCCGCGCGAGGGTGAGAGCTTCGGCGTTGACTTGGCGGGCCTCCTGGTGACGTTCGGCGTCGAACAGCAGCCAACCGGACAGCTCGCCGATTTCAGCCGTGACGGCTTCCAGGTCACGTTCTGAAGCTGGCTCGTAACGACCTTCCCCGAGGATGCATTGCGCTCGGCGAAAACTGCGCAGCGCCAACGGGGCAATATCGGCACCACCATGTACGCCATCGAGTGCGGCAAGGTTCCTGATCGTCCCGTGCACGCTCTCCACATAATCAGCGCCGACTGCTGCACCGTCGGACAGATCGATGACCCGCATTTCCACGACATCCACGTTGCTTGGCGGCACAATTGGCTCGGAAGGCGAGGGTAGCGGTGCGCCCATGTGGGCGAGAAGTCTGCAGTAGACGGCCTGCGGTCGCGCCACTGCCCCCGTTTCCCATCGTGCTATTAGTCGCTCGTCTAGTTTCTGCCCTCTGCTTTCGCCTATCTTATATGAGGTTGCTTCGATTTCGTCTCTGAACTCTGCCCGCGACCAACGTTTCACGTCCTCCCGCCACGCTCGTAACCGCTCGCCCCACGGGCGTAGCTGAGACCGATCATCAGCCAGTGTCATCACCATTTTCCCCTTGCGCGAGTCGATTTTGCCCTCCTAATGCCCAGTTCTTCCCTGGGATTACCCACCCGCCGGTTGGTGCACTCACCTCATGCGCCGCACAGCATCACCACGTCACCCTTGGCCGACTCCTCCCGGGCCAGCGAATCGCGGGGCCCACCCCGACAGCACGCGCGGTGTCGACCGGCCGCAACCCGCAGCCTTACAGGCTTACGCTGCCTCCTTCGGCGCCAGCGTCGTCGCATGCGGTCACTCACCGCGCCGGTCGCACTCAACTGCCTCGATACGGGACCTCAGGTCTCCGAGCTCGGCGCGGATCAAGGGCACCTCCTCAGCGAGGTTGGTCGGCTCGATATCGGCGCTGTCAACACCCTCCAAGTACGCGCACGAGGTGCGTTTCGCCCAGCGTAACCCCTCGAACACAGCAGCCAGCGTGCGAGGATTGCGGCGGCGCGGCCGCTCGCTGTGTTAAAGCCGGCGCAAGGTCGCCACACTCACCCCGGACCGGGCACACAGCTCAACTTGTGTCATACCCAACTCATCCAAATGAGTGTTGATGGCCGTCACGACGGCACCAGCAACTCAACGCCACGCCTCGGCGGACCGCTGATGGAAGCTGCCCCCATCAGCTATCGCTCATGGCGGCCGGTCGCTTCCCACTTCATACCGAGGCACTACCACGCTGTGATCGTTCACGAGGAGGGTGGGCACCGATGACTGCCGAGCAGTCTCACCGGTTTCGCGCTCACTGGTCAGGACCCGGGGCGTGGTCCGTGTCCGGAGTGCGCGTTGTGAGTGATCCCCAGGTGGAGATCGAGATCGAGGCTGTCTGCGAGGTGCACCACGGTTCGGGGCGTCTGGTCGTGCGGCGTGAGGGCGATCGGGTGGTGCTGGATACGTGCGCCGATCACTGCTGCGTGATCACGCTGGGAGATCCGGCCGCCACGCCGCTGTTGGATGCCATCGGGGAATGGCTGGGATGAGCACGCGGAGGGTGATCTCCCTCAGGAAAGGCGGGCGAGCTGTTCACCTGCTCCCTGCTGGTGAGGTGTCCCGGCAGGGCTGCCCGAGCACCTCGGTGGCTGTCTGTGGAGAGCCGGTGACCAGCGGCTCGGACAGCGAGGACGACCCCAGCTACTGCCCGGATTGCGTGCGCGAAGCACTGCGGTGGTGTGCGCAGCCCGGGGCCGGTGCGTGCGGACATCCCGGGGGCTTGGGCCGATGACCGCGGAGAAGTCGCATCGGTTCGCCCTAACCGGTTCCGATCCCGAGGGCCGTAATCGCACGATTATTTTGTGGCGGGAAGCTGATCTGGTGGGCGGTCAGGTGGTGCGCCGGGTGGTGCTCACGCTGGATGCCACGATGAACACCGCGACGGTGCTCAGCTGTGGTGAAGCCGTTGAGGTGGCGCAGGCGATCCTGGCGGCGGCCCGATGAGCGGGGCCGGGCCTCCCCACGGTGAGCGGCCCCCACGACGGCCCGTGCCCCTCCTGTGGGAGCACCGCCGGAGTGCAGCAGCTCACCGGCACTCCACCGAAGGTCGCGGCGTGGTCGTGCATGCAGTGGGCAACCTCGATGGTCAGCCCGCGCCCGTTGCTGGATCAGCTCACCGTGACGGTGGAACTCGCGGCGATGCGCTCGGTGCTGCGGGAGCTCATCAGGCTGGCCGGTCAGGCGCCCGTGCTCACCGAGGAGCAGCTGCGGTTCCGGCTGCTCGCGCTGGCCCAGTGCGCCGCCCCACCCAGATCCCCGGCTGGCCGCTGGTCGAGCAAGGCCCCCGACTCGGCTCCCGGCGGCCAGCCGGCACCACAAGACTCCTCCCCACAACGACGTGACCGGTCATGGGCAGTGCTCACCCCGTCAGCGTCATCACGAAAAGAAATGCCCCGCTGCCTCGCCCAGCCGCACGGGCGTACACCTGGGCGACGACGAGGTCAGGGTCATAAGCAGGGACGAGGCGATAGCCTGTCTTCGGTGTTCTGGGCACTTCGGTGTTCTGGGCACAAGGGCGATCGGATCCAGCCCCGCTCGCGTCGTGATTACCCATAGTGGGTACCTGGCCTGGAGGATGACGACATCCTCACCATCAACGAGGTAAACGAGCCGATGCTCTTCGCTGATACGTCGGGACCAGCAGCCGGCGAAGGCATGGCGCAGCGGTTCGGGTTTGCCGATGCCCTCGAAGGGATCGCGCAGCACGTCATCAATGAGTCGGTTGATGCGTTTGAGGATCGCGCGGTCGGCTGAGAGCCAGTGGGTGTAGTCCTGCTACCCGTTTGGGGTGAAGACGAGCCTCATCGGGCGAGCGGGTGTTCCTCTCGCTCACCGCGGTCAGCTTGGGCGAGGCTGTCGAGGAGCCGACGGGCGTTGGCCGAAGCAGGTGGGCGGTCTCCTCCAGCGCCAGGTATTCCTCGCGGGAGATCAGCACGGCATCGCCGTGACGGGACATGATCTCGACCGGCGCCCGATCGTTGTTGACCTGTGCGAGTAACGGGAAGAGGTTTTTCCGGGCCTCGGATGCTGTGATCGCCATGACCACCTCCTAATGGTACAAGATATGGTACCGAATGCTGGGGTTCAGCGCTCGCTAAACCCGAGACCGCCACGAATCGGCCTGCGCCGCAGCGCTGCCACGGAGATGCCTAACGGGTCGCTGAACGTGCCCGCGAGGTGCTAGCGCATGCGGGACCGCCGTGGCCGTCTGTTGCCGACTGGCGACAGCTACTGCCGGCTTGGTTCATTCTCGCGTTGGCTGTCCGGGCGGCTATGGTGTGCGGTGTGACCGCCGCAGCAATTCCCGGACCACGGCACGGCCGCAGCGGACCGTCGTTCTGCGACGCCACTCCGGCCGAGGTCCGCGCCGCGCTGATCCCGGAGGAAGCCGCCGAGTTCGACCAGCAGTGGCGCGAGGTCATGGCCACGGCCACCGAGA
>JBOHFW010000241.1:0-13771 GCA_050699835.1 Pseudonocardiaceae bacterium | reverse complement strand
TCCAGGGCGGGGTGCTCATCCACCGCGGGCAGGTCGAAGAGGGGTTGGCCTTGCACGACGAGGGGATGGTGATGGCCGTTGGCGGGGGCCTTTCGCAGCTGGCCACCGTCCAGATCTTCTGCCACGTTGTGCGGAGCTGCTGCGACCTGGGGGACTACCGTCGCGCCGAGGAGTGGAACAGGGCTATCGAGGACTACTTCGCGCGTACCGGGTTGTCCAGCTTTCCCGGCGACTGCGAGACCCACCGCGTCACGATCATGATCCATCGCGGCGCCTGGCACGGTGGGCAAGCAGACCCTGGCGAACCTGTCGGCGCTGCCGGTGGCGGCGGTCGACGCGATCGAGGCGGTGCTTAAGGGTGCCACGCTGGTAGATGCCGAGGCGGCGTTGGAGGTGACCCGGTCCCGGGGGCATGGGCATGTCGCCCTGGTGTGCGCCCAAGCCGCCCGGTTGGGCTTGCCGGCCATGCTGGGTCCAGCGTGCCGGGAGCGGGACCTGGCTTATGCGTTGATCGTCTAGCGGGTGGTGCGACCGAAACCGAAGCTGTCCACTCTGGCCTGGTGGGACGATGTCACCCTGGGGGTGGACCTTCAGGTGGCGGGGGCGTCGCGGGATGAGGTGTATGCCGCGATGGACTGGTTGCTGGGCCGCCAGGACGCGATCGAGGCCCAGCTGGCCGGTCGGCACCTGGGCGAGGGTGGCAGGGCGATGTTCGACCTGTCCTCCTCGTGGGTGGAGGGCAGCCACTGCGAGCTGGCCGCCCGCGGCTACTCCCGAGACGGCAAGAAGGGCACGGCCCAGATCGAGTACGGGCTGCTCACCGACCCCGCCGGGCGGCCGGTGGCGATCCGGGTGTTCGCCGGCGACACCGCCGACCCCACGGCGTTTATCGACGCGGTCGGCATCGTCCGCGACAAGTTCGCGCTGACTGAGCTGACCCTGGTTGGTGACCGTGGCATGATCACCAGCGCGCGGATCGAGGCGATCAAGGATCTGGGTGGGCTGTCCTGGATCACCTGCCTGCGCGCCCCGGCGATCAAGGCGCTGGCCGCCGAGGACGGACCGCTGCAGATGAGCCTGTTCGACACCCACGACCTGGCCGAGATCACCCACCCGGACTACCCCGGTGAACGCCTGATCGCCTGCCGCAACCCAACCCAGGCTCAGCGGCGTGCCACCCACCCGCGAGAGCATGCTCACCGCCACCGAGGCCCTGCTGGCCACCATCAGCACCCGCGTGCAGACCGGGAGGCTGGCCGGCGCCGACGCCATCGGCGTCGCGGTCGGCAAGGTCATCGACAAATACAAGATGGCCAAGCACCTGTCCTACCAGATCACCGACACCGCCCTGACCTACCAGCGCGACCAAGCCAGCATCGCTGCTGAAGCCGCCCTGGACGGCATCTACGTCATCCGCACCAGCGTGCCCACCGCCACCCTCGACGCCCCCGCCGTCGTGGCCGCCTACAAGGACCTCGCCCACCTCGAACGCGACTTCCGCAACATCAAAACCGACGACCTAAACCTGCGCCCCATCCACCACTACCTCACCGGCCGGGTCCGCGCCCACGTCCTGATCTGCATGCTCGCCCAATACCTGACCTGGCACCTGCGCCGCGCCCTGGCACCCCTGACCTACACCGACCAGCACCCACCCCAGCGCGACAACCCGGTCGCCCCCGCCACCCGATCAGCACACGCCGACGGCAAAGCCGCCCGCCACACCGACCCCGAGGGCAACCCGCTCCACAGCTTCCGCGGCCTGATCGACCACCTGGCCACCCTGACCCGCAACACCATCACCGTCGGCGACCACAACTTCGACAAGATCACCCTGCCCACCCCCACCCAACGCCGCGCCTTCGAACTCCTCAACGCCCCCATCCCACTCGGCCTCACGACGTAGACAGAACCCCAACCCACCGGCGCGCTCGGCTTCGATGAGCACGGCCTCAACTTCCTCGGGGGTCCGCAGGTATGGGCAAGCTCGACGCCCGGCGCGCCGTGACCACCTAGCGCCGTCCATAGCGCCAAGACAATCCCGCCGGCTGAGGTCCTAGAGGCCGTACTCCTCCAGCAGTCGCAGCCAGACCTCGCTGAGGGTGGGATAGGACGCGACTGCGTGCCAGAGCCGGTCCAGCGGCACCTCGCCGACCACCGCGACGGTCGCCGAGTGCAGCAGCTCGGCCACGTCCGACCCGACGAACGTGGCGCCGATGACCACCTGCCGGTCGGTGTCGACGACGAGCTTGGCCCGCCCCGTGTAGCCCTCGCTGAGCAGCGCCGCACCGGACACCCTGCCGAGGTCGTATTCCACTGCCCGGACCGGCAGGCCGCGCCCGCGTGCCCGCTCCTCGGTCAGCCCCACCGCGCACACCTGCGGGTCGGTGAACACCACCTGCGGCACCCAGGCGTCGTCGGCCAGCGCGCGGTGCCCGGGTAGGTCGTCCGCCTTACCGGCCGCTCGCGCCGCGATCACGTCGCCCGCCACCCGCGCCTGGTATTTCCCCATGTGGGTCAACAGGTTGCGCCCGGTGACGTCGCCACAGGCGTACAGCCAGCCGCCAAGCACGTGCATCGAGTCGTCCACCTGGACGTACCCGCCGGGCTCCAGCCCGACAGTCTCCAGCCCGAGGTCGCCCGTGTCCGGCGTCCGACCGACCGCGACCAGCAACTCATCGCCGAGCAACTCGCAGCCGTCGCCGAGGACCACGGTCACCTCGCCGCCCCGCTGCGCCCGCCGCACCCTGGTGACCGACCGGCCCGTGAGCACGCTGATCCCCGCCTCGGCGAAGGCGTTGGCCAGCAGCTCGGCGGCGAGTGGCTCGTTCCGCTCCAGCAGCCGCTGCCCGCGGTGGACGATCGTCACCTCCTCACTGCCGAGGCCGCGCATCGCCTGCGCCATCTCGCAGCCGACCACGCCGCCGCCAAGAACGACGAGGCGGTGCGGTGCCGCATCGGCGTTGGTGACCTCCCGGCTGGTCCAGGGCTCCGCCTCGCGCAGCCCGGGCAGCGGCGGAACGGTGGCGGTCGTGCCGGTGGCCAGCACCACCGCGTGCCGGGCGACCAGCGTCCGGACCGCACCATCGGAGGTGGACACCGCGACCCGCTTCTCGCCAGCGAGCCGGGCGTGCCCGCGGACGAAGGCGATCCCGTTCGAGTCCAGCCAGGACACTTGGCCGGCGTCGTCGTGCCCGAAGGGCTTGGCTGCGTCCTTACCTACGAACCGGTCCCGCCGGCCAAAGACCGCCCGGCTGTCCAGCTCGTCGGTCACTGCCTCGGCCACCCCGGGGGTGCGCCGGGCGCCAGCGAACAGCTCGACCGGCCGGAGCAAGGCCTTGCTCGGCACGCACGCCCAGTACGAGCACTCGCCGCCGACCAGCTCATGCTCGACCAACACGGCGGACAGACCGCCACGGTAGGCCCGCGCCGCCGCGTTCTCCCCCGGCGGCCCGCCGCCAAGCACCACGACGTCGTATGTGTCCCTGTCGTCCGGCACGGGTCCTCCTCGGCTGGTTCCAAACATCGCAGAGTTATGCAGGCTGAGTCGGTGGGCGCGATGTCCTCTCATGCCGCGGGCGATCATCCTGGGTCGACCGTATTGAAGCCTGCATCAAGATGCGGTGCCACAGCAAGCTCCCTCCCGAGCATCGAGTAGCTAACCGTGAGGACCGTCATCCCCAGACGCGCTCGGCGGTCGCCACGATTGTCCGGAGCTTGGCCTTTTCATCGGCGGCGGTGAGAGCGTTGCCGAGGATGGAAGTGGCGAATCCGCACTGCGGGGACAGTGCCAGGCGCTCGAGACCGAGGTCGAGCCAGCGCTGGGCCGGCCAGCCTCTGCTGGCGTAGACGTCGCGATAGGCGGAATCAATAAGCAGCGGATAGTGGGGAGCGTCGAGCTGAATGTATTCGCAGCCCGGCCGCACGAGCCCGTCGACTTCCTCGCGCAGGATTTCGGTGACGTCGGCGAGGAAGCTTTCCAGCGGGTTCGGTTGGATGACGACCCGACAGCCGCGTGTTTCGAGGTCTGCACGCTGTGCATGGGCATGGTGCGACTCCCGTACCGAGTGAAACATGCTCGGTCGTGTGCAGCGGCCGAGTGCCTACGCTAGTGCCATGATCGGGAACGGTATCGTCGCGGTGGGCCGCGTGGTCGCCGATGACGGCTGGGCAGGCGTGTTTGGCATGGCCACGCTGCCTCACGTGCGGGGCAAGGGCGCCGCGCGTAGTGTGCTCGCTGCGCTGGCAGATTGGGTCGGTGCACACGAAGCCGACCGTATGTATCTCCAGGTGGAGTGCGACAACATTCCGGCACTTCGGCTGTACGAGCGGACGGGTTCGATGAAGTGTGCGGTTACCACTACCGCACCCCAGGATGAACCTCGTGATCTGCCCATGGCGAACGACCGTCTACGACCTCGGAGTGCTCGACGCCCTCGCGGACCGGCCCGCCTAAGTGAGGTGGCCCGATGCATTTCACCAACTTGCTGATCATCATGGTGGTGGCGCTCATCGCGCCGCTGGTGGTCAGCGCGCTGCCTGCGCTGCGAGTGCCCTCACCGGTACTGGAGATCGTGGCCGGGATCGTGATCGGTCCCTCGGTGCTCGGCTGGGTAGGCATCGACGCTCCGGTCCAGGTGCTCGCCCTGGTCGGCCTGGCGTTCCTGCTATTCCTGGCCGGTCTGGAGATCGACGTGCACCGGTTGCGTGGTCGCCCGCTGACCCTGGCGCTGACCGGGTTCGTGGTGTCCTTCGCGATCGCGGTCGGGGCCGCGCTGCTGCTGACGGCCGGTGGGTTCGCCTCGACACCACTGCTGATCGCGATCATCTTGTGCTCCACCTCACTGGGACTGGTGGTGCCGGTGCTCAAGGACTCCGGCCAGGTCGCCGGTGCCACCGGGCAGCTGATCATCGCCGCGGCGTCCATCGCCGACTTCGGTGCGGTGATCCTGCTGTCGCTGTTCTTCTCCGAGGAATCCACCGGTCTCGCCGCCCGGCTGCTGCTGTTGGCCGGTCTGGCGCTGGTCGTGGTGCTGCTGGCGGTCGCGCTGATGCGGGCCGGCCGCACAGCCCGCGCCGACCGGGTCTTCCAGATGCTGATGGACACCACCGCGCAGATCCGGATCCGGTTCGCGATGGTGCTGCTCATCGCGTTCGTGGCGCTGGCTCAAGGCCTGGGGTTCGAGGCGATCCTCGGCGCGTTCCTGGCCGGAGCCGTGCTGCGGCTGATTGACGCCGACGCCGCGACGGTACATCCGCACACCGAGCTCAAACTGGATGCGATTGGTTACGGCTTCCTCATCCCGGTGTTCTTCATCACCAGCGGGGTGATGTTCGACGCGAAGGCGCTGTTCGCCTCCCCCTCGACGTTGCTGCAGGTGCCGCTGTTTCTGGCGGCGCTGTTTATGGTGCGGGGCCTCCCAGCGTTGCTCTATCGAGCAGAGTTGGGGATGAGACGCACCATGGCGGCCGGTTTCTTGCAGGCCACCTCGCTGCCGTTCATTGTCGCTGCGGTACAGGTTGGGCAACGGCTTGGCGCGTTGCCGCCAGCTTCCGGTGCGGCGCTGATCGCGGCCGGTCTCGCCTCAGTGCTGCTCTTCCCCGCGATCGCACTGGCGGTCATGCACAGCGCCCCGTCCGAAGACCACGTGCGGTCCGCGCCGCTACTCGGCCGCAGGTCACAACGTAGGTAGGCGGACGGCACTGCTGTCGCCACGGACGCTGGCCATGCGATCCCGCGGGCCCCCGTGACCTGCATGAGGCACCGCAGACCGCATGCCAGAGCTGGTTCGTCGGCCTCGCGACCATCACCTTGTACATCCGACGCCCGTAGAGGTAGACGCCGACCGGCGCTCAAGGTCGTTCTGCAAAGCCGTCAGGACCGACTGCCAGGACTCATCGGGGTGGCGGGGTAGCCGGTCTGTCAGGTATGCGGCTGCCTCGCCCGGGGTCATCGGTTCCGGTTCGATGACCGCGGCCGCGGTGAGAACGCGCGACGTGCGCACCGTGTCGGCGTACTCGGCGGTGCGGCTGGTCATGATCAGCCCGGTGTCGGGGTCTAACGAGGCGTTCAGTCTCTCGATGACCTCGCGCCGGCGTTGCGGGGCGATCTCGTCGAGACCGTCCAGGACCGGGAGTAGCCGACCCTGATCGGCGAGTCGGCGCGCCACACCGGTCCCGAACGCGCGCAGGTCCGGGTAGGTCTGGTTGAGCTGGTCGGCGAGCCAGTCCTGTACCCGCGGCTGGCTCTGCGGGTCCCAGCTAGCGAGCGACAGCAGCACCGGCACCGGCTCACCCGCCTGCCAGTCCTTGAGCAGGTGCAGCACCAGCTGTACCGCCAGGGTGGTCTTACCCGACCCGGGACCACCGATAATGACCAGCCGACGCCGAGACAACCGCCGGAAAGCATCCAGCAACGCCGGCACCCGGTCACTACGCCAGACACACCCCCGGGGGACCGGACCGATGTGCTCGTCGTGGTCCATCACCGCCGGGTCTGACAACCGCCAGCGCACCGGCATCGGATCCGGATCACCCAGCGACCGCACCTCAGCTTCCCGGCGCCACTGCTCCCACACCACCGCCCGCAGCTCCTCGGCAGCCCGCGCCACCTGCTCCGCCCCCGCGAGCTCCCCCACCATCGGGCTTTGCTGCCACCACGACGTCACGAAGGTGACCAGCATTCCGACAATCGCCACACCCACGCTGAGTACCGGCGCCCAACGACCGGCCCTGTCCACACCCTGGAAAACCAGCGCGACAATCAGCCACACCAACCCGCCCAGCAACACGAGCAGACCGGCCACACGCACCAGACCCAGCACACGCTCGACCCGGCCCATCAACACGATCACGTCCTCTTGTACTTCCGTGTTGGTCTGCTGAGAAGAGAGCCGAACAGCTACTGCTGATCCCACAAGCCGTATATTTCCCACCCTCGCGACGAGATCAGCAGCAGGTGTGAGCACCAGGTCATTGATCAGAACGTCGACGTCCCGACCTCGGAGTCGACCCGGAGATTCTCGACGACGAGCCGCTGCTCGAACAGATCATGACCGCTGCAGGCTTCGCCCAAGGTCCGAATCCCGGGCACTGGCACCGTCCCGAGAAGATCGGTGACCGGATCGAAGAGGTTGTGGTCGACCTGATGGTCGCCGACACGTTCTCCGGGCCGGGGAGTCGGCGCTCTGGAGTGATCCCGCCGCACTCGCGTGATGCAACTCGCCGGACGCCGGGCCTCGAACCGGCTGCAGTCGACTATGACGTAATGGCGGTGCCGAGCCTGGAGCCCGAACGAGATGGTCGGGTGCTTGACGTGCGGGTAGCTGGCGTCACAGCTCTGTTGATTGCCAAGTGCCACAAGCTGGGGGAACGCGTCCGAGAGACCAGTCAGCGACGTCTCGTCGCTAAGGATGCCGGTGATGTCCTGCGGCTGATGCTCGCTACCGACGCCGGTCCCGTCGGGCGGCGCCTCGAGCGTCTCCTGGCAGACCCACGCTCGGAGGCCTCGACTCGCCAAGGGCTCAACTAAGGTCTCTGCTTTCTCCAGATCCTACGAGCATGGTGGAGCGGGATGTCGAAGGGGAGACTGGGCCTGCTGGTTTTGCTGGTGGCCGTCATTGCTGTGACGGTGGCGGTGGTGTCGGCGGCTCTGTCGGTTCGACGGGATGTCACATACCCCAACGGTCCGATCACAGATCCGATTTCGCAGCGCCCGATTGTGTCCAGCCTCGCGCTGACTCTCACGGAGTTCGTCACGATACCGCCATCGGACCCGCCGCCGACAGACGACCCGCGCGTGAAGCGGTGGGCTCGGATCAATTTCCTGGGTGAGGTTCCGGACCGTTCGGGGCGGCTGTTCGTGCCCGACCTCAACGGCACGATGTACCTCATCAATCGCGGGACGCCGCAGGTGTACCTCAACGTCGGTGCCACGTTCTCCCCCGATTTTTGGACCAAAGCCGGTCTCGGGAGTGGTTTCGGGTTCGTGACCTTCCACCCTGAATTCGCGAAAAACGGCAAATTGTATACGGTCCACACCGAGGCAGGCGGCGCGCTCGGGACAAAGACTCCACACCTGCCGGCTCAGGACCGTACCCTCGTGCATGGTGTGCTGACCGAGTGGACGGCAGCCGATCCGTCCGCGAGTACCTTCAGCGGGACCCACCGAGAAATGCTCCGGCTCGCGTTCGGGAGTTACATACACGGGATCCAGCAGATCGGCTTCAACCCGACTGCTATGCCTGGCGACGAGGACTACAGGCTGCTCTATATCGCGGTAGGTGACGGGGGCAACGGGGTGCGGAGCGACGATCCTCAGGAATTGGGGATACCGCACGGAAAGATCCTGCGGATCGATCCGCTGGGCACGAACGGAGCAGGCAGCGAATATGGGATTCCCGCCACGAACCCCTTCGTGGGCAAACCCGGTGCCCTTGCGGAGATCTATGCGTACGGGTTGCGCGATCCTTATCGCTTCAGCTGGGACCCTGCCGAGCGCAGCCGGATGCTGCTGGGGAGCATGGGCGAGCACGCCATCGAGTCGATCTATCAGGTTCAGGCGGGTGACAACTTCGGGTGGAGCAAGCGGGAGGGTCCGTTCGTGTTCAAGCCGGAGGACCGCTGCCACGTCTACCCGTTGCCGGAGGACGACGAGCAGCACGGTTATGCCTACCCAGTGGTCGCCTATGACCACGATCCGCCACCGGACTGGCCCTGCGATCGCGACAGCGGGCACGCGGTGATCGGTGGCTTCGTCTATCGCGGCGACGGGATGCCGGACCTGCGCGGCAAGTACGTGTTCGGCGACGGCGTCGACGGTCGCATCCTTTATGCCGACACGGACGACATGCGCCGAGGCACCAAGCACCTGGCCAAGGTCTACGAGTTCTTACTCCGCAACGACACGGGCAAGCAGGTGACGATGCAAGATTTGGCCGGCGACCCCCGTATCGATCTCCGCTTCGGCAGCGACGGCGCTGGAGAACTCTACATCCTGTCCAAGGCGAACGGGAAAATCTGGAAAGTGACCGGCGCTAGCAACGTCCGCTAAGTGCTATGACGAACGGGCTGGAAGGCAGCATGTCGAAGTCCAGACGGTATCTGTTGACAATTATTGCTGTTGTTCTCGGGACGGCGGCTTGTGCGTCACAGGCAGCCGTGCAGCATCAGTTCGCCGGCTGCGACGTCGGCGCCACCAAGGTGACCGACGTGATGAAGGCGGAAAACTGGGCCCCGGTCACCACCGAGAAGTGGCGGTTCCCGGGAACGGAGGTGATCTTGGCTGAGGCCGGGGTGGCCCGTCCCGGCCCGCGCCGGCCCTTCGAATACGCCATGTTGTCGGCTGGGTCGGGGTTCGACTCAGTCCAGATCGACGCCACAGTGCGAATAGATACTCCCGTCGAGATCAGGGACCGTGACGTCATTATCGTGTTCGGTCACCAGTCCGACACGGAATACTATTACGTCCACCTCTCGACGGACAACACGATCTACCCGCACAACGGAATATTCGTCGTGAACAACGCCGACCGACAGCGAATCGACGATCAATGGAACGAGGCCCGTTCGGAAGGTGCCCCACCCGCCGTCACCGACGAGGAATGGCATCGAATCCGAGTGGTGCATTGCGCTGATTCAGGCACGATCGCGGTGTACCTCGATGGTTCGCACACTCCGCTGATGACCGCCACAGACACCACATTTCGCTCCGGCAGAGTGGGCTTCGGGTCGTTCGACAACATCGGCCGGCTCCGCGACCTCACGGTCACCGCCCGGTGGACGGGCTTTCCTGGTTCAGCCCCGAGGCGGGTCCCAGTGGGTGGGGACCTTTCGCATGTGACCGTCGCAGTTACATGGTTCGGTATTCACCGTCCGCGACTTCGTAGTGGGCTCCGGTGACGCCGATGCGGGTGGGCGGGCGCCTGGCTGGGGACGTGGCGCGGGTTGATGCGCTGCCGGGGGTGGCTGACGCTGCACCGGCGGGCGATAGCTGACGGGTTGCGTAACAGGCTTGTGGTATGCGGGTTTCGGGCGCGCGACAACGACCAGAGGATCCGCTGGTGCGGGCTTCGGGTCCGCGACCGGCGGAGCTGCCGGTCCAGGCGGCAGAGCCTGGACAGGAGGGGCTATCGGAGCAGCCTGAATAACTGGAGGAGGCGGTGCCTGGCGAGTGACGGGCTGATCCACCGGAAAGGACGGGTCTGGAGACGGGGTAGCGAACACCCCAGCGGCAATACCAGCGAGAACAAGGACACTCGATGCGCTCGCCACCAGGGCAATCACGGCACCACGCAGACTCAGCACTAGTCCCCCCAGCCTCACTGTCGGACAGTCTCACCATCGGACAGCTTCACCATCCGACGTACCTCTGAGTTAGCGACCGAGCACGATGCTCCGTTAGCCAACCTCGTCTAGTTTCCCCCCTCGGGTTGATCCTTGTGGTATTGGGATGCGCAACCCGCCTTCCGTCTCAGCCAGTGGTCATCGGTGTCCCCAGCTCCGCCCACATCCGTGGTAAGTCCGTGCAGGAGTCATCGGCCAGGGACGAATCCGTTCGTCTGCTTCTGGCGTCAGCGGGCGAGGGCAGTCCCCGGAGAGAACGAGCTGGCGTTCACCGCCGCTCAGCACCCATCAGGCTAGATCGTCGAACTCGCCAGCCTTGACGCCTTTGATCCAGGCGTCCATCTCGGCTCGAGTGAACAGGATCACTCCGCCGTCGGAGTGGTTGCTGTTGCGCATCGCGATGTGACCATCAGGCAAAGCGGTGACCTCGACGCAAGTACCGTTGTTGCCGCTGAAGCTACTGGTGCGCCAGTGGGTGATGTCAGGGTTTGGGCCGGTCACGGTATGTCTCCGACATTCAGGATGTAATCATCGATCGAATAAAGGCAAGAGAAGGCTCCGGACCGAGGGCGGCCCGTTGCAGGTCGTTCGCAACCATGGTATAGGTCTGGACCTGGTCCACATCTTGTAGATAGATGGCGCCATCGTGCAGCTCGACGTACCCGATGGAGCGTGCGTTCTCGAAACCTAGTACCGCGAACTGCCCGGTGAGTGCGGTGTGTGGGCCATCCTCGGGCCGGATCACCTGGATGGTGACGGTAGGTAGTTCGGCGAGTTCGAGCAGGTGCCGTAGTTGCGCTTGGCGCAGTTCCCGGTCACCAACCGCCAACCGTAGTGCACCTTCGGTGAGGACGGCGTGCACCTTGAGCGGCCGCTCGGGATCGGAGAGCCTCCGTGTCCGGGCGATCCGGAAGCCGACGAACCGCTCGCTGTGATCAGCGCGCACCCTGGGCGTCCTGGCCGTGACTGCCGCGGCGTACTGCTCAGTCTGCAACAGACCCGGGATGATGATCGGCTCGAAGATGAATTCGGTCTCAGCCAGGCCCTCGAGGCCTACGAAGGTCTTCAACCAGTCCGGCACCACCTGAGCCCATGGCGCCCACCAGGTTGCCTCGTCGGCGCGGCTGGTCAGCGAGGTGAGCCGATCGATGTCGCGTTGATCGACTCCATAGGTGGCCAGCAGCCGGGCAATGTCTTCCGGGTCCTGTTGCTGACGCCCGGTCTCGAGATGGCCGAGCTTGGCCCGGCTGATGCCGCTCAGGTCACTGGCTTCGGTCAGGGAGAGCTTGACGGCGTTGCGGTACCGTGCCAGCTCCACACCGATCAGCCAGCGCAGCGGCGCTGGATCTCCCCGCGGCGCCATTCACGCCGCCGGTGGTCTCATGAGACGTCTCATGCTACAGTCCCCCGAACTGATACATGTCCATTGTCCGATATATACGAAGTCCGATATATACGAACGAACCCGACCGACGGAGCGCAGCAGGAGCGAGCCAGTACCACAGTTGGCGCTAAGTCTGACTTCGCCACGCCTGCGGCCGGGACGGTCGCCGGTGAGGGTACCCCTCTGCTTACCAAAACCTCAGCAGGCTCGCGGCTGACTTCGTCAAGGTGTTTCACAGCGGCGACGGCTCCGCCCGTGCCCTCCCCATATGGGCGGAGCCGGCGTCTTCCACACCGCAGACCAGGGAGCGCAACAGTGCACCACGTCCCAAAGGATCACCAGCTTTGCGCCGAGCCTGGATCTGAGGTGAGTGGGAGCGTCGCCGCCGGGGCCCGGCTGCGTGGCTCAGCGTACTTACTCGGCTTGCTGATACCCGACCCTCAGTTCCCCAGCAAGGGTCCGGCTGACCGTCCACCGAGATCTCCCGCAGTCACCCCGCCCAGCCCTGCGCTCGAACGACCGAGCGTCGACCAGCTGCGGTGGGCGCGCTGCCCCGACCACGGGCGCCTGCATCTGGTGCAACCTGCCGACGTCATTCCTGCCGTGGCCAGGGGTTACACCCAAACGGTATGCGGGCACCGGATCGCGGCCGAAGGCCTAACTATCGGTAGCGTCCCATCAGGGGCGCTCTGCATGTCCTGCGTCATCGCAGCGACCTCGTGACGGCGCACCAGTGCCCGGTTCAGCTCCCGGATCCCGGCTGGCTGGTTGTGCCGACTGGGGCGATGAGTCTGGGACTGCTGGATTGGTCGTTGGAGCCGAGAATCCCAGTCCACATGTAGTCGACAAGGCCCGCACCGCTGGCGCCGCGGGTGCCCGACTCCCCAGGAACGCCAATGACACCCGATTGAGCTGCGTGCAGTAGGGACAGAACGGTACGGGCCGGTAACAGCTCCACGAGTTGGTCATGGACCTCGGCGAAGCTCATCACATCTGACATTGAATCCCCCTAGACGAGGCTGGTGCAGGCATGGAAGTCGCGCGCGCCGGCGAGCGACGGTGGTTCGGCGCACCCCCTAAGATGCCCACTGGAACCATCGCGTCGCAATTAGTAGTCGTACGTATCTCTTCCAGCGGCGCCCGAGGACCGTTACAGAGAACGTCGTTCCAGTCACGTACGTCAGTGTGAGCACCCCGTGGCCGACGCGGTGCCGATGACTACCCAGACCCCGTGGGTGGGTATCTCGTGACCATCACCGACGTGTCAGGACGTTGGGATCAGCTAGCGAGACGTTGCTGACAGCGTCTCATGAGAGCGTTTGTGGATCTTTGGTGATCTGGAGGGAACTGTGTGGATCTCGGCGTGGCGATCGCCAGAACCCCACAGCGGTCAAAGATCTGGTTCTAGACTGCCGCCACCTTGAAAGGATCAGTCTCGCCTGTCTGATCTGAGGGGATCGCGCGCAGGGGGGACTGGAAGTTGAAGGGGGACACTACATGCAGTACCGCGGGGAGGCCCGCAGGATAGGGTACATCGGAGCGTGCTTAGCTCTTGTCTCATCGATCCTTGGTATCGCCTTGCCGACGGTGGCTGCGGCGGGCGAGGACGGGCGGCCGGGTTATGGCTATTTCTCCGTTCAGCTGACCGGAAGGGAGGTCCCGGGCGGCGGGGACTCCGATGGGCAAGGCTACGTCCGGCTCGATCTCGATCCGGAACACGAGACGGCCTGTTTCGTGACCAAGTGGAGAAGGGTCAACGGGGCGGTGACCGCGTTCCGTCTGCATGCCGGGCATCGCGGCAGCGTGGGGCCGCGGCGGATCGATTTCTTCAACGGCAAACACTTCGATGGGAGACAAAACACGGTAACGGGCTGCGTCCATGTGGACGGAAGCCCCGGGATGAGCTCGCGAGAAAAGATCGAAGCCGTTATCCGTAATCCATCAGGCTTCTATCTCAGCCTCCACTCGACCGAGTTCGAGGACGGAGCGATTCGAGGCCAGCTGGGCTAAACCGGGGGCCGACCGGCGGAGGCGCTGCTCGAG
>JBOHFW010000240.1:0-8427 GCA_050699835.1 Pseudonocardiaceae bacterium | reverse complement strand
CGGTTGGTACGAGGACGGGCGGGTGTCCGGGGCAGTGAGCCGGACCGCGCTGGGAACGCTGCATCCACCCGCACCATCACCCGCGGGTCGGGCCCGCCGAGCGCACCTCGGCGACGTCGACCTCGCGAGCGAGGAAGTTCCAACTGCTCGGTGGCTGCCAGCTCTTCCCCGCGCGTCGCGACATCTAGCGGGGCGCTGCCCCGGCCCGACGAGATGCGTCGTGGTCGGCTTGGGACTGGGGGCTCGGAGTGCTGTGGGTCAGCCAAGACTCATGATCGCTGTTTCGGAAGATTGAGCCGCGGTCAGCGCGGTTTGTTCTTCCGAAACAGCGATCATGGAGGCTGTTGCCTTAGCACCCCTTGGAGAACCTGGTCATGCCCGATCAGCTCGGGGATCGCCTCCCATCGGAAAAGCGGTGCGCGAGGTCAAGGGCTATTTCGCCGCCGGTGCGTCGGCCGATGACCACCGCCGGTGTCGCCGTTTCTAGGGGCTAGCGGGCATGGTAGGTGGGGGCCGCGGCCGTTGGGTGGTCTCGCCCGCCTGACGGGCACCGGGCGAAGCCCACAATACGAGCGACAACGAACCGAGGTATCGAGATTGAGCGAGCCGACATACCAGCTGCGGCCGGTTGGCCGGGTGGAATCACCGCTGACCGACCGCGACACCGCCCCGAAGCAGGGCGACGAAGGGGCGCCGCTGGCGCGAGTCGTCTTCCGGCCCGAGCTGTGCGAGGCCGCCGCGGATCTACGCATCGGCGACGAGGTGCTCGTACTGACCTGGCTACACCAAAGCCGTCGTGATGTGCTCTCGGTACACCCGCGCGGCGACACGAACCGGTCCCGCCAGGGGGTGTTCTCGACTCGATCACCGGATCGTCCCAACCCGATCGGGCTGCACGCGGTGACCATCGCGGGCATCGAGGACAACGCCATCGCCGTCCGCAATCTCGAAGCGATCGACGGGACGCCCGTCCTCGACGTGAAACCCATCCTGGGCACGATCCACGAGCGGTGACCGCCGGGGGCACAGCCAAAGAGCACGTGGCCTGCCGGCACGGCCTGGGCGGCGCGGTCAACCCCCACGACCCCGGCGGCATCAAGCGCGCCATCTACCAGGCCATCACCATCGAGCCCGGGGAGGGTCGCAGGCGGATGCGGGCGCTGCACAGGCCGGTGATGACCCACGACGTGCTAGCCTGCCCCGTACCGCATGGGTAGCGGGTTCTCCCAGTAGTCGCGCATCGCGACCCCGTTTTCTGGAGGCCCGATATGAGCTCAGTTCAGCTGCGCCGGTTCACCCGCGGTGATCGGGATCAGGTCACTGCGCTGGTCAATGCCCACATCGGCGCCGTCGTCCCGAATCTGTCCGTGTCCGTCCAGGGGCTCATGAGCCAGCTCGAGCGTGAGCCCGGTGAGATCCGCTGGCTGGTGTGCTGGCCGGACTCAGGCGAAGCCGGGGCCGCACTGGCCAGAGCGTGTGTGGATCAGCTCGAGCGATGGGGGGTCAGCCGCTGCTACGCAGACGGTGCGCTGCCCGCACCCAGTGTCTACGGCATCCCCGAGCAGTGGCCGCACGTCCGCGGGATCTACCAGCGGGCCGGCTTCCGGCATGACGGCCACACCGAGCTGGTCTTCCTCGCCCGGGTCGCGGACTTGCCCCGGCCCCATCGGCCACCCAGTCCTGGGCTGACCAGCCAGCGGACCGTCGGGATCAACGGGACCAGGATCTCGGCGGTCCTCGACACCGACGTCATCGGCTACATCGAGATCGACACGATGCTGGCGCCCGGCTATCCCGCTTCGACGGCTGGGCCGACGTCGGCAACCTCTACGTCGACGAAGCCCACCGGCGCACCGGTGTCGGGACCTGGCTCGTCGGTCAGGTGGCCTGCTGGCTCGAGCTAGGCGGGATCACCCGGCTGCTGGACTACGCGAACGACGACACAGCGGCCGTCGCGTTCCTCAACCGCGTCGGCTTCCACCTGCTCACCCGGACCATTCGCGGTCTGACCCTGCCTTAGAATCTCGATCACGCTGACTTGGCGGCTCCGATGAACGCTTGCCACTCGCCGTTGGTGACAGCAAGGATCGGGCCGGCCGTGTCCTTGCTGTCGCGCACGGCGGTCCACTCATCCCCGTGCGCGACCTCAACGCAGTTGCTGGCCCCGCTGCTGCGGCTCGGCTTGTACCAGGCATCGTCAGGAATGGTGAGCATGTGCCTCACTCCTCCAACTCATCGATGATCGTGTTGATGATGGCCAGCGACTCCCGGTCTCCCAGCGAGGCGACCCGTAGCCGGTCAAAGACGAGGGCGTAGGCCGGGATGTGCTGGCGAACCAGGTAGTCGGCGCTGGTGAGGCCCTCGATATAGACGGTCCGGGAGTGGCCGAGGTCGAGCAGGTGGAACGACATGCCGAGCGCGGGGTGCGCACCGCCGGAGAGCGGCATGACCTGGATGGTGACGTTCGGCAGCTCGGCCAGCTCCCGCAACCGGATAAGCTGCCCGCGCTGGACCTGAGGGCCGCCGACGGTACGCCGCAGGGCCTCCTCACCGAGCACGACCCAGAGCAGTGGCGCACCGCTGCGCAGGCGTTCCGCCCGGAGTTCCCGGCTGGCGGCCATCTGCTCCACGTCGGCCGGGGGCACGATGACGGAGGTCGACAGCAGCGCGCGGGCGTAGTCGCGGGTCTGCAGCATGCCGGGGATGAAGTCGCCGAAGAACAGCTTGATCTCGGTCGCGCTGGCTTCCAGGCTGACATACTTGCTGACCCAGTCCGGGACCCGGGCCGGACTGGTCTTGCGCCTGGCCTCCTCGCCGAGGCGCTCCACCCGCTCGCTGGTGGCATCCGCCTTATAGAGCTTGAGCAGGTCGGATAGCTCGGCGGCGGTCGTTCGGACCGTGCCGGTCTCGACCTTGCTGACCTTGGCACGATACCAGCCGAGCGCGGTCGCAGCCTCATCAGTGCTGATCTCGGCTGCCTCGCGGAGGGCTCGCAGCTCAGCACCGAGCACGTCATGGCTGGGTGGATCTGATCCACATCGAGGGATTCAGCCGGGACTGTTTCGCCTGGCGGAAGCGGACCACGTCGTTGATCGTTTCCGCGGGTGCGCTGGTGGAACGCGAGGTCGAGGGCAGCGCGCTCGACGTCCTCAATGCGGTCTTGACCTGGCCCGCCTAGCCTCGACGTCAATACCGTGACGAGACGGTGACGCGAGCCGCGATGTCGTCGGGAACATGTCGCGGGCATGGCGGGAGCGGCTGCGAAGCCAGCCGCCGCATCACGCGCAGCAGAAGGAGTATGGGCAGCCGCTGGGAACCTAATGGGTTGTACCGGCCGGTTGCTGATGCGGCAGGGTGGTACGCCTCAGCCCATACCCAGGCCGGACTGCGGCAGCGGGGTCATCCCCCGCCCCTGCCCCCGCCGCCGCAGCCGCCCCCGCATCCCCCTCCGCCCCCGCCTCCTCCGGAACTCCCCGAGCTGCCGCAACCTGGGGAGCCGCCGCCGTGATTAGGAAAATCCGCCCGTACCCGCCGTGACCCGCTGAGCTTCCACGTCGGCGGCGAAGGCAGGATCCGATGCCCACAACGCCCCGGCACCGAAGATCCCTACCCCAAGTCCGGCGAGCGCCGGCCCGTAGGTCGTCCAGTCAGGCCGCATTCCTGGGGCTAGCTCGTTATGCTCCACGCGAAGTCTTTTCAGCTCCGCGGCACCGCGCCGGCTGCGTTCCGGCGCCCGGTTGAGCAGGATGGCGGCGACGATGCCCACGGCGAGCAGCTCCAGGGTCAGATAACCCACCGCCGCGCCGTTGGCTGCCCCGGCCAGCAGCCGCAGCAGGCCGAGCCCACCAACCGCCACCATCCACAGCCCGGTGCGCTTGATACGGCGTTGCTGCCGGGCACCCAAGAGCAGCCCCGCAGCCTCCAACCGCTGGCGCGGCTTCTCCAGAGCCGTGCGCACGATCTGATTGGTGAGCAGTTCCCGCCGCGAGATGGGGACCGCAGCCGCTAGGTGAACGGCTCGCTCCAGGTGGTCAGCATCTGGGTCCAGCGGCTCGGCGGCACGCAACCGCCCAGGTCCCTCGGCAACGACCGTGCCGGCGACGCGCATCGAGCTCAACGCCGAGAGCACCGCCAGCTCAGGTCCGCCATTCAGGTAGGCGATGTCATGCGGCCGGCCGCTGAGCTCCCCCGTCGCCGTGCCGGCCGGTCCGGCAGCGAGCCGCCACCGCGCTACCATGATCCTCAGGAGAACGACCAGGGCCAGCACCCCGTAGCCGAGCAGGAAATCCGGCCCGGTGATCCCCCAGGTGACGTTGCTCGCAGCCAGCGGACTCATGGCGCACCTCCTTGGTCGGTCACCGGCAGTATGTGCAGCCCCGAACAGCAGTGCTAGAGGGCTGCCCTCAACGTTAGGCGCCGTGAGCCGGGACCTGTCCCCGTGATCTCCGAGGCCAAGATTTTTCAGACACATCGTCGCGATCTTGGCGTTACCGTTCGCGGTGACAGTGATGATCCCGGCGGTGCGCCTGCGCAACGTTGGGTCCGCTCAGCCCGGACGTCTGCAGCGCACTCAGGATCACGTTGATGGCCCTGGGCGCCTCGGCGCTGATCGTCGGATTGTCCCTGGTGAGGTGGATAATCTTGCTGTTCGACCGGTGGGTGCGGGCACGCTGGCGCCGATTCTCCGGGTGGGGATGGTGTGCCACGAGTGCCTTAGTCTCCAGCGCGTCGAGCAGGGCGACCATCGCAGTCGCTAGCGTTGACGGCCCATCGACGCCACTAGTTCCACGGTGATCTCGTCGAGGGAGTTTACGACGACGTCGGCGAGCGCGAGCGCATCCTCGGATGGCGGAAAGGCCGCGTTGGGCACAGCGAGCACCGCCAGTCCAGCTGTCGCGGCCGACCGCAGTCCGTTGCTTGAGTCCTCGATCGCTATCGCCTGCACAGGGTCCACGCCGAGCCGCTGCAGCACGGTCTGATACACCGCAGGGGAGGGCTTTCCAGCCCCCACCTCCTCTGTGGAGACGCTGACCTGAAACCGCGGCGCTATCCCAGCCGATTCCAGCACGGTGTCGATCAGCCGCCGTGGTGAAGACGACGCAAGCCCCAAAGGCCAGCGGCGCCCCAGCCGCTCGACCACCTCCACCGCACCCGGGAGCAGTGGCAGCCACGCGTCGTACTGCGCGCCCATCCGATCGAGGACGATGGCCGCCACCTCATCCGGCGCGGCGGGGACACCCACCACGTCAGTCAGGTACGCCGACCACTCCGCTGTACTCATGCCCTGCATCGCTCGGGTTGCCTCCGTGGGCCAGGGCCGGCCAGCTTCGGCGGCAACACCGCGGCGAACGACGTCCCACAACTCCTCCGAATCCACCAGCACGCCGTCGAGGTCGAAAACCACCGCGTGCACCACGTCCCCGACCATTACGCCTGAAAGTCAGATCTCGTCGCTGATCCTGCGCAGGAGGCTCAGAGTGCCGGCGGGTGACTCCGCCTGGGTGCACAGATTATCCATGATCGCCAGGTACTCCACGGTATCGCGCTTCTTGTCCATATAGAGGGCGTTGGTGAGATGTTCGAGGTAGACGACGTCCGGCAGGTCGGGCTCAGAGAATCGCAGGATGGTGAAAGGACCACCTGCCGCGCCGCGGCCTCCGACCCCGAACGGCACGACTTGCAGCGAGACGTTCGTCAGCTGGGCCATCTCGATCAGGTGCAGCAGCTGCGCACGCTGGAAAGCCCGGTCGCCCAGCGGCCGCCGGAGCACGGCCTCATCCAACGTCACCCACAGGTCAGGGGCTCCAGGCTGGGTGAGGAGTTCTTGGCGGGCCATCCGCAGCGCGACACGGCGCTCAACCTCCTGGGCAGACACGTGCACGTGGCGCATCTGGGTGATGGCACGGGCGTAGTCCTCGGTCTGCAGCAGGCCGGGCACGAACTGGACCTCGTAGGTACGGATGACCGAAGCGGCCTGCTCCAGACCGAGATAGGTCTCGAACCAGTTCGGCAACACGTCGCCGTACTCGTGCCACCAACCAGGTGAGTTCGCCTGCCGGGCGAGGGTGAGGAATGTCTCGCGTTCCTTGGCGTCGGTGACGCCATACAGGGTGAGCAGATCGGCCACATCGCGTTCCTTGGATGCGACCCGGCCGAGTTCGAGTCGGCCGATCTTGGCACTGGACGCGCGGATTTCGTATCCGGCGGCTTCACGGGTGATCCCGCCGGCCTCGCGCAGCTGGCGTAGTTTGCTGCCCAATGCGATCCGCAGCGCGGTTGGCTTCCCATGCCACTGTGCCGGAACATCACAACGGGCCGGATCACGATCTGGCTGAGCTCTCAAGACTCCCCCCTAAGGGTGAGCGCGGCGGCACCCCGCTACCACCTTCAACGTTTGCCACAAAGCCGCACATGCCGTACGACGAGGTCATCAGCCGTCAGGCACTTAGGCCACACTACCCTCTACTCCTCAACTACCGCGCGGTCCAGGATCGCCTTCTGGAGACCAACTGCGGCAATCGGGAGCTGTGACAGCATGGCGGGTGATGTTGACGGCAGAAGAGATAGACGCGCGGACGGGGCGGGCGGTTGTCGCGGCGGTCGCAGCGGGCCGCGAGCTGGGGCTCACCGTGACCGAGCCGCGGGTGCTCTACGACGTGTTCTCCGTCATCGTGCACCTTGCGCCGGCGCCAGTGGTGGTCCGGGTACCCGCGGTCCTGCCACGGACAGTCGCGCAAGCCCCGGACGTGCAGGCCGCCCAGCAGCGCGTTGAGCTGGCGGTTGCGGGTTGGCTTGCTGACCGCGGCCACCCGGTCGTGCCGCCCAGCCCGCTGGTGCCGCGAGAACCCCTCCGGCGAGACGGGTTCTCGATGACCTTCTGGCAGCTCGTCCAGCAGGTACCGGATGCAGATCCCAGTGCCGCCCGGCGCACGGAGCTGACAGCGCAGCTGCATGCCGCGCTCCGCGAATATCCCGGTGAGCTGCCGTTTCTCTTCCCCCTCGACGAGTCCATCCCTGACGCACTGTCTGAGCTGAAACAGCAGCCCCACCTGCTCGACGTCGCGGATATCGAGCGGGCGCAACGAGAGTGGGCCGTGCTCGAGCCGCTCGTCTGCTCGCAGGCCGCCTTCGAGGAGACGTTTCCGGGAGTTGGTGTCCAGCCTGTCCATGGCGACGCGCCGTTCTACAACATCATTGTCACGCCCGCGGGGGAGCTCTGCTCCGACTTCGAGCACGTCACCCTCGGTCCCGTTGAGTGGGACCTTGCGGGCATCGGGTCGGAAGGGCAGGCGGCCTACAACGCAGCTGCCACGCAGCTCGGGCTGCGCCCGCTGGACAAGAGGCTGATGCGGGTCATGGAGTCCGCGGGCATGCTGCAGGCCGTCGCCTGTCTTGCGCTGGCACCCCAGCTTCCGGGACTCGCCGATAGCCTGCGCCCGGTGCTCGAGCAGTGGCGACAGACAACGCCCCTCCCGGTACTGCGGTAACGATCGGCACCACGTCGCGCAATCCAAGCCCGGCCAGAGCTCAATGCGGGCGGGCTCAGCCGGTGGTGAAGGCTGCAGCGCTCTGCCGGCGGCCCTCGGCGGCAGCGTCGAGGAACCCGTAGGTGCCCTCCCCGAGCAGTTCCCGACCGGCGCGGGTCAGCGCCGCCAGAGCCACCTGGCTGAACGCGCCACCGACCGAGATGCGGGCCACCCCAAGCTCGCCCAACTCGGCTACCGTGCCTACCCCGGGGAAAGTGAGCACGTTGACGGGCCGGTCGACCGAGGCCACCACAATGCGGATGTCATCGAGGCTGGTCAGGCCGGGAGCGTATAAGACTTCTGCGCCTGCCTCCTGATAGGCCTGCAGCCGCGCGATCGTGTCGGCCAGATCAGGGTTTCCGCGGAGGTAATTCTCTGCCCGTGCCGTGAGTACCAACCCGGCTCCGGTCCGCGCCGCGTTGACAGCTGCGGCCACCCGCTCGACGGCAAGCTTGGCGTCGTAGATCGAGTGACCGCTGAAATCCTCGATCGAGCAACCCGCCAGACCCACCCCGATGGCATCGGTGACGGTGGCGAACACCGCATCGGGATCGTCGGCGAAGCCGTTCTCCAGATCGGCGGACACCGGGACGTCCACAGCCGCGACGATGGACGCGGCGTGCGCCAGGGCCTCGCCTCTGGTGACCGCACCATCCAGCCGGCCCAGCGTCGCCGCATGACCGCTACTGGTCGTGGCCAGCGCCTGGAAACCCAGCGAGGCGAGCAGCTTGGCGGTTCCCGCGTCCCACGGGTTGGGCATGAGCAACGGCCGACCGGGCACGTGGAGTGCACGGAAGGTCTTCACGTGGTCTGCGCTGAGTGTCACCGTGCCACCGTAGAGTCAGCGACCACAGGCCCGGAAGGCAAGGAGGCCGGCTTTGACCCGCCAACTCCGCTGGCG
>JBOHFW010000239.1:0-9383 GCA_050699835.1 Pseudonocardiaceae bacterium | reverse complement strand
CCAGGAGGTCACGAAGTCGCCATAGGCCCCGAGGTTGTCGAAGCGGAAGTTCTCGACCAGATAGCCGTCGTGGAAGATCAGCGTACGGTTGCCGCTGCCGCTGAGCCAGAGCAGCTGGGGAAGCGCGAGCGCGCCTGCCGTCGCGAAGAAGGGCAGCGATTGCCGAAGGGCTCCCATCAGCCCGAGTCCGGCGAGCAGCAAGGCGATGGCGGCCGCCCGGATCCCATCGCTGGTCAGGTGAGCACCGATACTGAAAGCGGCCACGGACGCGGTAAAGAGGATGATGCTGGGTATCGCCATCCGGCGGAGCCGGCCGCTGTAGAGGTAGAACAGCACGCACAGGAAGACCATCGACACCCCGAACAGAATCCCGTTGATCCAGTAGGAGGCGCCGGAGAGGATCCCGAGGGCGACCGCCCGCGGCCAGGGAAGAGGGCGGGGGTGGTTCTCGTCCGCGAAGGCCTCAGGGCGGTCTCCCGCGATGCTGCCGGGTCCGCGGAGGTGCCGCAGCAGGCCGTAGCCGACGAACAGGACGATGACCATCGAGATGATGAGGTGGGTCTGCGTCAGATAGGGGTTCAGGGTAAGGAAGATTGAGATCCGTTCGCCCGCTTGGAACGGGCCGATCGCCAAGTACTTATCGAGATTCCACCAGTTATGGGGTTCCAGCGCCGGCATCACCGATGGGTATTTGTCGAAGTAGCGCAGAAAGGCCAAGGAGCCGTTGGTGGCGAAGAGGATCGCGGCGAGGACGCCGATGGGCACCCGCTGCCAGAGGTAGTGGGCGAAGGCGAAGACGAGCACCATGATCGCGGCGAACCCGAGCGCGCCGGGCAAATTGAACGCCCATTCAAGCGGGAGCCCCAAACGCTCCAGCACGCCGGCGTAGAAATCGAAACCGAAGTGGTAGCGGATCGTTTCGCCGGAGAAGATCGGCATCACCGGCGGGTAGTTGTCGCCCTGGGAGAAGGATCGGGCGATGCCGACGTGCAGCGCGGTGTCGCCCCAGGTATTGAGTGAGACCGTCAGGGGATCACCGGACAGACGCTGCTCCATCACCCAGAAGGACAGCGCCAGGGCGGCACCCGCGCCGAGGATCCCGAGCGGGCGGATACGAAAGGAAGCCCGCCGCAGCTCGCGCCAGCCCACCGCGATGGTGACCACGCTGACCAGCATGGCGACGAAGGCTCCGTAGACTGTCGCGTCATCAACACCGAGCGTGTGAATCAGCCAGGCTACGAGGAAGGTCACCCAGCTCGACAGCACGATGCTGGCGGCGAATGCCCCGACGATCCGTACGAGAGCGGGGAACTCGCGGAAGCAGCGCTGGACGATGAGCAGGGCTGCCAGGAACGACAGGAAGAGATACGGGATCGCCAGCATCCAGGTCCTCGGTCATGTGGGTGGGTCGGAAACGGCCGCGTTCAGGTCCTGTGGAAGATCCAGACGATGTCAACAACGGGCGAGGGCCCATGCAACCACGGAGTGCCGGAGGTGCCAGCCGGGGCAGGGCTTCCGAGAGTCACCTCGAAACAGTAGAGGGAATGTCAAACCTCGCTCTTGGTCGCGCCATGTGGATTGTTCGTCACTCACAGCGGGAAAACGTAAGGTCGAGCACTCTCCTCGCCGACGGATTACGATCTTTATTTCCCTCAGCGTTGACCGTACCTCAAGGACATTTCTTGAGCTCGTCTCGACACTGTCAGTGTCTGTTCGGTCAATATTCACAGAGAGGGTGGCGTGTTCAATCCCGGGCTGGTTTCCCTTTGTGTTGATCGTACCTAAATGGCGCTTCACGAGTGCGCCTCGACGCCGTAAGTCGCCGTTAAATAAGGGTTCACACCCGGCTTGCACAGTGCTGTTTTACACAGTGCTGTGGCGCGGTCGTCGCCACAGCACTGGGCGGGACAGCCCGGGTATCGGCGCCCTTCCGACCGTGGAAGTGGAGTGTCCCGGTCCACGTGCACCTACCCAGGTCCACCATTCGAGCCGCACGGAATGGAGAGTGTCGCGTGGCTGGTTCGGTTGGCTCTCGGAGCCCCGAGCGCTCGGCCAAGCGTCGAGCCAGCGAGGCCGCTCAGGCCCCGCCACGCGTCGACAAACCGGATAGAGCGGATGACCTGCGGGGTGTAAGGGCGGCCTGGCGGCGGCTGAACGTGCCTGCCGAGCTGCTCTTTCTCACGTTCTTCGCCGCAGCGACCCGCCTGACAGCGATCACTCACCCGCGCGCGATCGTCTTCGACGAGGTGTACTTCCGCGAGACCGCGCTGCGCTACCTAGAGGGCTCGTACTTCTTCGACCTGCACCCGCCGCTGGGCAAGCTCCTGCTGGCCGGATGGGCGAAGCTGCTCGGGGTCTCGGCCACGGCGCAGTCCACCGATCCCGCGGTGGTGTTGCGTATCCTGCCGGCGCTGGCCGGCACGGCGCTGGTAGCGGTGTTCTACCTGCTTCTCCGCGAGCTGACCGCAAGCCGGCGAGTAGCGACGTTCGGAGCAGCGCTGCTGTTGCTGGACAACGCGATCCTGGTCGAGTCCCGGCTCATCCTCATCGACAGCATGCTGCTGCTGTTCGGCCTCGGCGCCCTCACCCTCTACCTGGCGTCCCGGCGCCGCACCGGACGAGTGCACTGGATCCTGCTGTCCTCGAGCGCCCTGCTGGCCGGCCTGGCAGTCAGCACGAAATTGACGGGCTTGGCTGCGCTCGGGGTGATCGGGCTCGTGTGGTTCGCCCAGACGCTACGAGGTCGGGTCAGCTGGCGGCGGGCGCTGCCGCAGGCGGGCATCCTGCTCGTCATCCCCGCTCTGCTGTACGTGAGCGTGTTCGCGGTGCACTTCCAGCTGTTGCCGCAGAGCGGGCCTGGTGATGCGTTCATGACGCAGCGGTTCCAGTCGACCCTGGTCGGCAACACGCATTACGACCCCGCCGCGCAGGTGTCGTTCACCGACAAGTTCATTGAGATCAACAAGGCGATCCGCAGCTACGAGCTCTCACTCAATGACAGCACGCACCCCTACAGCTCCAGCTGGGTGGCCTGGCCGGTGCTCAAGCGCCCGATCTACTACTGGACCGGCACCACCGGAAGCGGCGAGCGCGGGTACATCTACCTGCAAGGCAACCCGGTCATCTGGTGGGGCCTGCTCGCCGGCGTGGTCGTGGTGGCCGTGGGCTGGCTGCGCCGCCCGCAGCTGTTTGACCGGCATCGCGGGCCGATGGCCCTGCTCGGCCTCGCATGGGTGGCCAACTTCCTGCCGTTTGCCCTGATCACCCGGCCGATGTTCCTCTACCACTACTTCTTCTCGTTCATGTTCTGCATCGCCGCGGTCAGCATCGGATTGGGGTTGCTGGCGGGCTGGATGACCGACGGTAAGCAATGGTGGCGCTTCCCCTCCCGGCGCTCGGCGGCTCTTTACTGGGGCATCCTCGCGGTGGCGCTGGCGGGTTTCCTGTACTTCGCCCCGATCTCCTACGGGATCCCGCTCAGCGATGGTGGCCTTGGTGGCCGTATCTGGCTGGATTCATGGCGCTGATCCTGTTCCTTTCCGCGCTCCTGCTGGGTGCGGCGATCGTCTGGTGGCTCCGGCTGCCGCTGTATCCCTTCGAAGCCGTGGCGCTCGCCATCGTGATCGGCCTGTTCGGCTGGACCTGGCTGGCGTTCCTCGCCGCGCTAGTGCTGCCCTACTCCGTCGCCATCCCGCTCACCATCGGCATCAGCGCCGGCGTCGGCGTCGTGTTGGGGTGGGGCCTACGCCGACGCGCCCGGCCCCTCTGGCGACCGCTCGAGGGTGGACGGTCTGGTTGGATCCTCTGGGGTGTCGCCAGCCTGGGCACTGTAGCGCTGCTCGGGCCCTTGTTCTGGACGCACAGTCTGGTGCAGGACTCGGCGGGAGTGTGGTCCGCCGGGTCCACCTGGGCTGATTTCGGCCTGCACTCGGCCATCATCACCCACATGGCGGCGTTCGACTGGATGCCGCTGGATCTGCCGGTCGCGAGCGGGACGCACCTGACATACCCGTTCCTCATCGATTACCTCTCTGCCCTCTACCTCCGCGGCGGCTGGAGCCTGCATCTCAGTCTCTTTCTGCCCGGTGTCCTGCTGGCGCTGGCCTGCTGCCAGCTCCTGCTGTCTTTCAGCTTGCGACTGTTCGGCCATGTCGGCGCTGCCATCGGCGGTCTCGTGCTGGTGCTGCTGATCGGCTCGGCCGACGGGGTGCGCGCCGCCTACGCAGACTGGTCGCGCAGCGGCCGGAACCTGCTGGACTTCCTCGCTGACCTTCCGCGTGACTACACCGTGCTCAGCGCGGAGCACGGCAATGTGACTAATTTCGTCGCGAATGCCCTGCTACCGCAGCGCACGTTCCTGTTCGGTCTGGGTATCGGCCTGGCTGTGCTGATCCTGCTGCACCGTGCTCGCCACCCCGACGCCAAGAGCACCAGCGAGTGGCGCTACCTGCTCATCAGCGGGGTGCTGATCGGTCTGCTGCCGATGGCTCATCCGCACACGTTCATCGTGTGCGGGGCCGTGCTCGCCGCCCTCGCCGTGGAGTCCGCGCTGCGGCTGCACCGGCTGCCGTGGGGCCACCTGGCCTCGGGCGTGCTGGCACTCGGCTTGGCCGCGCCGCAGCTGGCGTGGCAACAGCTGGCCAACGGCGGCGGCACCGGCGGACGGTTGCGGCTGGGGTGGATGTTGAGCGAGGGTGAGTCGATCTGGGCGTTCTGGTGGGTCAACTTCGGCGTGATGGGCATTTTCTTCGTCGCCCTGCCGTTGCTGCTGCTCCGTCCGGCCTGGCGGCACTACCTGGTGTGGTACCTGCCATTCCTGGTGATCCTCGCCGTCACTCAGGTGTACGCGTTCCAACCGTTCGAGTACGACAACCTCAAGCTGATCTACTACGTGTACCTCATGGCCAGCCTGTTCGCCGGTTTCCTCGCCGTCCAGGCGTACCGGGCGAGCCGCTGGAGCCTCCCGCTGCTGCTACCGTTCGGCCTCATCGTGGCGATCCCGGGTCTGCTGTCCATCACCCACGAGTTTCAGCTGCGCTACCAGTTCGCCAGCCCTGCCGACGTGGCGCTCGCCGATTGGGTTCGCGCCAACACCGCGCCCGAGGCCGTGTTCATCGGCACCGATCGGCCCAACGGACCGATCGCCACTCTGGGCGGGCGATCGATCGTGATGGGCTACCGCGGCTGGCTGTTCAACTTCAACGTGCCGTACACGCAGCGGGAAGCTGCAGTCAGCGCGGCGTTACAGGGCCGTGTTGACGAGCCGGTGGTCCGCGGGCTCCACCCTGACTATCTCGCCGTCGGGGTGAATGAGGACAAGTCCTGGACACTCGACCCGACCGCGCTCGGGCGCCTGCCGGTCGCGTACCAGAACGCGGAGTGGACCATCTACCGGTTGACCGGACCGTCGACATCCGCAGGAGGGTGACCCGCAGCGGGAGGACTACAGGTAGACGGCTGCGATGAGGGTGAGGACCAAGCAGCCGCCCAGCACCTGCAGCACCCGATCGCCCAGGGCGATCTCTTCAGGCTCGTTGCCGTTGCCCGCGTCAACGTCCACGGCGTAGCGCAGCACCGCGATGACGAAGGGCACCAGCGAGATCACCGGCCAGTGCGAGTGATTGATCTGGCTGAGCTGAAACGCCCACAGACCGTAAGTCATGATCACACCGGTGGCCGAGAGCGTCCACACGAAACGCAGGTAGGACGACGTGTAGCGCTCCAGCGACTTGCGGATCTTCGCGCCAGTGCGCTCAGTGAGCCGGATCTCAGCGTAGCGCTTACCGGCCACCATGAACAAGGACCCGAACGCGGCGGTGAGCAGGAACCACTGCGACAGTGCGATCCCCGCGGCGGCGCCACCGGCGATGGCGCGCAGCAGGAAGCCCGAGGCGACGATGGAGATGTCCACCACCGGTTGGTGCTTGAGCCACCAGCAGTAGGACAGCTGGACCGCGATGTAGATCCCGGTGACCAGGACCAGGTCGGTCGAGGCCAGGAACGACACCCCGAGCGCAGCCACCAACAGCACTACTGCGGCGGACAGGGCCAGCGGGGGTGACACCAGACCGGCGGCGATCGGCCGGTGGCGCTTGGTCGGGTGCGCCCGGTCGGCCTCGATGTCCTGGACGTCGTTGACCAGGTAGATGCCGGACGCCGCGAGCGAGAACGCGACAAAGGCGATCCCGACCGCGATGAGCACGGGCCACTGGAAGATGATGCCGCCCGCGAACGGCGCGCCCAGCACGAGAACGTTCTTCACCCACTGCCGGGGCCGCATGGAGCGGACCAGCCCGCTCAGCGCACGGCCGAGCGGCCTGGAGGTGTCCATCCGCCGGGGTGTGGTGGCGGTCACCGCCCTGCTCTCCGGGGAAGGTGCCGGCGGGGGTGAGGTTGTCACCTCGAAACAGTAATGGAAATGTCAACGTCGTCATCGGTCGCTCCGAGTGGATTGTTTGTCACTCGGAGCGGGCAACCCGCAGGGCGGACATCCGCATCGCTGGTGTTACGGTCTTGGTTTCCTTTCTGATTGATCGTACCTCAATGGCGCGCCACAAACGTGCCGCGATCCCTTAATGCTCTGTTCGATAAATGTTCATGCCCGGCCTGCAGGGTGTTCTGTGTCCGGAGTGGTGATCAGTGCGGAAATGCCCGGGCCAACTGGGACGAGTTGCAATTTGGTATCTGCCGGTCGCTAATCGACCTGCCTCGGCACCACAATTAGCTATCCCTTGTGGGGTTTGTGGTAATCCTATCGTCGATTGCAGGACTTCTATTGTTCACGTTCGGAAGGCAGCGTCGCCCCGGGCGGGTGGCATCGAGCGGGACGGGCGGCAGGCCCGAGCCCAGCCGCGGCTGGCAGCCCATGCGGCGACCGCAAGACGGTGCGAGGACCTGGAGATCGAGGAGCCGACCTCATGACGACGATCATGCCCACCACGCAGTTGCAGGCCATTCCGAAAAACGCTGAGCTGGCCCCGATCGAAGCGCGATCGGTCTCGGCGTGGTTCGGTGATCGCAAGGTGCTCGACCGGGTGTCGCTGTTCATGCCGGCCGGGTCGGTGACCGCCCTGATTGGGCCGTCCGGCTGCGGCAAATCGACTTTCCTGCGGATTCTCAACCGGATGCACGAGCTGATCCCGAGCGCGACGCTGGCCGGCGAAGTGTTGTTGTCCGGCTCGGATATTTACGACCCGAGTTGGAAGCTCACCGATGCCCGGAAGGCAATCGGAATGGTATTCCAGAAGCCCAATCCCTTTCCTGCGATGTCCATCTGCGACAACGTGACAGCGGGGCTCAAGCTCACCGGTATCAAGGCGACCCGCGAGGAGAAGGACGACCTCATCGAGGAGTGCCTGACCAAAGCCGGTCTGTGGAATGAGGTGCGGGACCGGCTGCGCCAGCCCGGCGGGGCGCTCTCGGGTGGTCAGCAGCAGCGGTTGTGCATCGCGCGATCTCTGGCGGTTCGTCCCCAGGTGCTGCTGATGGACGAGCCGTGCTCGGCGCTGGATCCCACCTCGACCCGGCGCATCGAGCAGACCATCGCCGAGCTCGCGCACGAGGTAACCATCGTGATCGTCACCCACAACATGCAGCAGGCCGCCCGGGTGTCCCAGCAGAGCGCGTTCTTCCTCGCCGAGCAGGGCACGCCGGGGGTGATCGTCGAGGCCGGGTCGACCTCGAAGGTCTTCGGCTCACCGGAGGATCCGCGCACCTCCGACTACGTCAATGGGCGCTTCGGCTGAACCGCTGCCAGGCAGCACGATTGGGAGGACTACGGCATGACCGACGCGGACCCGCAGGATCACCAGCCTGAGCTGCGAGCCCCGGTGGCACCCGGGCGTCACACGCGCGTGATCGCGGCTTTGATCGGCTGCCTGATCAGCGTGGGAGTGCCAGCCGTGGCCCTGAGCACCCCGGTCCCCGTCGCCGACGGGCCGGTCGCTGGTGCCCTCGGGGACCCTGCGGAGCCGGGGATCACCGAATTGCTGCATGGCGACCCCTTGCCCGCCGGCAGCTCGTCAGACCCGACGCCGAGCGCGCTTCCTGACTGGGTGTTCGGCGAGCCCGCCAGCATCGAGCTGCCCGGGATTCCGACACCGGAGCTGGCGGACGGGCCGCTGGGGATCCCGGGGGTGGCGCTGGATGCGTACCAGTTCGCGGAGCGGACGTTGGCGGATGCCCGGCCGGGCTGCCACCTGTCGTGGTCCCTGCTGGCCGGGATCGGGCGGATCGAGTCCAACCACGCCAGCGACGGGCGGGTGGACGTCTTCGGCAACACCCTCGGGCCGATCCTGGGCCCTCCGCTGGACGGATCGCCAGGCGTTGCCGCGATCCCGGACACCGACCACGGAGCGCTGGACCAGGACGCCGTCTGGGACCGCGCGGTGGGCCCCATGCAGTTCATCCCGTCCAGCTGGCGCAGCTACGGCGTCGATGGCAACGGCGACGGCGTAGCGAACCCGGGCAATATCTACGACGCCACCATCGCGAGCGGTCTCTACCTGTGCGCCGGGCGCACTGACCTCGCCGATCCGGCCCAGCTGTCAGCGGCCGTGTTCCGGTACAACCATTCGGCCGCCTATGTGGACATCGTGCTGCAATGGGCACGCGCCTACCTGACCGATGTCTTCCCCGTGCCGTCTGCACCTGGACCGGTGCCGCCGGGAACATACGGCAACGGCGGCCGGCCGATCCTTCCCGACGGTGCCTCGCTGGCCGCGGCGGTTGCGCAAACTATTCCGCTGGCGCCGGCGCCTGACCCGACGCCCGTTCCGGCGCTGTCCCCGGCGCCATCGCCCGAACCGTCAGCGGCCACCACACCGTCTCCGGCCACCACACCATCTACGACCACCACACCATCTACGACCACCACACCATCTACGACCACCGCACCATCTACGACCACCGCACCGTCTCCGGCCAACACACCGGATCCGGCCACCACGCCGGATGCGCCGGCACCGTCACCGGCGCCGTCCTCAGAGACGCCGTCCCCGGGCACCCCCGGCACCACGCCAAGCTCGCCGCTTCCAGAACCGCCTACGGCGACACCCCCTGCGGCGTCCCCGAGTGCATCCCCTGCACCGCTGCCGGTGAGTACAACGACTCCCGTTGAGCCGAGTCCGCTACCCACGCCCTCCCCGACGACCAGCCCGTCGCCGACGCACGCGCCCGCACCGTGATCCGGCCCAGGCTTGCTGCACCGGAATCCAGCCGATGTGGTGAGTCAGGCTCGGGGTCGTGATCGAGGGATGATCCGACGAGGTCCCAGACGTGCAACGCCACTCGGTCAAGGGACTGGGAGGCAGAGTTGCGCCGTGGTGTCCCGAACGGTCCGCGGGGCAGTGCGAGTGACAAGCTGAGCTTGGTGATGGTTGGCC
>JBOHFW010000238.1:0-7502 GCA_050699835.1 Pseudonocardiaceae bacterium | reverse complement strand
ACTTACCAGGGTAACCACACCGCCGCCCTCGCCGTGGATCTGCCGGTCGGGCCGATGTCACCGGCCCGGCGGATGGTTGCGGTGGCGAGTGCGCTGGAGCGGCAGCAGCAGGCCGATCAACCGGCGGCGGCCCAGGCTGTGGTGCGCGCCTTGGCCCGCCTGCCAGCCCCGCTGCACGCCCGGCTGGTGCGCGCGATCTACGGACGCCGGTTCTTCACCCTCATCACATCGGTGTTGCCAGGACCCCGGAAGGCGCGCTATGTGTGGGGAGTCCGGGTCGTGTCGGTTTTCCCGGTGCTGCCGCTCGCCGACGGCGTCGGGCTGGCGGTCGGTTTCTTGAGCTGGGCAGACATGATCGGTGTCGGGGTCACCACCGACACCGGGATTCTTCCCGGCGCGGATCGGTTCGCCAAGGCGCTGCGCCGGGCGTTCGAGGACCTGGCGGCACATCCACAGGGTGTCCGCGGGACACCCGAGACTGCGCGGGAGTGAGGAGTGTCGAGCTCGACGTCGACGGTGATGTTCGTCGCGGTGCCGGCCGCAGTGGTCGGGGCGGCGAGCTTCGGGCTGGCCAGTGTGATCCAGCAGCGCGTCACCAAGCAGGTACCTACCAGCGGCACGCTCGACCCGCGGCTGCTGCTGGAGCTGATCCGCCGTCCGATCTGGGTGCTGGCGATCGGGACCGTCGTGGTGGGCCTGAGCCTGCAGCTCATTGCGCTGGCTTACGGCCCGTTGGTGCTGGTGCAGCCGCTGCTGGTGACCGGTGTGCTGTTCGGTGCGGTGTTCTCCGCGCTGCTGGCCCACCGCAGGGTGGACCATTTGATCGTGCTCGGCTCGCTGGGATGCGTGGCCGGGTTGTCCGCCTTTTTGGTGCTGGCCCGGCCGGGCGGCGGCTCCACCCAACTGACGCAGGACGGGTGGGCGCTGCTGCCGTTGGCCATCGCGCTGGGCCTGAGTGTGGTCGTCTGCCTGGCCGTGGCCGCCCGGTTCTCCGGTGCCATTGCCGTCGCGGCGCTGGCCGCGGCCACCGGCGTGCTGTACGGCGTCACCGCCGGACTGATGAAGGTGGTCACTGGTCAGTTCCGGTCCGGTGGGCTCCTTGAGCCGTTCGGGCACCCGGTGCTCTACGTGGTGTGTGCGGTGGGCCCGTTGGGGTTCCTGCTCAGCCAGAACACCTTCCAGCGGGGCACGCTCATCGCCCCGGCATTGGCCATCATCACCATCGTGGATCCGCTGGTCGGCGTCGCGATCGGGGTGAGCTGGCTGGGGGAGCAGGTGAGCACCTCGCCCGCGGTACTCGCCGGTGAGCTGATCTCGGTTCTGGTCCTGATCGGCAGTGTCGTCCTGCTGGCGCACCGCAGCACCGCGCTGCGTCGGGAGATGGAACGCCCATCGCAGCAAGGAACCCGGCAGCGCCGGGCTGCCTGGGGATGATCACCGGTTGGAACGTCCTGATCACCGGCGGATCGTCGGGCATCGGCGCGGCCATCGCGGAGGGGCTCGCTACGGCCGGCGGCCGGCTGGTGTTACTCGGCCGGGATGCTGAGCGGCTGGACGCGCTGGCGCGTCGTCTTGGTGCCCATGCGCTGGTGGCCGACCTGTGTACCCCGGAAGGGCTGGCCCGGGCGGCCGACGCCACGGCGGAGACCGACCTGCTGGTGAACTCGGCGGGCCTCGGGTGGGCCGGGGACCTGGCGACAATGGCGGAGCCGGATATCGACGCGCTGGTCGCGCTGAACCTGACCGCCCCGATGCGGCTTACTCGGGCTGCGCTGCCTGGCATGCGGGCGCGCGGGCGCGGGCAGTTGGTGTTCGTGTCCTCGATCGCAGCGGTGGGTGTGGGTGGGGAAGCGGTCTACGCCGCGACGAAGGCCGGGCTGCGGGCGTTCGCGGCCAGTGTTCGTCATGAGGTGGCGGGGGAGGGGATCGGTGTCACCACGCTGCTGCCCGGCGCGGTGCGCACCCCGTTCTTCGACCACCGCGGAGCCCCCTACGACCGGCGCTTCCCCCGCCAGCTCGACCCTGCGCAGGTGGCCTCGGCTCTGCTCGGGGGGATGGCGCGCGGCGAAGCGGAGGTCTTCGTGCCCCGCTGGCTGACCGTGGCCGCACGGATGCGGGGCGCCGCGCCGGAGCTGTTCCACCGCCTAGCGCAGCGCTTCGGCTGAGCGCCATGATCTCAGGCGGGGGCCGCGACGCCGAATCGTAGCCGGATGCCCTCGCCGCGCAGCTCCCGCCGGAACCACAGCAGCGACACCGCCGCGGCGAGTCCCACCAGGGTGAACGATCCGGCCGTGGTGACCATGAGGAAGTTGCCGATCGTGGCACGGGCGAGCACCCACAGCGTCGCCACCCCGTTGGTGAGGAACACCAACGCCCACAGCAGCGACACCCGCCGGAAGAACCGCTGCACCCGAAGGTTGCTGGTGAGCGCGGTGGGGAAGGCACAGAAGTCGTCGGCTAGGCGGGCGATCAGCGGCCGGCGTAACCCGACGGTGGCCAGCAGCACGAACGCGATCACGAAGTTCTGCAGCGTGGGCTGCAGGAAGTACAGAAACGTGCTGCCGGTGACGTAGCCGATGCCGGTGCGGATCACGAGCAGCAGGGTGGTCAGCCACAGCACCGCGGGGACCGGCGAGCGGGTCAGCACCCGGCACACCAGCGCGCCCAGCGCCCAAGCCAGCGCGGCGAGCAGCCCGCCGGTCAGGTTGGTCAGCGTCAGCATCAAGTAGAACAACCCGAGCGGAGCCAGCACCACCTCGGCCAGATGCCGCGCCGCCTGGCGCAGCCGGGAAGACAGTGCGCCGAGGTGGACGACCTGTGCTCGTGGATTCATCGCGGTGGAGGGTAACCTGGCGCCGCAGCGCCCGCGAACCCGGTGCCTCCCACACCCGGCGCGTCGTCCTCCCCAGCACGGCGTGTCCGCACCTCGTGCCCGGCAGGCACTCAACCCCCGCACAAGTTATGACCTACCTGAGGAGATCAAGAACAGGTTTCGCAAGGTCGGCAAATCCCGCGCCGTGGGTTCAGTGTCGGAGTGGGTTGGTGAGGGGTCGGCGGTCCGGGTCAATGATCGCGGGTGGCCGGAACTGCACACGTCCTCCCTGGATGGTGATGTCCCAGCCCTGGAGGTGGACCTGCTGGTGATGCATGCTGCATAAGAGGCAACAGTTCGCCACGGACGTAACACCGTCGTTGGCCCAGGAGATGATGTGGTGCGCTTCGCACAGTCCCGGTGGCCGATGACAGCCGGGGAAGACGCACCCGCGGTCCCGGGCGACCAGGGCGCGGCGGATACCGAGCGGGACGGTGCGCTGGGCGCGGCCGACGTCGAGGGGCTCACCGTCGCCGCCAAGGACCACGGGGATCAGCTTGCAGTCGCACGCCATGCGCCGGGCGGTGACAGCGCTGATCAACTGCCCGTAGTCCAACATGGCGCTGCCCAGCCCGGTGCGCAACGCCTCCCAGTCGATGGTCACCGTGACATGCGGTGGCTCCCCGGCGGTGGTAGGGAACTCCTCGGCGGCGCGGGCCCGCTCGCACAGCTCGATCAGCGCATCGGCCTGGCGTTGCGGCACGCTGCGGTCATCGGGGATGCCGTCGGTGGCAGGACGGCGGGCGGCGAGCTGCTCGATCAGGGCGCGGACCATGCTGCCGTGTTCGGGGTCCAGCCAGCCCTCCAACGCCAGCCGTCCGTCGCGGCGATCCCGCAGCCACAGCTCCCCCTGGGCCGGGGTGACCGGGGTGGGATCCTCGGGCGGCGCGGACCCGTCCGGGTCCAGGACATCCAGCATCCGCTGGGCGATGATACGCAGCCGGCGGGGGTCGAAGTCCCGGGCGTGACCGGCCAGGTCCGCTTCGACGCGTTCGCGGGCGGGTTCAGGGACCGAGTGGGGCATCAAGACCATGGTCTCGGTGATCACTCGTAGTTGCCCGGTGCCGATCTGGCCCGCCGCCAGCGCCGCCGCAGTCGCGGGCAACCGCGGTGGCAGTGCCTCGCCGGTCATCGCCCGGCGGGGGCCCACCATCGCCGCGTGGTCCACCCGCATCCGCGCCTCAGCGGCGGAGACCCGCAGCATCCCCGACAACATCCGCGCCGTCGTGCCGAACCCACTCCGGCCGGCGATTCCCCGGGCTTCGGCTTCGGCGACCAGATCCAACATCACCGAATGCGTGCTGCGGGAGAGCTCCTCGATCTGCCGCAGCGCACGCACCACCTCGTCGTCCTGGAAACCACTCAGCCCGCCACGCAGATCCTCCAGACAACCCGAGATCACCTGCGCGGGATCGCTGAGGGCTACGGTCACACCCCGATCCTCGCACCCACCCCTGACAAAACCAGGCTAGGCCAGAACAGCGAACGCTCAGACTGGACGGTGTTGGTGGTGCGCTGGCCGGACGGTCGAGTAACAATTGCGGTCGCGTTGTTGCTGCAGTCGGAATCGAAGCACAGACAAGCACAAGAGCGGGCATTAGCTGCACGGTGTATGCACCAGCACCCAGAAACCGGCCTCAGGCCCAATGCCGCACCTCGGCTGCGCAAGACCGCCCGCACCGTCGACGGTCAGCGCGGCGAGCCGACGACGGGCAGGATGGGTAGATGGGTGAGCGACTCACCGGCGCAGTCATCCTGCCCGACGGCACCGCGCTGCGCGGCCGCGGTCGCCGTGAGCCGCTACCTCCCGGACCCCTGCCCACCTACGGCCTCTACCTCGGTCGACCACCCGACTCGGTGCCGCACTGGCTGCTTGGCCCCCGCCGAATCGCCTGGCGCCCCGACTGGCCAGATTTCCGCACTCCCCGCGACGATAGGATGGCCGCCGCCGCGATCCACCACGCCTACCTGCTCGCCCGCACCGGAGCGCGCGTCGAAGTCGCCTGCGGCGGCACCGGGCGTACCGGCACCGTCATCGCCTGCATGGCCATCCTCGCCGGACACCCTGCCGACGACGCCGTCAACTGGACCCGGCAGCACTACCGCCCAAGAGCAGTCGAAACCCGCGGCCAACGACGCTGGATCAGCTGGTTCGCCGCATACCACCACGGGGGAACGTGATGGCACAGCAGGACAACCGGCGCCACCGGCGCTCCCGGGAGGACTATGAGCGTGGGCTGCCCGGATATCACGATCCGACCGCCGGGTTCGGCGGAGCGGCACCGGCGCGCAGTGCACTGACCCTGCGTGCGGTGCTGGCCGCTTTCGGATTGGTGTTCTGCGGGGTAGCCGCAGCATTGATCATCATGTCGGGCTCGACTGCCTGGGGCGTGGTACTCGCGGTGCTCGCGGCGGTGGCCCTCCTGGATCTGGGCTGGGTGATCCACCGCAAACGGCGCGGCGAGCCCGGCTGACTCCGACGCCCCGCCAGGGTCAATTTCGGGCCATGTCGCAGAAGCGGCTGTAATGCAGCTGGTGAGACACGGTCACGGTGGCCGTCGGACCGTTACGATGCTTAGCCAGAATCAAATCGGCCTCACCGGCCCGTGGATCATCCCGTTCCCACGCATCCGGCCTATGTATCAGCATCACCATATCCGCATCCTGCTCGAGACTTCCCGATTCACGAAGATCGGCGAGCATCGGTTTCTTGTCGGTCCGCTGTTCTGGACCACGGTTGAGCTGGGAGATCGTCACCACGGGAACTTCGAGTTCCTTGGCCAGCAGCTTGAGATGCCGGGAGAACTCGCTGACCTCTTGCTGGCGGGATTCGACTTTCTTGCCTGAGGTCATCAGCTGCATATAGTCAACGACGATCAGACGCAGGTCGTTTCGCTGCTTGAGCCGTCGCGCTTTGGCCCGGATCTCCATCATCGTCATATTCGGGGAGTCGTCGATGAACAGCGGCGCCTCACTGATCTCGCCCATCCGCCGGGCCAGCCGGGTCCAGTCGTCGTCGCTCATCCGGCCGGATCGCATGTCTGTCAGCCGGATCTTCGCTTCGGCTGACAGTAACCGCATGACGATCTCGGTCCGGCTCATCTCCAGCGAGAAGATCACACTGGCCATTCCGTGAGTGACCGAACAGGACCGAGCAAGATCAAGTCCTAGGGTCGACTTACCGATCCCCGGACGCGCTGCGATGATCACCATCTGGCCGGGGTGCAGTCCGTTGGTGACCGCGTCGAGGTCCCCAAAACCAGTCGGAACGCCGGCCGAAACGCCACCCCGGGACGCGATCGCGTCGATCTCGTCCATGGTGGGCTGCAGCAGTTCTTCCAGCGCGATGTAGTCCTCGCTCATCCGCCGCTCGGTGACCTCGTAGATCGCGGACTGAGCGCGGTCCACCACCTCGTCCACGGGGGCGCCGTCGGACCCGTGGTAGCCCAGCTGCACGATCCGGGTACCGGCCTCCACCAGACGCCGCAACACTGCCTTAGCGGCGACGATCTCGGCGTAGTACCCCGCATTGGCCGCGGTAGGCACGATCGAGATCAGCGTGTGCAGGTACGGCGCCCCGCCTACCCGGAGCAACTCACCACGGCGTTCCAGCTCGGCAGAAACGGTGACCGGGTCGGCCGGCTCACCGCGCCCGTACAGATCGAGCACGCAGTTGAAGAGCGCCTGGTGGGCGGGCCGGTAGAAGTCTCCGGGCCGCAACACCTCGACCACGTCGGCAATGGCGTCCTTGGACAACAGCATCCCGCCGAGCACCGATTGCTCGGCAGTGATGTCCTGCGGCGGCTGCCGGTCGAACGGCTGCCCGCTGTCCTCGAGCCGCACGCCGCGGTCGTCCACCAATGCCACCCCTGGGTACCTCCCGTTCCCCCGACTGCCCGACCTTGGTCGAACGCATGTTCTACCCGATGGCACCGACAGTATCCGTCCGGTGGGCTCGCAAACTCGTCCCACCAGCCGCGCCGGGCGAGGTTAGGGCGGCCTGACAGGTTGAGCAAGCGGCGCATGGGGACAGCCTGGGGAGCGCTGGAGGACGGAGCGCCCGGCACGACCTATTACGCGGGATGAGGCTGGGGGCAACCTGGGGAGAACTTGATAGATTTTCGATATCTTGGCTGTTCAGAGCCCTGTGCGCAACTGTGGGCAAAACTTTCCGACCACAACCCGGCGTGTCTGTCCAACGCCATGCCGCCCCGGCGTGTCGACCCCCTCGCGGTTCCCACCCGGGCACCCTGCTTTGTGCCCTCGTGAGGGTGGCCAGGCTCTAGCGCTCAGGTGGACGGGTTGCGTTGTACGGTGCGCACCGCCTCCGCCCTCGGGTGTGTACACCCCAGGTGGTTCGCCATTCGGAGCCGAATAGCGGTTTCACGGCCACCGTCGGTCGCCATTCGGAGCCAACTCCGTAGGCGCTGCGCGCCGCCCTGAGGGGTGAAATGCGGGCTGCTGCCGCGCGTGACAGCCCTGCGTGCGCCGAGTTCGACACCAGGGCTGCCCGCGCCGCAAGAGACCTTGCTAAAGGTATCTATGAAGTGACTCCCGTGGTGGCGCCTGAGTCTGCCTTCGGCTGTTGAATCTGAGTCATCTGTGGCCTCTTCGTCCCGAACGCGCGTAG
>JBOHFW010000237.1:0-10594 GCA_050699835.1 Pseudonocardiaceae bacterium | reverse complement strand
CTCCAGAGCAGACAACTGGTAGTGCACGAAGTCCTGGAAGATGACCGCAACTGAGCGCCGCACGTCCGGCGGCGCCAATTCGCTGACCTCGATGCCATCCCAAGTGATGTTCCCGCTCCCCGGTGGGTAGAGACCCGCTATCAGTTTCACGAGAGTGGTCTTTCCCGACCCGTTCTCGCCGACGATCGCCACGACCTCCCCTGCGCCGATACTCAGGCTCACCTCGTGCAGAACAGGCTGCGCGCTGCCGGGGTAGGTATAGGAGACGTTGTGCACACCGATGCCCTGGCGCAGGGTCGGTGCGGTGCCGGTACCTCGGCCGTCGGTGACCGCGGCGAGCCCAAGGAACTGATCGAGATCTTCCAGGAACACGGAAGACTCGAACAACCCGGCCACTGATTGGAAGAGCTGGTCAAGGCGCGAGCTGAGCAGCCGGATACCGAGTGCAGCGGCCCCCGCATCGGCCAGGGTGATCCGCCCGATGGACAGGAACCAGACCAACATCGCAAGGGACATCCCCAGCGCCAGTGCGGTGGTTGCCACCCCAGCGAGGGCGTAGGACTGCCGGTGGCGAACATGCCGGCGCAGCGCGGACAGAACGCTCTGAGACCGGTCGTCATGCCGGGAGCGCAGCGCGCTCTCGGCACCGAAGGCACGGACCTCCTTCGCCTCGTCGCGGCCCGTCAGCACGGCGCGGAGGTATTCACGAGCTCGGTAGACAGGCGATGTGGCCGCAGCGAATCGGAACTCCAGCCGGCTGGCTCGCCGCGACAGCAGCACCGAAGGGATGCCGGCGAGGATGAGTACGGGCACGAGCAGGGGATCGATGATCAGCAGTACCAGGAGCAGGCCCACGGTGCCGGCCGCGCTGCCGATCAGCCCGAAGACTGACATCGTCACCGTGATCGGCCGGAGCAAGGCATTGCCCTGCACCCGTTGGAGCTGGTCGTAGAAGCCCGGCGATTCGTAGAGCTCCAGCTCGACCCGACCGGTGACGTCCAGCAGGCGCCGCCAGGCCGAGGTCGAGACCTCTTCACTCAACAAGCGCTGCTGCTGCTGCTGAAACGTCGCGGCAGCAGACCCCACAGCCGTGACGGCAGCCAGCAGGACCACCAGTACCGCGAGCCCGCGGACGTCCGCGGGACCACGCTGTGCGTCAAGGATCACCGTGAGTGCGAGCTGTCCTACGACCACGGCCGCGCTGATCGACAACGCGCCCATGATCTGTAGGAATGCCGCGAGGAGGAAACCCCGGTGGCTAGCCTGCCAGGTCAGGCGTAGGGCCGCACCGACGACAAGGGGGAGCTTGCGCGGACTCAGCCGCCGCTGCCCCGCTTCCAGGTGCAGGCTGAGCGGGTCGACTCGCTTGCCGCCGCGAGGCGGGCCATCCTCCGCGGCGCCCGGTGCGGGCCTCGCGTCGTTGCCTTCCACATCCGGGAGGTCAGGAGAAGGTCAGCGAGCCTCTTGGCGTACCTACCGAGAAATTCGCGTCGAGCCTGTTCCCGTCGCGCGTGCCGAGAGTCAGTTCCTGCACCGAACTGATCTCGTGCAACTGAGGCTTCTCATGGACCTTCATCATATATCACTCCTTGTGCATGATTCCTTGCATTTACACCCGATTGGGTATCACCCTAAAATCGCCTTAAGATCGCCATCTGTTACAGGGATCCGGGTGGTGTGTGAGATCGTCTCGAGCAGGTCGAGCGCCGCGCACAGCTCGCGGGCCAAGCCAGCGGACCGACGTGGCCGGGCCCGGTTTTCGTCCGGCCTCGTGGTTCACCGGGCACGGTTCACCTCCTCACCATTCTTCCCGGCGCAGGCCCCGACCACGGCGGTGCAACGCCATCCGGAGCAGGTTCGCGCGGTGACCGCCGAGGACCTCGTCGCCGTAATCTCCGGTGACCAGGCTGCCGCCGCGGGTGAGCTTGGTGAGCAGTACCGTGGAACCGAGCGCGGGTCGCAGAGCTGCACGCAGCGCGCGCGCAGGCTCGCCCTCAGGCCTGTCCCCCACCGGCCGGGACACCTCCGCACCGAACAGGAACCCGAGAGCAACGTCAGGCTCGGAGGGCCTGGGAAGGCCGGGCGGTTCCGTCCGTGCCTCATCGGGCCCGGTTCGCTGCACCTATTCCTCGATCAGGCCAGCGGCACACATGTCGGCAAGGAAAGCCGCGACATCGCACTCGGCCACCGTCGGACTCACCTCGTACTCGTCGAGGATGATGGCCACCAACTCCTCCGACGTCCGCTCATCGGCCAGCAGCTCGAATAACCGTGTGCCAGCACCCGTCACAGTGAGGTACTTCGACGACCGCATATCCAGAACGACGATCTCGTCTCCGATTTCACGCGCGACGATATCGCTCGAGCGCAGGCGCATCTGAGATCCTTCCAACCCGGGGAGCATGAGCCCGCCCCGGACATCTCGCACACAAAACTCGGTCACCTATAGGTCGGCTCTAATCTGAGCATCGGAGCCCGCCCAGCGATTGTTACGTCGGATCAAAGTTCGGCCGGGTGGACAGGACTGTTTGCCAGGCGTCAGCAAACCGCCGCCCGCAGCCGCACCGGTGACGTAGTCTGGCGACGTGACGAACTGGACGCAAAGCAGGATTATCCTGCGCCGGGCGTCTCGATTGCTTGACCCCCAGGTGGTGCTCGTCGCGCTCGTCGCGCTTGTTGTGGAAGCCGGCCTCAAACTCAGCACTCTTCCCCGCCTCACCCGGCTACTGGGCATCCGACTCGTTAACGATTGCGAGCCGAAAAACAAACAGGACGTGTCATTGCCTCCCAGCCTGCCCATAACCTGGATCCGCCGGAGAGTATTCGTCGTAAACCAAGTGTTACAGCACTCTCCGTTCGGTGATACCTGCCTTCGCCGTGCCCTGGTACTCGGTCAACGCATTCGCCGGCTCGATCCGACGCTGATGATCGGTGTTAGGCACGACGATTCGGGAACGCTGGCAGCCCATGCGTGGCTCGTCGTGGCTGGCGTCGCGCTAGATCCGCTGGCCGACGAGTACGAGGCGCTCCGTGACCTTCATCGAGGATGAGCACATGCGAGTGCACTGTGTTTACGGCTGCACTATCGCCAGCGATCTCGATCTCCACCTTCCCGAGGCTGACACGTCCTCCAGACCCGAGGTGACGCTGCGTCGATCCACCGCCGAGCTCGATCACGACTGGGTACCGCAGCCCGCTGATCTGCTCGCCGGTGCGCGCGACGACGATCGCGGGATGGGATTCGTCGCCGGCCGGACACCGCTCGGGTACCGGCTCCGCTTCGAGGACCTGTGCGAGTTCGATATCAGCAGCGACCTGGCGAGGATGACCTGGAAACGGTTCGCCGGCAGCGACCCGGAGCTGGTCGCCATCCTGGCCGTCGGCGCCGTGATGGCGTTCCGGCTGATGATGGCGGGACACCTGGTCCTGCACGCCAGCGCGGTCCACGTTCGCGGGCGGGGTTTGGCGTTTGTGGGCGCCTCGGGCATGGGTAAGTCGACGATGGCGACGCTGATGTGCGCCGGTGGAGCGACGATGCTGACCGACGACGTCGCGCGGATCCACCTCGACAGCGACCGCGTGCGGCTCTCACCCGGCCCGATGGAGAGCCGGTTGCGACCGACGGCCACGCCACTCGTGGAGCTGTTTCGGACCCCAGGGACGGTGCGCACCACCAGCGATGGCCGCACCGCGTTCGGGTTGCCCGCATGGACGCGCGGCCCGGTCACCCTGGACGCCGTGGTTGTTCCGCTGCCTTCGCGGGATCAGACCGAGTTGGTGCTCACGGCCATGAACCCGGCGCAGGCCCTGATTTTTTTGGGTCACTTTCCGCGGCTTCCGGGATGGGTAGACGCTGAGGTGCTCGCCCAGCAGTTCAACCGGCTCGCCGACGTGGTCGAACGCGTCCCGGTGTTCCTGGCCGCTGTGCCGTGGGGTCCCCCGTTCACCGTCGAGACAGGCACCCAGTTGCTGGCGCGTCTGGGCTGGGAGGACTGCAGGTAAGCGGAACTCAGCTCACGGCCGGCGCAGCTGGTCTTGACTGCTCGCCGGGCGCCTGCCGGGTGCTCAACCAGGCCTGGTGCAGCAGGTTCATGGTGGGAAAGTGGGGGCTCTCGGAAAGCCAGTTCGCCCGCAAGGCCTCCGGATCAACGAGGTCGGTGTCCACGCCGCTGCCATCCCACTGGCGGGCGAAGGCACGGGTGCGCTCAGTGAACACCGCGTGGTTGAAGTGCGCCTTGGTCGTGCGCTCGAGCACCGCACGCGGGAGCAGGTCCCCGAACAGCCGCATCATGGTGGCGGTCCGTCCGGTCCAGCCCCAGAAGCCGGCGGCGTACCCTAGCGCCGCGACGAAGGCGGGCTCCCCGAAGGTTGGGACGAACTCGACATCGATTTCGCGTCCCAGGGCCCGCATCGTGTCGTAACATCGGCGAACGCATCGCCGGGCCGCGAGCTGCCACGTGTTGTGGCCGGCGTGCAGGGCCAACGCAGCGGCATCGTCGGCGTCCCGCTGACCCAGCAGCGCCTCGACGGGCTGATGTAACCAGGGTCGCCGGTAGCGGTTCCGGAACGCAGTTCGCCGACGCAGCGCGGCCGGGCCGAGCGCCCGCAGAGCGTAGGGGTACAGGCGGGGAGTGACCCGGCCACGGAGCGAAAGCAGCTTGGTCAGCGGCGTGATCCGCTTGTGGCCGAAGACCTCGTCGCCGCTCTCCCCGGTGAGCAGCACGCCACCGTGGGCGAGGTCCATCATCCGCCAGGTCGGGGCGAAGTTCGGTGGCCACACCATGCCGTGGCGGCGCAGCACCGGTGTGGCCACCGGACCGAGGGCATCATGCTCCTCGCCTACCGTGAGCACCACGCGTTCGGTGAGCCGCAGGTGGTCCAGGACCAGCTGCTGCCACCCCGACTCGTCGGTGCCCGCCACGCCCGGGTAGGTCAGCGTGATCGGAACCGGCAGCGGCAGGCCCTCCCGGCGCGCCACCGACACGGCAACCGCCAGCAGCGCAGCGGAGTCCCGGCCGCCGGAAAACGCCAGCAGGCATGGCGGACGAGCCAGATAACCGGCCACCATCTGCTCGAGAACATGTCGGGGGCTGGCGCAACGATCCGGGGGAAGGGGATCGGGGTCGTACCCATTGAGCCAGCCCCCGACAATTTCAAGCGGGTCCATCCGGTACAGATCCACGGGCAGTCTCTTTCATCACCGTTTCCGGACTCCGGAACGGCCTTCACCACGGCGTGGGGCTGTAAGTCATCCGGTCAGGACAGTGCCGGTCAGGACAGTGCCGGTCAGGACAGTGGCGGATTATTACCACCAAGGAGAGGGATACCAAGAATGTTGTCACCCGTGGCTGTCAGGTTGACTCCCAGAGTGAGATCTTTGATGGATCCCACCACAGTCACCCTTGGAGACTCATAGGGCACGCGCATATTTCACCGCCTAGTCGCGCTGTTATCGAGGTTCCTGCATTGAGGAAACGAAGCGTATCCAGCGACACCCGGACGTGTCAACACGATCGGGTGAAATGCGCTAGGTAACCGGCCATTCGCGCTGGGTTCGTACGCTACTCACACCCGGGCCGCGAGCTTGGCCAACCGCTGGGGCGTCGGCCAGCGGACGTTCCACACCCAGCCGAGCTTCTCAAACACCCAGATCACCCGGGCCGAGATGTCGATCTGTCCCGGCAGCACACCGTGCCGGGCCGAGGTCGGATCGGCGTGGTGCAGGTTGTGCCAGGATTCCCCTGCGGACAGGATCGCCATCGGCCAGAAGTTCGCGGCCTTGTCGCGCGAGGCGAACGGCCGGTTACCGATCATATGGCAGACCGAATTCACCGCCCAGGTGACGTGGTGCAGGAATGAGACCCGCACCAGCCCAGCCCAGAAAAGTCCGGTCAACACGGCCCACCAGGACCAGGTCACCAGCCCACCGATGATCCCCGGCAGTACCAACCAGATCCCGGTCCACAGCCAGAACAACTTGCTGACCCGGACCATCGTCTTATCGGCCAGCAGATCTGGGACGAACCGGCGCGGATTGGACAGGTCACGGTTGAACAACCAACCCATATGGGCATGCCAGAAGCCTTTGGCCACCGCAATCGGGGAAGTACCGAACAACCACGGCGAATGCGGGTCACCTTCCCGGTCAGAGAATGCATGATGCCGCCGGTGGTCGGCCACCCAATGCAGCAATGGGCCCTGCATGGCGGTGCTACCCAGTACCGCCAGACTCACCTGCAACCACCGCTTGGCCTTAAACGAGCGGTGGGTGAAGTGGCGGTGGTACCCGACGGTCACCCCGAGCAAGCTGACCGAATAGGTGATCACGAACAGCACGATGTCCACCCAGCCCAGCCCCCACCCCCAGGCGACCGGCACGGCGACCATCAGCGCCAACATGGGGGCGATGACGAAGACGTAGACTAAGATCTGCGGTCCCAACGTTCGCTGACCCGAGATCGCCGGCTCAGGCTCCGTACGCTGCTGATCGGCGTCGGCGCTCAGCGTCATCGGCCGGTGCTCCTCTTCTAGCCAGACGCGGCCAGCTGCCACGCCGCAGCGGTGCCATCAGGCTCACGCCCGTGGCGAAACCGCAGGCGGCGCTCGTGGCATAACTAGCTAGACCGTAGATTATCGATCCGATGTCCGTCACGACACGCCATGATTGTGGTGGGCGTGTCGGGCGTGTCGTTACGTGGGGATCAGCTCCTGCCCAGTTGTGTTCCGGGGAGGGCTGCGCTGATGCAAGTGCCGCGCACATGTCACCATGTGCCCGTGGGCCCTGGTCCACCCATCCGCCGTAGTGTAAAGGCAGCACCTCGGATTTTGGTTCCGATGGTCCAGGTTCGAATCCTGGCGGCGGAGCAGGGGAACAGCGAAGCGATGGCATCGCCTGGCCAGGTCCGCAACCTGCGTAGGATCCGGCTGTCAGAGCCGCATCAGTTGGCGCCAGGATAACGGGAAGGACACCATCGATGCTCCCAGACGGGAGCCCCACGACGGCGATCGTTTTGGCTGCCGGCGAAGGCACGCGGATGCACTCAGCAATCCCGAAGGTGCTGCACCCGCTGGCGGGCCGGACCCTGGTCGAGCACGCGGTACGGGCTGCCGCCGGGCTGGACCCCAAGCACCTGGTCGTGGTCATCGGTCATGGCCGGGACGCGGTCGACGCCCACCTGCACACGGTCGCGGCCGCACTGGGCCGTGAGGTGCACGCAGCTGTGCAGGCCCCCCAGCACGGCACCGGCCACGCGGTCTGCACGGCGTTGGACGTCCTGCCGGTCGATCTGTCGGGAACGGTGCTGGTCAGCTATGGTGACGTGCCGTTGCTGGACACCGGCACCCTGGCTGAGCTGATCGCCGAGCACCACCGGGCCGGGCATGCGGCGACCGTGCTGTCCGCGGTGGTCGACGACCCCACCGGCTATGGCCGGATCCTGCGGGAGGCCTCGGGTGCGGTCACCGGCATCGTCGAGCACAGTGACGCCACCACAACACAGCGCGCCATCCGCGAGATCAATTCCGGGGTGTTCGCCTTCGACGCCGGGGCGCTGCGCGATGCGGTGCGCCGGTTGCGCCCAACCAACGGTCAAAGCGAGCTGTACCTCACCGATACGCTGGCCCTGGTGCGTGCCCGCGGGCTGCTGATCGGTACGCACCCGTGCACCGATCCGTGGCTGGTGGCCGGGGTGAACGACCGGGTGCAGCTGGCCGCGGTGGGTGCGGAGCTGAACCGGCGGCTGCTTGCGCACTGGATGCGAGCCGGGGTCACCATTGTCGATCCGGCCTCAGTGTGGCTGGACGCCGATGTCCAGCTCTCCCCCGACGTCGTGCTGCATCCCGGGGTGCAGCTGCATGCGGGCACCGTAGTGGGTCCGGGTGCGATGATCGGGCCGGACTCGACTTTGTCGGGCTGCACCATCGGCGCGGGAGCCACCGTGGTGCGCACCCACGCTGTTGATGCAGTGGTGGCCGAGGGGGCGCAGACCGGCCCGTTCGCCTACCTGCGGCCGGGCAGCCGGGTCGGCGAGCGGGCCAAGGTCGGCACCTTCGTGGAGATCAAGAACGCCGAGTTGGGGCCGGGTGCGAAGGTGCCCCACCTGAGCTACGTCGGGGACGCGACGATCGGCGAGGGCAGCAACATCGGCGCCGCCACCGTGTTCGTCAACTACGACGGGGTGGCCAAACACCGCACCACTGTGGGCGCGCACGCGCGGACCGGGGCCGACAACATGTTCGTCGCGCCGGTCACCATCGGCGACGGTGCCTACACCGCAGCCGGCTCGGTCATCACGCAGGACGTGCCGCCCGGCGCGTTGGCGGTGGCGCGCGGCCGGCAGCGCAACGTTGAAGGCTGGGTGAGCCGGCGCCGCCCGGGTACTGCTGCGGCGGACGCAGCGAAGCTAGCCAGCGATCAGTCGCGGCAGGAGTCACCATGAGCTTTTCCACCATGTCAGCGATCCCGAAGAAGAGCCTGATGCTGCTCTCCGGGCGTTACCACCCAGAGTTGGTCGACGAGGTAGCCAAGCACCTCGACGTCGCGGTCACCCCACAGTCGGCGTATTCCTTTGCCAACGGTGAGATCTTCGTCCGGTTCGAGGAGTCGGTCCGCGGCTGCGACGCCTTTGTCATGCAAGCCCACACCGCCCCGATCAACGACGCCATCATGGAACAGCTGATCATGGTCGATGCGCTCAAACGTGCGTCCGCCAAACGGATCACCGCCGTGATGCCGTTCTGGGGTTACAGCCGTCAAGACAAAAAGCACCGCGGGCGCGAGCCGATCTCTGCCCGGTTCATCGCGGACATGTTCAAGGTCGCTGGGGCGGACCGGATCATGACGGTGGACCTGCACACCTCACAGATCCAGGGCTTCTTCGACGGCCCGGTGGACCATCTGTTCGCGCTGCCGGTGCTAGCCGACCACATCAAGAGCACCTACGCCGGGCGTGAGCTGGCCGTGGTATCGCCGGATTCCGGCCGGGTGCGGCTGGCCGAGCGCTGGGCCGAGACGCTCGGCGGTACGCCGCTGGCGTTCATCCACAAGACCCGCGATCCCGGCAAGCCCAACCAGGCCCGGGCCAACCGGGTGGTCGGCGACATCGACGGCCGGCTCTGCGTGGTGATCGACGACATGATTGACACCGGCGGCACAGTGACCAGCGCCGTGCGGGCGTTGCACGATGCCGGGGCCGCCGACGTGGTCATTGCGGCCACCCACGGGGTGCTCTCCGACCCGGCCACCGAGTGGTTGTCCAGCTGCGGCGCCCGGGAGATCATCCTCACCAACACCTTGCCCATCTCCGACGACAAACGCTTCCCCGGGATGACCGTGCTGTCCATCGCGCCGCTGCTGGCCCGCGCGATCCACGAGGTCTTCGACGACGGCTCCGTAACCAGCCTCTTCGACGGCAACGCCTAACCCCATCCCCGCATGTCGCGCCCCTGTGCTCGGCATGTCGCGCTCCCCTGCCCGCTGTGTCGCGTCCTGGCGTGACTTGCGTATACTTCGCGGGTTGCCTCGGCGAGGGAGAGCCTCTCCGCTCTTCGTGATCGACGCGGTGGTGTCGCGCTTCGCGTACCCATGACCGGTCATGAAGGCGGGCGCCGCCACCGTCGCAGGACACCACACCTCGATCCGGCGCCGCGTCCGCCCGACGTCGCGCCTCGCACCCGCTAAGGAGTCCATCGTGTCCGAGGTCCGCCTGGCCGCCGAACTGCGCACCGAGTTCGGCAAGGGCGCCGCCCGGCGCACCCGGCGCGCCGGCAAGATCCCCGCAGTGCTCTACGGGCACGGCAGCGACCCGCAGCATGTGGCACTGCCCGCGCTGGAGTTCGCCAGAGTGGTGCGCGAGCAGGGCAGCAACGCCGTGCTCAGCCTTGAGCTGGGCGGCGCGCCGCAGCTCGCGCTGACCAAGGCGGTTGCTGTGCATCCGATCCGGCGCTACATCGAGCACGTCGATCTGCTCATCGTCCGGCGTGGTGAGAAGGTCGTGGTGGACGTCCACGTCATCGTCACCGGCAACGCCGCGCCCGGCAGCCTGGTCACCCAGGAGGTGACCAACCTCCAGGTTGAGGCGGATGCACTGGCGATCCCCGACGAGATCGAAGTGTCCGTGCAGGATGCCGAGGTCGGCACCCGAGTGCTGGCCAGCCAGGTCACGCTGCCACCGGGTGTGGAGCTACGGACCGACCCGGAACAGCTCGTGGTCAACGTGGTCGCCGCGCCGAGTGGCGAAGAGCTCGAGGGCGAGGGTGTCACCGAGGACGAAGCGGCACCCGTTGACGCGCCCTCCGGTGAGCAGGCCTGACGCGGGTCACCGCCCGAGGCTGTGACCGCTGACGGCAACGCCGACTGGGTCGCCAGTGAGATCGCACTGATCGTAGGTCTGGGCAACCCGGGTCCCAGCTACGCCGGCAACCGGCACAATGTCGGGTTCATGGTGGTCGACGAGCTGGCCCGCCGGGTGGGCGGGCGTTTCACTTCGCACAAGGCCGGAGCGGATATCCTCCAAACGCGGCTGAGCGGGCGCCGGGTGGTCCTGGCCCGCCCTCGCTCGTTCATGAACGTCTCGGGTCCAGCAGTCGTCGGCAC
>JBOHFW010000236.1:0-8973 GCA_050699835.1 Pseudonocardiaceae bacterium | reverse complement strand
GCCTACGACCCGGAACTGTTCGATGCGGCCACTATTGAGCGGATGGCGCAGCACCTGCTGGTGCTGTTGGGGGGGATTGCGGCTGATCCGGATGGGCCGGTGACCCGTCTGCCGGTGTTGACTGAGGGTGAGCGGGATCAGGTGCTGGTGGGGTGGAATGACACTCACCGTGAGGTGCCGGCAATCACGTTGCCGGAGTTGTTTGCTGCGCGGGTGGCGGCGTCTCCGGGGGCTGAGGCGGTGGTGTGTGGGCCGGTGAGTGTGTCGTATGCGGAGTTGGATGAGCGGGCTAACCGCCTGGCGCAGTGGCTGATCACTCAGGGGGTGGGCCCGGAGCGGCTGGTGGCGGTGGCGTTGCCGCGTTCGGTGGAGCTGGTGGTGGCGTTGCTGGCGGTGGCCAAGGCGGGTGCGGGGTATCTGCCGATTGATCCGGATTACCCGCAGGCGCGGGTGAGTTTCATGCTCGCTGATGCCGCGCCGGTGCTGGTGCTGACCTCTATCGCGACCGCGTCGCAGCTGCCGGTGGTATCCGGAATGGTGGTGGTGCTCGTTGATGATCCGCTGGTGGTGGGTGAGCTGGCGGGCATGCCGGGGCGCAGTCCCACTGATACGGATCGGCTGGATGTGCTGCGGTTGTCTCATCCGGCGTATGTGATCTACACGTCGGGGTCGATGGGGCAGCCCAAGGCGGTGGTGGTCACTCATACGGGGTTGAGCAATTTCGTCACCGCCGAAATCGAGCATTACCAGCTCAACCCGGGTGATCGGGTGTTGGGGATGTCCTCACCGAGTTTTGATGCCTCGGTGCTGGAGTTGGGGATCTCGCTGCTGGCCGGCGCTGTGTGGGTGCTGCCGGCCACCGCGGGGCCGCTGGCCGGGGAGAGCCTGCTGGCCATCCTGGAGGCTGAGCGGATCACGCACGCATTGATCCCGCCGGCGGCGCTGGCCACGATCCCTGCCGAAGTTGCCGCGTCCGGATTGCCGGCGTGGCGCACGGTGATCGTGGGTGGAGACGTGTGCAGTGCGGAGTTGGTGGCCCGGTGGGCCCCGAACCGCCGGATGATCAACTCGTACGGGCCCACCGAGGCCACCGTGGTGGCTAGCTGGACCGCACCGCTGGTGCCCGGTCCGGACCGCCCCTCGATCGGGTCTGCGATCCCCAACACCCGGCTGTATGTACTGGATGCACGGTTGCGGCCGGTCCCGGTCGGGGTAACCGGGGAGCTGTATATCGCCGGGATCGGCCTGGCCCGCGGCTACCTGTACCGACCTGGACTGACCGCGGCCCGGTTCCTCGCCAACCCCTTCGGCGCACCGGGGGAGCGGATGTATCGCAGCGGGGATCTGGTGCGCTGGACCCCCGCTGGGGAGCTGGAGTATCTGGGCCGGGCCGATGAGCAGGTCAAGATCCGCGGGTTCCGCATCGAGCTGGGTGAGATCGAATCGGTGCTGGCCACCCACCCCGGGATCAGCGAGGCCGTGGTCAGCGCCCGGGAGGACCAGCCCGGCGCCAAACGCCTGGTCGGGTACGTGGTCCCCGTCAGCGGGCACGCCCCGAGCACCGCAGAGCTGCGGACCCACCTCGCCGCGGCGTTGCCCGATTACATGGTGCCCGCCGTGTTCGTCACCCTCGACGAACTGCCGCTGAACGCCAACGGGAAACTCGACCGCAAAGCCCTCCCCGCGCCCGATCAGGCTGCCCAGCCAGCGGCCCAGTACGTCGCCCCGCGGACCCCGGCGGAGCACACCCTCACCCAGATCTGGGCACAGATCCTGGGAGCGGACCAGGTCGGCATCCACGATAACTTCTTCGAGCTCGGCGGCGACTCCATCCTCAGCATCCAGGTGATGTCGCGGGTGCGGGTGGCGTTCGGAGTGGAGCTATCACCCCGGGTGTTGTTCGTCGATCCAACGGTAGCGGGGTTGGCGACGGCGGTAGCGGAATCGGTGATCTCCGATGCGCCCCCGATCACCGTGGTGGATCGCGTGGGTGAGTTGCCGTTGTCGTTCGCGCAGCAGCGGTTGTGGTTCTTGGACGAGTTCGCCCCGGGCGACTCGGGATATGTCACCGCGTTCGCGGTCCGGGTACGCGGTGAGCTGAACCTGGCGGCATTGTCGGCGGCCTTCACCGCGCTGGTGGCCCGGCACGAGTCGCTGCGGACCACGTTCGAGACGGTCGAGGGGCGGGGGGTCCAGGTGATCCACCCGCCGGCGCCGGTGAGTGTGCCGGTACAGGACCTCTCCGGGCTGGACGCACCCCAGCGGGAGATCGAATTGCTTAAGGTCCTGGCCGCGGGGGCCAGGGAGTTCGATCTGGCGCGAGGCCCGTTGCTGCGGGTGGGCGTGGTGCGGGTAGCCCCCACCGAACATGTGTTGCAGGTGGCGATGCATCACATCGTGACCGATGGCTGGTCGATCGGGGTGCTGGTGGCCGAGCTGGGCGTGTTCTACAACGCCGCGGTCACCGGCCAGGCGCCGCAGCTCCCGGCGCTGGAGGTGCAGTACGTCGATTACGCGGTGTGGCAACGGGAGCTGCTCACCGGTGCGGTGCTGGACGCCGCACTGGGGTACTGGCGGGAACAGCTGGCCGGGGTGGCGGTGCTGGAGTTGCCCACCGACCGGCCCCGCCCGGCGATGCTGACCTCCGCGGGCGCGGTGTGTGAGTTCGTGGTGCCCGGCCCGGTGCTGGCAGGCTTGACGGCGTTGGGTCAGCGTCTGGACGGCACGTTGTTCATGACGCTGGTGGCGGCGTGCCAGGTGCTGTTCAGCCGCTGGTCGGGGCAGGACGACATCGCGGTGGGCACGGTGGTCCACGGCCGGGACCGCGCCGAGCTGGAAGGACTGATCGGGTTCTTCGTCAACACCGTGGTGCTGCGTTCCCGGGTGAACGGTGCGCAGAGTTTCCGGGAGTTCCTGACCGGGGTCCGGGAAACGGTGCTGGACGCTGTCGTTCACCAGCAGGTTCCTTTTGAGCGGCTGGTGGATGAGCTTTCCCCGGCCCGGGACACCAGCCGGACCCCACTGTTCCAAACCATGGTCATCTTGCAGAACGCCCCGGGACACGCCCCGGAGCTGGCCGGGTTGGACGTCTCCGGGGTGGAACTCCCGACGACCAGTGCGCAATTCGATCTCACCGTGCAGTTCCACGAGACCGGTGAGATGCTGGCCGGAGCGTTGACCTACAACACAGACTTGTTCGACGCCGCCACCATGCAGCGGATGGCTGAGCATCTCCTGGTCCTACTGGCCGGGATCGCCGCTGACCCGGACCAGCCGGTGGCTGAGCTTCCCCTGCTGACCGAGGCGGAGCACCACCAGGTGATGGTGGGCTGGAACGACACCCGGCGGGCAGTGCCGTCGACGGTGTGGCCGGAGCTGTTCGACGCTCAGGTGACGCGCACCCCGGATTCCGTCGCGCTGATCTGCGGTGGGCACCGCTCACCCCGCCAACAGCTGACCTACCGGGAGCTGGCCGAGCGGGCCAATCGCCTGGCGCGAGTGCTGATCGCCCGGGGCGTCGGCCCGGAGCAGCTGGTGGGGCTGGCACTGCCGCGGTCAGTGGATCTGGTCGTGGCGTTGATAGCGGTAGGGAAAGCGGGCGCCGGCTACCTGCCGATCGACTCCAACTACCCCCCTGGGCGGATCGAGTTCATCTGCGCCGACGCCGACCCGGTCCTGGTGCTGAGCACCACGCAGACCTCGGGCTGCCTGCCCGCGGAACTGACCCGGTTGGTGATCGACGACCCGCAGACCCTCGCGGAGATCGCCGGTTATCCGAGCGATGACATCACTCCAGCGCAGCGGTCCCGACCGCTGGTGGATAGCCACCCCGCCTATGTGATCTTCACGTCGGGCTCCACCGGGCGACCGAAAGGGGTGCTGATCCCGCACGCCGCGCTGGTCAACTTCCTCAGCTCGATGGCTGACATGTTCCCCCTGGATGGCACGACTAGGTGGCTTGCCCTCACCACGATCGCCTTCGACATCGCGGCACTGGAGCTGTACCTCCCGCTGATCCGGGGCGCGGCCGTGGTCCTGGCCGAAGACGACCTCGCCGCCGACCCGGCCGCGCTGGGCCAGACCATCACCAGCTCCGATGTCACGATCATGCAAGCGACCCCATCGCTGTGGCAGACCATTATCTCCACCCAACCCGAGAGCGTGCGTGGGCTGCGCATGCTGGTCGGCGGCGAGGCACTGCCGCCGACACTCGCTGCCACCATGCACCAGCTGGGCAGCGAGCTCACCAACCTCTACGGGCCCACCGAGACCACGATCTGGTCCACCGCGGCCCGCCTTGAAGACCCGCTGGGTGCGCCCACCATCGGCACCCCGATCGGGAACACTCAGGCCTACCTCCTGGACAGCCGGCTGCGCCCGGTCCCGATCGGGGTGCCTGGCGAGCTGTACCTGGGCGGTCGTGGCCTGGCGCGGGGATACCTGCACCGTCCGGGCTTGACCGCGACCCGGTTCGTGGCGAATCCGTTCGGCATGCCGGGTGAGCGGATGTACCGCACCGGGGACCTGGCCCGATGGAGCGCCCGCGGGGACCTGACGTACCTGGGCCGGGTCGATGAGCAGGTGAAGATCCGGGGCTTCCGGATCGAGCTGGGCGAGATCTCCTCGGCGTTGCGGGCTCATCCGGCGCTGGCCCAGGCGGTGGTGACGGCCCGCGAAGACCAGCCGGGGACGAAGCGGCTGGTGGGTTACGTGGTGCCGGCCGTCGCGCTCGCCCCCACTGCGGCGGAGTTGCGGGCGCATCTCGCCCAGAGCTTGCCGGAATACATGCTGCCGCCGGTGTTCGTGGTGCTGGATGAGTTGCCGTTGACCCCGAACGGGAAGGTGGACCGCACGGCGTTGCCCGCGCCGGACCAGCTCGCGGAACCGGTGTCGGAGTATGTCGCGCCGCGGACCGCGACCGAGCAGACCTTGGCTGATGTCTGGGCTGAGGTGCTGGGAGTGGAACGCGTCGGTGTCCAGGACAATTTCTTCGAGCTCGGTGGCGACTCCATCCTGAGCATCCAACTCGTCTTCCGGGCCCGGAAGGCCGGGTTCAAGCTGAGCACCCGGGACATCTTCTTCCGCCAGACCGTCGCCGAGCTCGCATCGGTGATCACCACGGCCGGCAGCGAGCACGCCGACCAGCAACCGGTGATCGGGTCGACCCCGCTTACGCCGATCCAGCAGTGGTTCTTCCGGACCCATCCGGTCAATCCGCACCATTTCAACCAGTCGATGGTGGTCGAGCTGGACGAAAACCTCGACCGGCAGGCTCTCGAACGGGCACTCGAGGTGTTGCTGGACCATCATGACGCGCTTCGAACGCGGTTCGATCTTCTCGACGGGCATTGGCGGCAAGCCAACGATCCGTCGGGTCCGCCGCTGCGTGTCATCGATCTCTCGGATCTGGCCGGCGAGGACCAGGCAGTGGCGATGCAGCGGGTCGCCGACGACATGCACGCAAGTTTCGATCTCCGGGAACCTCCGCTGCTGAAGGCGGCGCTGTTCACCACCGGCGCGGTGCGCGGCAGTTACTTGTTCCTCGCGGCTCATCACCTGGTGATCGACGCGGTGTCCTGGCGAATCCTGCTCGAGGACCTCGAGACGGCCTACCACCAGGTGACGCGCGGCGTGAACGTCGAACTGGAAGCCAAGACCACATCCTTCCAGGACTGGGCGAACCGCCTGAGCGAGTTCGTCGCGAAGGGAAGCCTGGACCACGAGCTGGACCACTGGGCAGGCGTTGTGGAGGCAGCTCCGCTGCCGGTGGACCTGGCAACTACAGAACCAGGCGCACCCTCGCGCGCGGTCTCGGTGTGCCTCGGCGTCGAGGACACCGAGGCGCTGCTGAGATTGGCCCCGGCCGCCTACCGCACCCGCATCAACGACGTCCTGGTCAGCGCACTCGCGTGGGCGCTGAGCCGGTGGACCGGAGCAAGCCGGGTGTCGATCGACCTGGAGGGCCACGGCCGCGAGGAGATCCTCGACGGTATCGATCTATCCCGCACCGTTGGCTGGTTCACCACCATGTTCCCGGTCGCGCTGACGGTGCCCGGTGGAGCCGAACCCCGCTGGCGAGACCTCATCAGAGCAGTGCGCCAGCAGCTGCGCGCCGTGCCCAACAACGGGTTCGGCTACGGGGCGCTGCGTTACCTGGGTTCGCGTGCGGCCCGTCAGCGCCTCGCCCTCGCTGGGCCCGGGCCTCAGATCGCGTTCAACTACCTCGGCCAGTGGGAGGCTGTGCCTCAAGAACCTGGGTCTCGAGAACCTGGGTCTCAAGAACCTGGGTCTCAAGAACCTGGGTCTCGAGAACCTGGGTCCGGAAACCCGGATGCGGAGCGCGGCCTCTACCGGGCTGTGCACGGCTCGATGGGGCAGGCTGGCGATCCCGCCGATCCGGGCCCACACCTGCTGGAAGTCGTCGGTGTGGTGCAGCACGGGCAACTGGGATTCTCCTGGCTCTACCGCCCAGATCGACATCATCAAGCCACCGTCCAGGCGCTCGCCGATGACTTCGCCGAGGCCCTCACGGGCATCGTGCGGGATTGCCGGGGCCCGCGGTGAGCACCGTGCCCGGGGGAGCGCCCGTTCCGCTGTCCCGTAACCGCAACTACCAGCTGCTCTGGGGCAGCCAGGTGCTCTCGGGTGTCGGCCTCAGTGCCGCGGTGCTCGCCTTCCCGCTGCTGGTGCTCGCGCTCACCGGCTCGGCGGCCGCATCCGGACTCGTGTTGGGCGCGATCACCACGGCGCAGCTCCTCGCCGGACTGCCGGCCGGAGCGCTCGCGGACCGCTGGGACCGTAAGACGATCATGCTGGGTTGCGAGGCGATACAGATGATCGCGGCGGCCAGCCTGGTGGTAGCCCTGTGGTGGAACGTGGTGCCGATCCTGTACCTGATAGCGGTGGGCGCCGTGATGGGGATCTGTGGCGCGCTGTACCGGCCGGCGGAGGACGCCTGCCTGCCGCGGGTGGTGCCACCAGAGCAGCTGTCCGCGGCGATAGCGCTGAACGTGGCGCGCGGGTCGGTGGCGCAGCTGTCCGGCACCGCGGTGGGTGGTTTCCTGTTCGCCATTGGCCGCTTCGTGCCGTTCCTGGCGGACTCGGTGGCCCACGGGTTGGCTTGTGTCCTGCTGCTGTTTCTCCGGGTCCCACCCCGGGAGGTGCGACCGGCGCCGGCCCGCGACCTGGGCCGGGAGATCATGGCCGGCCTGCGGTGGGTGTGGGCGCACCGGCACATCCGGGTCACCGCGCTGTGCGCGGTGGTGCTCAACCTGTTCATCAGCGCCTTCTTCCTCATCGTCATCGTGCTGCTGCAAGCTCGGGGCATGCCCTCGGGTCAGATCGGCATCATCGCGGCGATGCTGGGGGTGGGCGGGCTACTGGGCGCGGTGGCGGCCTCGCGGCTGTCCCAGGTGTTGAGCCCCTACGCCTCGATCATCGCGGTGTTCTGGGGGATGGCTGCGCTGACCCTGGCAGCGGCCTTCGTCCAGAGCGGGTGGCTGTTCGGAGCGTTGTTCGCGGCCATGGCGTTGCTGCCGCCTACCGCGAACACGACCATCGTCACCCGGCAGCTGCTGCTCACGCCCGATGACCTGCGCGGCCGGTTGAGCAGCGTGTTAGTGATCATCACCGGTGTCGCCGCCGCACTGGGCCCGGTGGTGGGCGGGCTGCTCGCCTCGGCGTTGTCCGGCACCCACGCGGTGCTGGTGTGTGCGGGCGGTATCGCGGTGATCGCGGTGGTCGCGACGCTCAACCCGACCCTGCGCAGTTTCCCCCGGCAACCAGTTATCGCCGGACCGGTAGCCGAAACCCCCTCGGTCCCTACGGCCGATCGACACGATGTTGCCAGGAAAGGAGATTGAAGAGTATGGACGACGACGCGAGGTACGAGGTCCTGCGTAACGACGAGGAGCAGTACTCGCTGTGGCTGGTCGGCTTGGAGGTGCCGGCGGGCTGGCACCGGGTGGGTAAGGAGGGCACCAAGGACGAGTGCTCGGCCTACGTCGATGAGGTGTGGACCGACATGCGGCCGCGCAGCCTGCGGGAGCAGATGGACCGCGCCCAATCCTGATCAAGGGGACTCGCCTATGACGCCGCCCACTCGCTCCCGCTGGGTGCAGATCAGCCGTCCGCGGCCGTCCGCGCGGTTGCGGCTGATCTGTCTACCCCCAGCCGGTGGCGGCGCCAGCAGGTATCGGGACTGGCCGGCGCACCTCCCCGATGACGTGGAGGTCGTGCCGGTCCAGCTCCCCGGCCGGGAGAACCGCTTCAACGAGCCACCGATCGAATCGATGAAGCAGCTGGTCGGCCTGCTGGCCGAGGGGCTGGCCAGCTATCTCACCCGCCCGTTCGCGCTCTTCGGTCACAGCATGGGCGCGCTGATCGCGTTCGAGCTGATCCGCCGGCTGCGCCCGAGCGGCGTGGTGCCGGTGCACCTGTTCGCCTCCGGATACCGCGCACCGCACCTGCCCAGCCGCTCCCCCGACTGGCATACCCTGCCCGACCCGGAGTTCATCGCCAAGATTGAATCGCTGGGCGGGATCCCACCCGAGTTGCTGGCCGATAGCGAGTGCCTGGATGCGATGCTGCCCACCTTGCGGAGCGACTGCACCTTGACCGAGACGTACGTGTACCGCCCGCAGGCCCTGCTGAGCTGCCCGGTGTCCGCCTTCGGCGGCCTGCGGGACGAAGAGGTGTTTCCCGAGGACGTGCAGGCCTGGTCGCGCCACACGACCGGCTCTTTCCGGGCCCACCTGCTGCCCGGTGACCACTTCTTCATCAACTCCGCGCGCCAAGACGTGCTCCGCCTGCTGGCATCCGAGCTCCTCAGCCTCCAGACGGCTCCATTTCCTGCAGTGTGATCAGGCTGCCAGCCGTGAACTTGACAGCAGCGACATTTTGGACGCATGAAACGTCGCTGACGTCGAGTTCATGGACCCTGGCAACGTCAAGCGGGTTCAGTCGACCCAGGGG
>JBOHFW010000235.1:0-8548 GCA_050699835.1 Pseudonocardiaceae bacterium | reverse complement strand
GCGGTAGATCTCGCGGCCGGGCTCGTCGACCATGCACGGGATGCCGGCGGAGTGGACCGCCTCGATCAGGTCGTCCTTGCCCGAGGACGGGCCACCGGTAATGATCGCCGACCACAACCGGGACAGTTGCTCCTCGTGCTCGGCCCGGTGACCGGGCCGTCTAGCGCGCGATCATCGGTCGAGATCAGCTAAGTTTGCAGGCGGATGTGGCGCACCGAGGTGAATCGGGCGAAGTCCCGGTCCAGAGTGGCCACCTCGCAGTCGTGCTCGGCGGCGACGGCGGCGAGCACCGCGTCAGGAACCAGATCGCCGGACGCATCGGCCTCATCGCAGAGTTCACGCAGCAGCGTGAGATGGCGCGGGCCGGGACCGGTCAGCAGGTGGTGGGGCTGGGCGCAGGTAGCGTCGATGAACGCGAAAGCATCCACCCTTGGCGAGGGTACCTCGAAGATCCTTCGATTGGTCGCCAGCCGTAGGAACGACGCCCACACCAGGATCGGGACAGTGAAGGGGTCGTCACCCGCGAGCAGTTGATCGAACCAAGGGCGGACGGTGCCGTGATGTGGGTGGTCGCCACGGTGCGCGGCGAGCAGCACGTTGACGTCAAGCAGGAACATGGGCTACCGACGAGCCTCGAGGTCCAGGCCCTCATCGAGCACCTCGTGCAGTGCCCGGTTCGACGTCAAATCAACCCCCGGCCGGGGGCCGGTACCGCCATCGAATACCGGGACCTCGGGTCGGAAGCCACGGTCGTGAACGATGGCTAGTTCCCGGCGAAGAGCGTCCTCGATCACCGAGCCCAGCGACTGGCCCCGCTCCCTGGCCCGGCGCTTGGCCGCCACGAGCAGCTCATCGGAGATCGACACAGTTGTGCGCATGATGTTCAGTCTACCGCATTACGCGCATCACCCGGTTCACCCTTCGGCTAAGTCCGGCCGGAGAGCTGTCGTTAGCTACCTCGGCGGCGAACACATGATCTTGGTGACCAGGCTTTCGGTGATACCCAGCTGCGGCGTGTTCTCACGGGCCCGTTCCACGATCTGGCGGGGAGTGAGCCCCATGCCGTTGTACAACCGCACGATCTTTTCCTGCTCGCGGGTCCACGGACGTCGAGCAGGTATTGTTCGGGTCACCGAGCTGCTCGGCTGGAGTGCCTTAGAGGGTACTTCGGGGCGGTTTTGTGAGTTTCGGTAATTGATGCCGAGCCCACTGTCCTTCTTGGCGAACTCGCCAGCCTCTGCTCGTTGCCTGATCTCTTCCTGATCACCGATGATGAAGGTGTCAGCGCTCTTGTTGACCCCTATCGCGGTGATCGTCAGTCCCTTGTGGTGCTTGGCTTGACACTGCTTCTTTGTGCAGTACCTGTAGCCCAGCTCAGCACGTTCCTCAATCAATTCCTCGCCGCACTCGACGCACTTCACTGCCAATCCACATTCTCCACTACCGTGCCCAGCCCGCGCCGTCGTCGCAGCCGGCTGCGAGACTGTCAACCGTCCTCACAGGCGTGAAATTCCCGCACCGGCGGGGACGAGGTTCCCGGCCTAGCAGGAGAACAGACTCGGTCACTACTGGCGCCAGCAGGCCCAGGGCGGCCCAGGGCGCCGATCGTTTCGCCGCACATAATGACCGTGCACCTCGACCAAGGAGCTGACGTGAGAACGAGTGTCGTCAATGGGCCACGCGGGGAGGCCGGTGGTGGCTGAACTCAACGTCCAGGTGCGCCGGGTCTACGACGAGCCGGCGGCGCAGGACGGCGCCCGCGTCCTCGTCGACCGCGTATGGCCCCGCGGCTTGTCACGAGATAAGGCGGCACTCGAGGACTGGTGCCGGGAGGTCGCGCCGTCGAACGAGCTGCGCCGGTGGTATGGGCACGACCCGGGCCGCTTCACCGAGTTCCGGCGGCGCTATCGCAGCGAGTTGGAACAACCTGGGCCGGCGGCGGCGCTGGAGCGCCTTCGGGAGCTCGCGTCGAGCCGCCCCGTGACCTTGCTGACCGCAACCAGGGTCCCGGACCTCAGCCAGGCGGCCGTACTCGCCGAGCTGCTTCGCTCCCGCACGCCGACCGATAGCTGATTGACCTGATGGGGTGAGGGAGGCGCCGGGAGTTGGCGCCCCAGGCCGACGCCTTAATCGGCCTGCACGATTCCAGGTATGCCAGCAGCTATTAGTACTCCGGGCCGTTACTGGCGGGGTTGTTGGACCAGACGTCGCTCAACAAGGCGAACTCACCGAGGGGGCTGGCGATGACGGTGCTGCGGCAGAGTATCCGGTGGCTAGAGGAACAGCGGGAAAACGCCACCGAGTGCCTCATCGCCGCCAGCCTCAACAATACCGCTTTCGACAATCCCAACTACGTGTTAAACCACGCCGCGCTGAGCAGCGCCGGATGGCGGGAGTGTTTCAACAGCGACTCGGCAGCATATGGCGGATCCAATGTCGGAAACGTGGGTGCCACGCTACGGGCCGACGGGGGCACCCTCGGGGTGGTCATCCCCGCCAACGGCTTCGTAGTGCTGGAGCGGACCGGCTGATCACGAACCCGGGTCTCATCTCTGGGCCTGCCGGGTGAGGCTGCCGCCATCGATTTCACACCGACGGGCCGAGGCGTCCGCTCAGCGTGGCCCGCCATGGTGACAAAGAAAACAGATTGTCCACCGTGCATGCAACGATGCTGGGCCATGTAACGACGCTGGGCCACTGCACCGACGCTGGGCCGGTGGATCACTGGAAGAGGGAGGATAGACGTGAAGGCAGTGGTATACAACGGGCCCCGCGACGTGACGGTCAAGGACGTGCCGGACGCCAAGATCGAGCAGGCCACCGACGTAGTGGTCAGGATCACCAGCACCAATATCTGCGGGTCGGACCTGTACATGTACGAGGGCCGGACGAATCTTGAGCCCGGCATGGTGATCGGACATGAGAACCTCGGCGAGGTCGTCGAGGTCGGTCCGGGTGTGACCAGAATCCGGCCGGGTGACCGGGTGTGCCTGCCGTTCAACATTGGCTGCGGTTTCTGCCGCAACTGCGAGGACCGCCTGACGGCGTTCTGCCTGACGGTCCACCCGGACCCGCAGATGGCCGGCGCCGCCTACGGTTTCGCCGGCATGGGGCCGTTCTGGGGTGGGCAGGCCGAAGCTGCGGGTGCCCTTCGGTGACTTCAACTGCCTGCGGCTGCCCGAGGACGCCCAGGACAAGGAGAACGACTAGGTGATGCTGGCCGACATCTTCCCCACCGGCTGGCATGCCACCCGGCTGGCCGATATACGTCCTGGCGATTCGGTGGTGGTGTACGGCGCCGGCCCAGTTGGGCTGATGGCCGCCTACTCGGCGATGATCCAGGGCGCCAGCAAAGTGATGATCGTCGACCGGCACCCCGACCGGCTCAAGCTCGCCGAGCAGATCGGCGTCATCCCCATCGACGACTCCCAGGGCGACCCGGTCGAGCAGGTACTCGAGCAGACCGCCGGCCTGGGTGCCGACAAAGGCTGCGAGTGCGTCGGCGGGCCCGCGTACGCCTGAGCGACCGTGTGGAACGCTGCCTGATCGGTTTCCGCGGCGGGACGCAGGTCACGGGTCCGCTGCCAACCGCGCGCGTTCCTTCTCGAGGTCCCAGCCTTCAGGGCTGGGCCAGGTGAGGGCCATCTCCTCGAGCTGCTCGGTGAGAATCTTCGTGACCGCCCAATTGCGGTACCACCTGCGGTCGGCGGGCACGGCATACCATGGAGCAGCCTCGGTGTTGCATTTCCTGAGTGCGTCCGAGTACGCCTGCTGGTAATCGTCCCAATAGCCGCGCTCGTCGACGTCGGCAGAGTTGTACTTCCAGCGTTTCGTGGGATCGTCGAGCCGTGCGAGCAGGCGCCGCTTCTGTTCTTCCCTTGAGATGTGAAGAAAGCATTTCACGATTCTCGTGGCCGAGGCGACCAGCTTCTCCTCGAAGCGGTTGATGATGCCGTAGCGGCATGACCACATCTCGGGCGGCACGAGCTCGTGCACCCGAACCACCACCACGTCCTCATAGTGGGAACGGTCGAAGACGCCGACAATGCCAGGCGGTGGCAGTCGCCGCTTGACCCGCCACAAGAAATGATGTTCACGCTCCTCGGGAGTCGGCTTCTTGAACGCGTGATATTGCACGCCCATGGGGTTCATGAGGCCGAGGACATGCTTGACCGTGGCTCCCTTGCCGGCGGTGTCCATGCCCTGCAGCACGAGCAGCAGGCTGTGCCGGCCACCGGTATGCCCCTCGGCGTAGAGCTGCTCTTGCATATCCGCCAGGGGCGGCCCAAGGTGACGCATCGCCGTTGTGGCGTCGGTCTTGCCCGAGCCGGTGAAGCCGGGGGTCGCCCGCGTTGCTATCGCTTTGAGGTCCACCGGGCCGGTGGGCAGGCGCAACAGGTCACTCACCCGCGACGGGACCTCGGTGCGTGGGGATTCTTCCGAGCGCGCCGATTTCGACTTGGCCACACACGAAGACTCCCAGGTGCCCAGAGGGCCGGCAACGGCCGGCGGTATAGGTTGCTAAAACTGATCGATGCTCAAATCCGACCGTGCTGGCGTGAGCCTTATCGATGACCTCTCCGTCCATCAGCCTCATCCTCAACCCCACGAGGGCGCTCAAGTGCTCGCCGCCGCGGGGGGAGACGGAACGGTGAGTGGCCATCGCAGGGATAGCCGTCGAACACGTCTCGGTGGGGTTCTACGCCGCGATGGCGCGCGATCCGGAGTATCGCCCCAGCGCCGCATACGTGTCGCGGCGCGGTACGCCCGGCGTGCGGTCCTCTGGGGTGGGCGGCGCGCGTCACTGCGCACTCCAGTGCCACGCCGGGTCCCCCTTGCGCTGCGACTGCTGCAACCATCTCGGCACGAGCCGGTGGATCGGCAGTTCTCCCTGCGGTGGTGACGTAGGACTGCTGACTCAACCAAGTCTCCCATCAGCGTGTCGACAACGTCGTACGCTTCCAGCATGAAAGAGCGGGCCTGCTTGACGCCACTCAGCGCGGTCGTGCGAGGCGCGACCGCGGGAGCGCTCGGCACCGTTGCGATGGATCTGCTCTGGTTCTCCCGGTACCGGCGCAACGGCGGGGGTAGGGGTTCATCGATTGGGCATTCTCGGCTGGCCTCAGCAGCTGGGATGAAGCTCCCGCCCCGGCCCAGATCGGCAGACGCCTGATCCAGGGGATCTTCCATCGCGAGCTACCACCTGAGCGGGCCCGCCTCGTGAACAACATCGTGCACTGGGCGACCGGGGTGGGGTGGGGCGCCGCATTCGTCCTGGTGAGCCGCTCGTTCCCCACTCGTCGCACGTGGCACGGGCTCATTCTGGGAGCAGGCGTGTGGTCGGTGTCCTACGCGGTGCTCGTGCCGGCGAAGCTGTACAAGCCGGTGTGGGAATACGAGGCGGAGACGCTGTGGGAGGACCTCAGCGCCCATCTTGTCTACGGCCTTGCGACGGTCACGGCAGTCCGCGTGCTCGTGAGACGGGGCACCTGCCTCCCGAGGTCCACTCGGCGCACCCTGTCTCGTGCTCCGATTCGGATGCGGCCCCGCAACATCGAGTCCCTGCGCCGGCTCGCCGACATCGCCGAGCACCGCGATGTGGTGTGCAGACCACACATCGATGGCTGACAATTATGAGGCCGCGGCGCCAGGGCAGAACGGTGAGCCGATTCGCTCCCCGGGCAGGCGCATCGCCTGCGCGCCCCGGCAGGCAGGGTCGGTACAACTACCGATGGCGCCGGTGGAGGAGGAGTAACCATGTCAGATCGGGAGCGTCTGCGGCATGTGGCAATGCTCGCTGGGCCGCCGAAGCTTAATCACAAGCAACTGCTGACCGCGCAACAAGAAACGCTCGCTACGCCGAGGCGCTCGTACGGGCGGCTGCCCGCGTACTGTTTCGTGCCCTCGACTCGGTATACGGGCAGAATCGCACGTTGGGCAAGTTCAAGGTTCTCGAACTAGTCGCCCGGGTGCCCTACCAGTCGCGGGAGCAGGTCGCCTACGTCGCCATCACTCATGTACACGAGAAGACCGGGATGGCTCGCGGAATCTATCAGCGGGTGGCGGAGTCCCGCGCACAACAAGACAACGAGCAGTGGCACCTGCTTATTTTACAAGTTGTACTGGATGGCCGTAATCCGTGGACAGCTTATTTGCGCCTAGGTTGCCGCAACGGTGCCCCGGCGCGGTGCTGCGCAGCCTCGACATTCACAACCGGTTCACTGCGGTGATGTCGGTCGGGGATCGCCTAGAGGGCATCGCCTGCGCGCTGCACGAGCTGACCGGGCTGCCGGTCGCCATCGAGGACCGCCACGGCAAGCTCGCCGCCTGGGCCGGTCCCGGCCGGCCCGACCCATACCCGAAGCCGACTCCCGCTCGTCGTGAGCAGAGCCTTGCTACCGCGGTACGCTGCGCTCGTACCTTGACCTGATAGGTGCAACGGCGAGCCGGAGTTCGTCACCCCAGGTTGCAGCCGGGAGCACCCGAACTTCGCGAGAATCGGGCAATAGCACGCCCACCGACCGCGTAAGGAGAACCCACCCAATGACCACCACGAAGGCGTTGCTGGCCACTCTTGAGGTTAAGCCCGGAAGGGAACAGGACGTCGCTAACTTTCTCAAGGGTGGGCTGCCGATCGTGCAGGACGAGCCGGCCACTACCGCCTGGTTCGCCATCCAGTTCGGGCCGACCACCTATGGCATCTTTGATGCCTTCCCCGACGAGTCAGGCCGCCAAGCACACGTCAACGGCCAAATACCCAAGCTGCTTCAAGAAAACGCCGACCTCTTCGCCCAAGCGCCCGACTTCACGATGCTCGACGTCCTCGCGGTCAAGCTTCCCTGATCAGCCAGGCTGGCGACCGGAAGCTATGGCCTGCAAACCCGGAGCGATGAGTTATGTCAGCGATGAGCGACCAGGAACGCCGCCGGTTTCTCCTCGGCGCTGCCCGCACCGCCAAGCTCGCCACGGTCCGCCCCGACGGTCGCCCGCACATCGCACCAGTGTGGTTCGACCTCGATGGCAACGACCTGGTGCTCACCACCAATGAGCGATCAGTCAAGGGTCGCAACCTCATCGCAGACCCTCGACTGTCGCTGTGTGTGGACGACGACCAGCCCCCGTTCGCGTTCGTGATCATCGAGGGTAGAGCCGAGTTGAGCCGCGACCCACAGGCATTGCGAGCGTGGGCGGGACGGATCGGGGCCCGTTATATGGGTGCTGATGAAACCGATCGCCTCGCCGAGCTGAACGGAGCGCCCGGCAACCTCCTCGTTCGGGTGGTCCCGACACATATCGTGTCGGAGAACTCCATCACCGAGTAAATCCGCGGATCTCGGGCGCTGACACTGCTTTTGCGGGTGGCAGTCATTGCGTTGAACGCGCCGCCGACCGGGAACATCGTGGCCGGGCGCTTGGTTGAGTTACCTAGACTCAACTCTGAGGAGACTGTGTGACCACGCAACTTGCGTTACTGCCCTCGGCCGACCTGGTGCTGCTGCCTGGCATGGTGGTGCCGGTCCAGCTCGACGGTGAGGCACAAGCAGCGGTTGATGCTGCTCGTGCCGCTGGAACCGATCGCCTGCTGGTTGTTCCGCGCCCCGACGGTCGGTACGCCACGCTCGGCGTCATCGCGGTGATCGATCAGGTAGGGAGACTGCCTGGCGGTGCTCCCGCCGCGGTCCTGCGTGGATTGACCCGGGCCCGGGTCGGTGCCGGGGTGACCGGCCCCGGTGCGGCGCTGTGGGTCGAGGTGACCGAGGTCGACGCGTCACCGGTCGCGACCGAACAGGCGCGCAAGCTTGCCGGTGAGTATCGGGGCGTCGTTATCTCCATCCTCCAGCAACGCGGCGCCTGGCAGCTGATCGACTCGGTTCAGTCGATCACCGATCCGTCACTGCTGGCCGACTCCGCCGGTTACGCGCCGTACCTGTCGCTGGCGCAGAAGGTGGAGCTGCTGGAGACCGTCGAGGTCGAGACCCGGCTGCGGCGTCTGCTGGAATGGAGCCGGGCGCACCTTGCCGAGCAGGAGGTCGCCGAACGGATCCGCACGGATGTCCGGGAAGGCATGGACAAGGCGCAGCGGGAGTTCCTGCTTCGCCAGCAGATGGCGGCCATCCGCAAGGAGCTGGGCGACGACGACGCGGACGCCACCGCTGATTACCGAACGCGAGTCGACGAGGCGGATCTGCCCGAGCCGGTCCGGGAGGCGGCGCGCCGCGAGGTCAACCGGCTGGAGCGGGCCAGTGAGCAGTCGCCGGAGGCCGGCTGGATTCGCACCTGGCTGGACACGCTGCTTGAGCTGCCGTGGGGGGTGCGCACCGAGGACAATGCCGACGTGCGCGCCGCGCACGCCGTTCTCGACGCCGACCACTACGGCCTGGACGAGGTCAAGGACCGGCTGATCGAGTTCCTCGCGGTGCGGGCCCGCCGCTCCGAGCGGGGGTTGCAGGTCGTCGGCGGACGAGGTGCCGGCGCGGTCCTCGCCTTGGTCGGTCCGCCCGGCGTGGGCAAGACCAGTCTCGGCGAGTCTGTCGCTGCTGCGTTGGGG
>JBOHFW010000234.1:0-10863 GCA_050699835.1 Pseudonocardiaceae bacterium | reverse complement strand
CGTATGGACTGTTGCGCTACGGCGTGGCGCCGGACCACCTCAAGATGAAGTCGCTGGAGATCACCCTGCGGAAGATCTTGGAACGGCCCGGCGTGCGGTTTCTCGGCGGCGTCGAGCTGGGTTCCGGGCTCACCGTGGGCGAGCTGCGCGACTGTTACGACGCGGTGGTCTATGCGACCGGTTCGTCAGTGGATCGCCGGCTGTCCATTCCCGGCGAAGACCTGCCCGGGAGCTTCTCGGCAACCCAGTTCGTCGCCTGGTACTGCGGCCACCCTGATGCCGAGGTGGACGCGTTCACCCTGGATGCGCACAGCGCGGTGGTGGTCGGGGTGGGCAACGTCGCGGTGGACGTCGCTCGCATCCTGGCCAAGACCGCACAGGAGCTGGGCGTCACCGACATGCCCGATCAGGTGCTCAAGGTGCTGGACACCAGTGCCATCAGCGACATCTACATCGTCGGTAGGCGCGGACCGGCGCAGGCCAAGTTCACCACCAAGGAGCTGCGCGAGCTGGGCGAGCTGGCCAGCGCCGATGTGGTGGTCGATCCCGCTGAGCTGGTGCTCGACCAGGCCAGCAAGGAACTCGTCGAGACCAACAAGGCAGTGCGAAGAAACCTCGAGACGCTACAAGAGTGGTCCCTTCGGCCGCAGCTCGACCGAGCGCGGCGGATCCATCTGCGATTCCTCCTCTCCCCGGTGGCTGTGCTCGGCACCGAGCGGGTGGAAGCGGTGGAGTGTGAACGCAACGAATTGGACGGCTCTGGCAGCGTCGTCGGCACCGGCGAGAAGGTGACCCTGGAGGCGCAGCTATTGCTGCGATCGGTGGGGTACCGGGGGCTGGCGCTCCCCGGTGTGCCGTTCGACGAGCGGTCCGGCGTGATCCCGCATGTGGCTGGCCGGGTTCAGCGTGCGGGCACCGCCGCGCTCGGCGAGTATGTGGTCGGCTGGATCAAGCGGGGGCCCACCGGAGTAATCGGTACCAACAAGGGCGACGCCAAGGAGACCGTCGAGCAGTTGCTGACCGACCTGGATGTCTTGCCTCGCGCCCCGCGCCGCGAACCGGATGCGATCATCGACATGCTCGCCGGGCGGGGGGTGCGAGTCGTCACCTGGGCCGGCTGGGAGGCGATCGACGCCGCCGAGCGGGCGCTCGGAGTGGCGGCTGGGCGCACCCGCATCAAGATCACCGACCGGACGGCACTGCTCAGCGCTGCGGCAACAGCGCTGATGGGTTGAGTTCCCCACGTCAGTTCCCCACGTCAGCAGGCACAGGATGCAGGTACGCCGGGCATGGAGTCACGACACGGCGTGCGTGGGGGCGCGACACGCCGGGAACGTCGGTGTGCCCCGGATGGGTGGCTTCCGGCTCGCAGCGGCGCAGGGAGGCTACCGTGCAAAAAGCGAAGCGCTCAGAGAGGAGCCATCGTGTTGCTCAGCCGCGTTGCCCGTCCGCTGCTTGCTGCTGTATCCGTCGCGAACGGCGTAGAAACTCTTCTCAACCCGAAACCGAAGATCGAGGCAGCCGCACCGCTCCTGGCAAGGACGCCGGCCCCGGTCAATCCCGCATTGGTCGTCCAGGCGGGCGCCGCGGTGAAGATTGCCGCCGGGGTGCTGATGGGACTCGGATGGGCGCCCAGGATCGCGGCGATGGCCCTCGCCGCGGACCTGATCCCGACCACCGTGGCCGAGCACCCGTTCTCCGCCGCCGGTTCGCCTGACGCACGCAAAGCCCGCCAGGCGAACTTCCTGTCCAACTGCGGTCTGCTCGGCGGGCTGCTGCTGGCGAGCGGCGCTCCTGGCGGCAAGCGCAGGCGCAGGCGCAAGCGCCGCAAGGCCAGCTGAGCCCACGATCGATCCCACTGACGCAGACATCCGGTCCAGCAGCAGCTCGGACGTCATTGCCAGCTGGCCACCACCTCGTGAGGAGAGCACTACGGTGAGGTCGAAGTGAGCCACGAGGTCCGTGGGGTGGTAGCGCGCGGCAAGGGCTCGCCGGTCACGGTGGAAACCATCCAGGTGCCGGACCCCGGCCCGGGGGAGGCGCTGGTCGCGGTGCAGGCGTGTGGGGTGTGTTACACCGATCTGCACTACCGCCAGGGCAGGATCAACGACGAGTTCCCCTTCCTGCTCGGGCACGAGGCCGCTGGCGTGGTGGAAGCCGTCGGAGACGGAGTCGACACGGTGACGCCCGGTGACTTCGTCATCCTGAACTGGCGGGCGGTATGCGGACGCTGCCGCGCCTGCCGCCGAGGCAAGCCCTGGTACTGCTTCGCCACGCACAACGCCACCCAGTCCATGACGCTGCTCGACGGCACCGCGCTGTCGCCTGCGCTGGGTATCGGGGCTTTTGTGGAGAAAACGCTGGTCCACAGCGGCCAGTGCACCAAGGTCAACCCGGCCGTCGCGCCGGAGGTCGCCGGACTGCTCGGCTGCGGCGTGATGGCCGGGCTCGGCGCGGCGATGAACACCGGCGGCGTCACCCGCGGCGACTCGGTGGCGGTGATCGGGTGCGGCGGGGTAGGCAACGCCGCGATCGCCGGGGCGAAGCTGGCCGGCGCCGCCACGATCATCGGCATCGACATCGACGCGGGCAAGCTGCAATGGGCCACCGACTTCGGCGCGACGCACACCGTTGACGCCCGGAGCGCCGACGTCGTCGAGGAGGTACGGGCGAACACCGGAGGCTTCGGAGCCGACGTCGTGATCGACGCGGTGGGTCTCCCGGAGACCTGGCGACAGGCGTTCTTCGCCCGCGACCTCGCGGGCACCGTTGTCCTGGTCGGGGTGCCCTCGCCGGAAATGATGGTGCCTGAGATCCCGCTGCTGGAGATCTTCGGACGTGGCGGCGCGCTCAAGTCGTCGTGGTACGGCGACTGCTTGCCCGAGCGGGACTTCCCGATGCTGGTCGAACTGCACCTGCAAGGACGGTTGCCCTTGGAGAAATTTGTTTCCGAGACGATCAGCCTGGACGACGTGGAAGCGGCCTTCGAGAAGATGGAGCGCGGCGAGGTGCTGCGCAGCGTGGTGCGGCTCCGCCCACAATCGAAGTTCTCCGTCGGCACATGAACGTCGCAGGTCAGGCCGCCGGTGATTAGGACGCCTCGACCATCCTCATGGCGGGCACGGTCACCGCGTGCACCACACTGGTGGTCTCTGCTGGCCGTGGCGGCTCGATCACCCGGGACTCGGTGACGATAGCGGTGACCAGGTCGGCAGGGGTGATGTCGAAGGCGGGGTTGAGGGCGCCGGACTCGGCCGGCGCCATCCGCCAGCCGCCCACCAGCAGCACCTCGTCGGGGTCCCGGTACTCGATGGTCACCGCTGCTCCGGTGGGTGTGTCCAGGTCGATCGTGGCGGTCGGGGCGGCCACCACGAAGGGGATGCCCGCCCGAGCCGCGGCCAGCGCCAACGGATAGGTGCCCACCTTGTTCACCACGTCGTAGTTGGCGGCGATCCGGTCCGCCCCGACAATCACCGCATCGACCTCCCCGCTGGCGATGAGCGAGGGACCCGCAGAGTCCACGATCACCTGATGTGGCACACCCAGCCCGGCAAGTTCCACTGTGGTGATCCGGGAACCCTGCAACAGTGGCCGAGTCTCCCCGACCACCACCATCTTGATCAGCGCATCGGCGTGCAGCGCCCGGACGACGCCGAGCGCGGTGCCCCACTCCACACAGGCCAGCGCGCCCGCGTTGCAGTGTGTCTGCAGCACCATCGGCCGGTCGCCGACGTAGCTGCGCAGCAGGGCGGCGCCGAGCCGGGACAGCGTCGCGCAGGCCCGAGCATCGGCCTCTACCAGGGCCTGCGCTGCTTCCAGGACGGCTTCAGGTCCCTGTGGCACCGCGGGGAGCACTTGCTGCACGGCCCAGTTCAGGTGCGCGGCGGTGGGACGGGCTTCGGCGATGCGACGCGCGTCGGTGCGCACCGCGTCGGGGTCATAGCCCAGCTCCGCTGACCTCGTGGCGGCCAGCGCAACACCCAGCGCACCCAGGGCCCCCAGCGCGGGAGCACCGCGCACCACTAATCGATGGATCGCATCCACCACGTCGCTGGTGGCACGCAGGGCCACCCGCCGCTGCTGCGGCAAAGCAGTCTGATCGAGTACGTCGATGTGTCCGTCAACCCATTCGATGGTCCGCATGGATACCTTGCTCCCCGGTTCGGCCGTGCGGGCAACTTACGCGTCGCGCGGCCGGATGCGCACCGCTCAACGGATGAACCTCGCCTTGATCGCGGATCAACGCTGGGTTATCGCGGTGTACTCCCGTTCGGAGTAGCCGGTGTAGAGCTGGCGCGGCCTGCCGATCTTGGTTTCCGGGTCGGCGTTCATCTCCCGCCAGTGCGCGATCCAGCCCGGAAGCCTACCCAGCGCGAAGAGCACGGTGAACATCCTGGTGGGAAAGCCCATCGCGCGATAGATCAGGCCTGTGTAGAAGTCGACGTTGGGATAGAGCTTGCGCTCGACGAAGTAGTCGTCGGCCAGGGCTTTGGCCTCCAGCGCCACCGCGATCTCCAGCAGGGGGTCGTTGACCCCCAACTTGTGCAGGACGTCGTCCGCAGTCTTCTTGACGATCTTCGCGCGGGGGTCGTAGTTCTTGTAGACCCGGTGCCCGAAGCCCATCAGTCGCACACCCTCGGCCTGCTTCTTCACCTTCCTGACAAAGGCGTCGACGTCATCTCCCTCCCGGTGGATCTGCTCGAGCATCTCCAACACCAGCTGGTTGGCACCACCATGCAGCGGGCCGAACAGCGCGTTGATCCCGGCTGAGATCGAGGCGAACAGGTTGGCATGTGCCGACCCGACCATCCGTACCGTGGAGGTCGAGCAGTTCTGCTCGTGGTCGGCGTGCAGCACGAACAACAAATCCAGAGCATCGGCCACTACGGGATCTATCTCAAAAGGCTGCACAGGTAACCCGAAGGTCATCCGGAGGAAGTTGTGCACCAGGCCCAGCGAGTTGTCCGGGTACAGGAACGGCTGACCGATCGATTTCTTGTACGCGTACGCGGCGATGGTGGGCAGCTTGGCCAGCAGCCGCACCGTGGAGATCTCCACCTGATCACGATCGAACGGGTTGAGGCTGTCCTGGTAGAAGGTGGACAGCGCGGAGACCGCGCTGGAGAGCACCGGCATCGGATGGGCGTCGCGCGGAAAGCCGTCGAAGAAACGCTTGAGGTCCTCGTGCAGCAGGGTGTGGATGCGGATCTGCTCGGTGAAGTGCTCCAACTGACCGCTGGTCGGCAGATCCCCATAGATCAGCAGGTAGCTGGTCTCCAGGAAGTCGGAGCGTTCGGCCAGCACCTCGATCGGGTAGCCACGGTAGCGCAGCACTCCTGCATAGCCGTCAATATAGGTGATCTTTGACGTGCACAGCGCGGTGTTCACCAGTCCCGGATCAAGGGTGACCATTCCCGTACTCGCCCGCAGCCCGCTCAGGTCGATCGCGGGCTCGCCCAGGGTGGCCCGCACGACCGGCATCTGGCGTTCCCCGCCCGGATATCCCAACCACACACCTTGCTCGCAAGCCACCCCTCCACGGTAGCTCGCAGCGCCTTCTGGATGCAGAAGACAGCGTTACGGTGAGGTCAGGGGGCTAGGCGGGAGATTGTGTGGGTGCCGTCGGCGGTGATGTGGTAGCGCAGGCGGTCGTGCATCCGGTCCGGCCGGCCTTGCCAGAACTCCACACTCACCGGTCGGATCCGCACCCCACCCCAATGTGACGGCAACGGCACCTCCTCGGCATCGGCAAAGCGGGCTGCGGCCTGCTCCAGCGCAACGTCCAGGGCGTGCCGGTCGGGCACCACGCGGGATTGTGCTGAAGCCCACGCGGCCAGCTGGGCTCCCCGCGGGCGGGTCTGCCAGTAGCAGGTGCTCTGCTCCGGGGTGAGTATCTCGATCGGCCCGCGCAGGTGCACCTGGCGTTGCAGCGCGATCCAGGGGAACGTCGCCGCGGCGAATCTGGTGGCGTTGAGGTCATCCATCTTGGCGGAGGTCAGGTTGGTGTAGAACACCACACCCCGCTCATCGAGGCCCTTCGCCAGGACCGTCCGGGAGTTGGGCAATCCGTCGACGCCCGCGGTAGCCAGCACCATCGCGTTGGGCTCGGGAAGGCCCGCGGCCAGGGCGTCATCGAACCAAACCGTGAACTGCTCGTACCAGCTGCCGGCGAGGTCAGCCTCAGCCAGCGCCCTGTCGTTGTAGGCGACCCGCATCCGAGCCAGGTCAGCGGTCCTCTCCATTGGTTGCCTCCATCCCGCGCTCTCGGCGAACGTGATGATCTGAGATGTTCGTAACCTACGTCCAGATTGCCTCAGAGGGCCATCGGGTGCACTGTTAGCCCATCCGCGCGGCGCCGCACTGTGGTGTGCGCCCAGCCAATGGCCGGTCAGCGACCCCGCGCGTGCCCAGTCGAGGGCTTTACCGCGCGAGGAGGATGGCGTGACCGGGTTGGATGTCGTGACTGTGAACGGGGTGGCGGACAGCGGTTTCAAGCCGGGGCTGGAGGGGGTGGTCGCCTTTCACACCGAGATCGCCGAACCGGATCGCAGCGGTGGAGCGTTGCGTTACCGCGGCGTGGACATCGAGGATCTCGCTGGTTATGTGACCTTCGGTGATGTGTGGGCGTTGCTGACCGACGGACGTTTCGGGCACGGGCTACCACCCGCGGAACCGTTCCCGCTGCCGGTGCACACCGGTGACGTCCGGGTCGACGTGCAGGCCGCTTTGGCGATGCTCGCCCCGATCTGGGGCTACCGTCCGCTGCTGGACAGCTCCGACGCGCAAGCCCGCGCGGAGTTGGCCAGGGCGTCGGTGATGGCGCTGTCCTATGTGGCGCAGTCCGCTCGCGGCATCCACCAGCCGGCCGTCCCGCAGCACCGGATCGACCAGTGCGCCACCATCACCGAGCGCTTCATGACCCGCTGGCGCGGTGAGCCGGATCCGGCGCACGTCAAAGCCGTGGACGCCTACTGGGTGTCGGCCGCGGAGCACGGGCTCAACGCCTCCACCCTGACCGCCCGCGTGATCGCCTCCACCGGCGCCGATGTCGCCGCGTGCCTGTCCGGGGCGATCGGCGCGATGTCCGGCCCGCTGCACGGTGGTGCGCCGGCGCGGGTACTGCCGATGATCGAGGAGGTGGAGCGCACCGGTGACGCCACCGCGGTGGTGCACGGCGTGCTGGATCGTGGCGAGCGGCTGATGGGTTTCGGCCACCGGGTATACCGGGCCGAGGACCCGCGCGCCCGGGTGTTGCGGCGGTTCAGCCACGAGCTTGGTGCGCCGCGGTACGAGGTGGCGGTGGCGCTGGAGCAGGCCGCGCTGGCCGCGCTGGCCGAGCGGCGGCCGGATCGGGCGATCGAGACCAATGTCGAGTTCTGGGCCGCGGTGGTCCTCGACTTCGCGCAGGTCCCGCCGCACATGATGGCGGCGATGTTCACCTGCGCCCGGACCGCGGGCTGGTGCGCGCACATCATGGAGGAGAAACGCACCGGCCGGCTGGTCCGCCCGGTGGCCCAGTACGTCGGCCCGGCACCACGGCGCCGGCAGGACGTGGCGGGCTGGGACGAGATCGGGTGTCCCTGAGTCACCGCCGTAGTGCGTACCGGGCAAACAGCTGGCCTTGCGACTCCAGCAGCCACACCAGGTCCAGGCCGACCGGCTCGACCAGTGGCGCCCGGTCGAGGATGGACAGCGATCCGGCGCTCCCGGCCAGCTCGTGGAAAAGCTGCCGATCCGCGGGGTTGCTGATCGGTGCGGTGCGGTGCGCGACCGCGGCCGCGCCGTCGGCGGTGGTCACCATGTTGAGTGCCAGCGACTGGTTCTTGCCACCGCCACCGCGTTGAAGACCCAGCTGGGGCAGCGGGTGTGGTCTGTTCGAGATGATGCTGTCCGATCTCATCTACCGACGCTGCCACGTGCTCATGCTCGCGCTGCGCAGCGCGCATCGAGTAGCTGCTGACCCGGCTGATCTGGCCGAGCTGGCCCGTCGACTTGAGATAGGCACCAAGAAGATCACCCCGCTGATGGTCTACCGGTACACTCTCGGATCCGTATTCACACCCAAACGGCCCCGGCTGGGAAGGCTCCTCAAAGGACGCGCAGCAACCGCTCAGGTGTGAGCGAGGTGACGAGGATAGTGCACGCACGGCGGCCAGGAGGACTGGGTATGGTGATCGACATGAAGCCTATTTCCGCTGGTAAGGTGCGGGATCTGTATTCGATCGATGACGATGTGCTGCTCATCGCATCGGACCGGATCTCGGTATACGACGTGGTCCTACCGACACCCATTCCGGATAAAGGCGCGCTACTCACACAACTGTCGGTGTGGTGGTTTCACCAGCTCAGCAATGTGGCGCCCAATCATCTGATCTCCGCCACCGATGTGCCGCCCGAGTTCGGGAACAGGGCAATCCGCTGCACCCCACTGCGGATGATTCCGGTGGAGTGTATCGCTCGCGGTTACCTCACCGGCCTGGGGTTACGCGAGTACGAGAAGACCGGCACCGTGTCAGGAGTGGCGCTACCTGCGGGGTTGGTCTCCGGAAGCCGGTTACCCGAGCCGATCTTCACACCGACCACCAAATTCTCCGACACCGGGCACGATGAGTTCATCACCTTCGACGACGTGGCCCGGGAGGTCGGAGAAAATACCGCAGAACGCCTCCGCAGTCTGACCCTGGAACTCTACGCGACGGCGGCGGAACATGCATTAAACAACGGCGTCATCGTCGCGGACACGAAGTTCGAGTTCGGCTGGGATCCAGCCGGGCAGCTGACGCTCGGTGACGAGGCGGTCACGTCGGATTCATCGCGTTTCTGGCTCGCCGAGAAATGGCGACCCGGCGAGCCGCAACACGCATTGGACAAGCAGTTCGTCCGGGATTGGGCAGCCGGCACGGGATGGGACCGCGAGCCACCCGGCCCGGCCATCCCCCCGGTGATCGTCGCGGAAACGCGGCGACGCTACGTCGAAGCCTACGAGCGCATCACCGGTGTCAGATGGCCGTCGTAAGGTCTGGGACATGACCCAGACCCCAGGCTTGACCATTCCCGCCGACCTGAAGCCCATCGACGGCCGGTTCGGCTGCGGACCCTCGAAGGTCCGTCCTGAGCAGCTAGCCGCGCTGGCCAGCACCGGCGCGTCACTGATGGGCACCTCGCACCGCCAGCCGCCGGTCAAGTCGCTGGTCGGGCGGATCCGCGCCGGGTTGGGCGAGCTGTTTTCGTTGCCCGAGGGCTACGAGGTGGTGCTGGGCAACGGTGGCACCACGGCGTTCTGGGACGCCGCGGCGCTGGGCCTGGTCCGGGAGCGCTCGCTGCACCTGAGCTACGGCGAGTTCTCCGCGAAGTTCGCCGCCGTCACCACACGCGCCCCGTTCCTGGCCGATCCGGTGGCGATCTCCGCTCCGCCGGGAGACGCCCCGCAGCCAACCGCCGACCCCTCCTGTGACCTGATCGGCTGGGCGCACAACGAGACCTCGACCGGGGTGATGGTCCCGGTGCGCAGGCCGGCCGGTTCGCAGGGCGCGCTGGTGGCGATCGACGCGACCAGCGGCGCCGGTGGTCTCCCACTCAACGCTGCCGAGGCCGATGTCTACTACTTCGCGCCGCAGAAGTCCTTTGCCTCCGACGGCGGGTTGTGGATCGCGCTGCTCAGCCCGGCCGCGCTGGAGCGGATCCAGGAGATCAGCTCCTCACCTCGGTGGATACCGGAGTTCCTATCGCTGAGCACCGCGCTGGACAACAGCCGCAAGAATCAGACCTACAACACCCCGGCGGTCGCGACGCTGCTGCTGCTGGTCGACCAGATCGAGTGGATGCTGGCCTGCGGCGGGCTGGAGTGGTGTGTCAAGCGCACCACCGACTCGTCATCGCGGCTGTACGCCTGGGCGGAGGCCTCGCCGTACGCGACGCCGTTCGTCACCGACCCGACCAAGCGCTCGCTGGTGGTCGGGACCGTGGATGTCGCCGAGAGCGTCAACGCCGGTGACGTCGCCGCGGCGCTGCGGGCCAACGGCATTGTGGACACCGAGCCGTACCGTAAGCTCGGCCGCAATCAGCTGCGGATCGGGATGTTCCCCGCCGTCGACCCGGACGACGTCACCGCGCTCACCAGCTGTATCGACTGGGTGGTCGAGCAGTTGAGCGGGTGAGGCCGGCTGGCGGCGCGCCTCCCCCTGCGTGGCAACCCAGCGGCCTACGGTGATGGGTAGTTAACGGTGGAGGTCCTTGGATGCGCGCGCTGCGGGTGGCCGGTCTGGGGGCCGACGACCACACGATCATCCTGGAGACGGTGGCGCAGCAGCCCGGCGCGCGGCGCGAGCAGTTCACCCTCACGGTGGACGACAACCTGCACGCAGCGATGAAGGGGGATCTCCCGCGGCTGGGCCAGACCGAATTGGGCCAGATCGAGATCGAGCTGGAGAACCAGATGCGACCCCGTGAGATCCAGGCCCGGATCAGAGCTGGAGCGTCCGTCGAGCAGGTGGCCACCGCCGCCGGCGTGTCCAGCGAGCGGGTCGAGCGGTTCGCCTATCCCGTGCTGCTCGAACGGTCCCGCGTGGCGCAGCTGGCGCAACAGGCCCACCCCGTGCGGGTGGACGGGCCTGATGTACGCACCCTGGAGGCGGTGGTCACCGAGACATTCCGCGGGCGGGGTCACGACTCCGGAACAGTGAGCTGGGACGCCTGGCGCGGAGAGGACGGCACATGGGTCCTCCAGCTCCGCTGGCGGACCGGTCGATCGGAAAACCGGGCTCATTGGACATTTCACCCCGGTGCCCACGGCGGCACCGTCACCGCGATCGACGACCACGCCACCGACCTGATCGACCCACAACCGGCCACCCCCCTGCGCAC
>JBOHFW010000233.1:0-22122 GCA_050699835.1 Pseudonocardiaceae bacterium | reverse complement strand
CGCCCCGACCGATCAACTCATCCAACCGATACGGGCCAAACAACTCCGCTTCCAACAGCGACTCCCACCCGGCCGACGCGCTACCCCACACCATCCCACGGACCCCCGCAGATCCGCCACGCCCCAGGCCTCCAGGCCAGGACGCTCACCCCCTCACACGCGCACCCGCTGGGGGTCAAGCCGCCGCAACAACCAGCCGATAATCATCGTCCACGCGAACGCGAGCCCGGCGAGCGCACCGGCATCGGCGATCCAGATGAGCTGGTCGTGCCGCCACAGTGCAGTGTCGACAGGCCCCGCCGGGTTGATCGTCGAGACGACCATCGCGTGCCCCCACTGGGCCGGCACCAGCCAGGAGAGCTGCTCAAGAACGGCCCTCCCCGACACCGGGATCAGCGCACCCGACAGTATCAACTGCACCATCACCACAACCACCAACAACGGCATACCACGATCGGCATTGCGGATACCCGCCGAGATCACCAACCCGATCACCATCGACGCGAACGCCACCATCACCGCCGCGGTGACGATCTCGGCCCGACCTGAACCCAGCACCACGGATTTGTCCAAGCCGCCGCGATCGAGCATGCCCAGCAGGGCGAACACCACCGCCTCTCCTCCGGTGATCACGCCGAGCACGATCAGCTTGGAGCCGAGGTAGGCCCGCAGCGACAGCCCGATCGCACGTTCCCGCTGGTAGATGGCGCGTTCCTTGACCAGTTCGCGCACCGAGGAGGCTGAGCCCAGAAACGCGCTACCAAAGATCAGGACGAGCAAAAAGGAACGAAGACCGGTTCCAACCGGCACCGCGTGCGCGAGCAGGCTCAGCACCAGAGGAAGTAACAGCAGCGAGAACGCGAAGAACCGGTCTGCGGCGATCACAGCCAGCAGCCGCTGGCACAGCACCCCGAGCTGGGTCGACGCCGCCTGCTGCCGCGGCCCGACACCAGGCGCCGACGGTGGCGCTAAGGGGCGAGCCAGCCCGGTCCCAACGTACCGCTCATACAGCGGCGACTGGCGAAACCGCCCCGCCCAGTCGGTCTCCGGCTCCCGTTCCAGCAGTATGAACACCTCAGCCATGTCCGTCTGCCCGAAGTAGCGCAGCGCCTTCCCCGGCGGGCCGTAGAACGCTAGCCGCCCGCCCGGGGCCAGGATGAGCAACCGATCGCACACATCGAGATTGGCGACGCTGTGCGTGACGACCACGACGGTGCGACCGTCATCGGCCAGCCCGCGCAGCGTCCGCATGACGGATTTGTCCAGCCCGGGGTCCAGTCCCGAGGTCGGCTCGTCGAGGAACAGCAGCGAGGGCCGGGTGAGCAACTCCAGCGCCACGCTGGTGCGCTTGCGCTGGCCACCGGAGAGGGTGTCGATCCGCTGCCGGGCCTGCACGGTCAGGTTCAGCTCGGTGAGCACCTCATCGATGCGTTGTGTCCGTTCAGCCCGGGGTACCTCAGCCGGGAAGCGCAGCCGTGCGGCGAACGACAGCGCCCGCCGCACGCTCAGCTGGGTGTGCAGGATGTCGTCCTGCGGCACCAGTCCGATCCGTTGCCGCAACTCGTCGTAGTTGCTGTACAGATCCCGGCCGCCATAGCGGACCATGCCAGCATCCGCGGGGCGGAAACCGGTCAACGCGCGCAGCAGGGTCGACTTGCCCGAGCCGCTCGGTCCCACCACCGCCAGCAGGCTCCGGGCGTCCAACGTGAAACTGATCCCATCCAGCAACCGCTTGCCCCGCTGGGTCGTTACCGTTACGTCCCGGGCCTCGAAACCCACATCGCCGGTGTCGACGTAGGTCACCAGCCGGTCACCGACCAGCTGGAGCAGCGAGCGGCCGATGCCGATCACCGAGTCGGGACCTACTGTGGTCGCCTGGCTGATTCGTTGCCCGTGGACGTAGGTGCCATTGGCGCTGCTGAGGTCCACGATCTGCCATTGGCCCTCGATCTGGTGCAGCTCGGCGTGATAACGGGAGACCGGCAGGTCGTCGAGCACAACATCGTTGTCCGGCGATCGTCCGACCCGCAGGCGCGCGCTGGTGACCTGGCGCTCTCCCGTCACCCGGGCATGGGTGAGCGCGCTGCCCGCGGCGATCGCCGTGCTGTGCTCGTCGATCAGCGCCAGAGACACCTCCACGCCCTCCGTTGAGCCACCGAACCGGACCACGATCGGTTCCCGGATCACGACCTTGTCACGCGGGCGTCCGTTGACGAAGATCCCGTTGCGGCTGTGATCGGTCAGCAGCCAGCCCATCGGCGTCCATTCGAGCACCGCGTGCCGGCGGGAAATGTGCGCGTCGTCGATACGCACATCCACATCTCCGTTGCGACCGATCGTCAGCGACTCACCCGCTGGCACCACCCAGCGGCGGGAGTCCACCCGGACCTCCAACGATTGCCCGCCCGTCGCACCCGCGTTCATATCACCCCCACGCGACGGTTTCCACGTCCGGCCATGGGCTGACGTTAACTCCCTACGTCGTCGTCTGTGAACCTGCTCTATGAGGGTTTTCAACAGCGACCAACCTGTGATCAGGGGCAAGGCCATGGCGCGGGGTACTTGCCTTCAGTCAGCTCTGAACCGCCCCGGGTGTTCGTGGACGTCGACGTTCTCCTTTTGGGGAAGCAACCGGGACTTGCCAAGATTATCGGCGGACGACGCTCGATCTTCGAACGATGTCACAGTCCCTCCCGTACGTGCCTCTAGCGTCGATGACGTCGATGTCGGTGCCGACGACCCGCTGACGGTGCGGTGACGCAGTCGATCGCGTGAAGACCGCGACCTCGCAACAACGACAGGGCTCTGCTAGGTCAGACCGTAGCGTCGGGGCCTAGCTGGCTTGGTTCACCCGAGATCCACACCGCAAGCCTGCTCCACGCTGGTTACGCATGGTCTAGCCGCTGCTTATACAGGTCATAAGGCCAGTGAAGGACCGGACAGCAGCCTTCGACCACGACGAGCCGTTCACTCACTGATGCCGGCAGTGTCCGCCTCGATTGGTTGCCGTGGTCGTGACCGTCAATCCTCGTCGCTGCGCCGGCATCGGATCGTCACCCCGGCCACGCTGCTGGCCTGGCACCGCCGCCTGGTCACCAAGAGTTGGACCTATCCCCACCGGTCAGGCCGCCCACCGATCAGCGACGAGATCCGAGCTCTGGTGCTGCGCCTGGCACACGAGAATCCGTCCTGGGGCCACCGCCACCTCCAAGGCGAACTCGCCGGGCTCGGGCACCGTGTAGGCGCGGGCACGATCCGGCGGATCCTGGCCGCCGCACGGCTGGGCCCAGCCCCACGGCGTACCGACACCGGGTGACGGACCTTCCTGCGCGCTCAGACCACCGGGCTGCTGGCCACCGACTTCTTTCACCCTCGACACCATCGGGCTGCACCGCATCTACGCTCTTTGTGATGGAAGTGCGCACCCGACGGGTCCATCTGCTCGGGGTGACCGCTCACCCGACCGCAGCCTGGACCACCCAGGCTGCCCGCAACCTCCTGATGGACCTCGGTGACCAGATCAGCGCCTTCCGCTTCCTGATCCGCGACCGGGACTCCAGGTTCACCGATGCCTTCGACGCCGTCTTCGCTTCCAAGGCGTCGACATCGTCAAGATCCCTCCCCGCACGCCCCGGGCAGACTGCTACGCGGAGCGGCTCGTCAGCACCGTCCGCACTGAGTGCACCGACCGGATGAGCATCGCCCGCACCAGAGCCTAGGCCAACACCCGCCAACCCACGACCCCGCCACCGTGATCCCCCACAACGCCCCGATCCGCCGTCACCGAGTCCTCGGCAGACTCAACGAGGACACCCTCACCCGGCGGCGCCAAGTCCTGGGTGAGGACCACCCCGACACCCTGCTCTCGGCCAACAATCTGGCCCTGGACCTGCACGCGCTGGGTGAGTACCAGCAGGCCCGCACCCTGGAGGAATGGGTCAAACGCCCACGCGGAGATTGATGTTGGTCTCTTACCTCCATCCGCCAACCCTGTCATCGCGGACGCGGTTGGCGCGGCCCGGAAATCATCGCCTAACGGCCCCGACCGCGCCATTGCGGTCTGTAGCCAACGAGCCAGTAAAGGCCAGTGACGGTCGTCCTGTGCACAGCATCAGGACCGTGACATGGAATTTCGTAGGGTGCCCGCTGACGGCAGCCCTTCCCGGTGACCCCAAGCGCCCGCCGGGACGGCCCGCGCGAGCACGGCCGACAGGCCGCGCGCAGCACGCGGGACCGGCCAGGCGGGCACGCGAGTGAAGCCAAGAACTTCGCCACCTGCACGCCGCCGGAGGCGGCATGCTTGATCTTGATAGAGCAGAATTCCGCAGCAAAGGAATTCGCACCAGGTGCGGCCGGATACGGTGCAACGCGATTTCGCCCTCGAATCGCACTATTTAGCCGGGTGGCCTGCGCGCAGCGCCTGGCCCCGCGTGCCAGCCGCGAGTGCACCGCGCTCAGCTCAGCGTCCACGTCGGTTGCTCAACCGGGGCGTGCACTGGATAGGAGCGCGTGCGCATCTCGCCAGGGATCAGCGGCCCGCTGCCTCCTCACGGCGCACTGGCCACAGTGTCGTGCGGTGCCGGCTGGCCGCCGGGAGTCGAGTCGGGGGCCTCGCTCGACCAGCGGCCAGCCGGGGATCGGGTGGGGTGGGGTGGACCGGGGTGCGGCGCATTCGGCCAGCGCGAGCAGCCGATACTGCAGCTGCTCATCGGTGAGCACGGCCGCCTGATCGGCCAGCCTGATGAGCTCCCGCAGCACCGAGCGCACCCCTACGAGCTCCACCGTCACCGTGAGCAGGTCTAGGAACGGCCGCGGGTTAACCATCGAGATCATCCAATCCGGGTCGCACTCCACGCACGACCACACCCAACCTTCGGTGAGGTATCGCTGACCTGTTGCATTCCGGTAGTGATCCCGCAAGATCGGTATGGGCCCGTTGTGGGGGTCGGTCGGGGACAGGTGCTGTTCGGTCATTGGGCCGCCGCCAGGATCGCCTGGGCCACCTCGACGGCTTCAGCACAGGTGAGCACCGTAGCGGTTTTCATCGTGGCATCCAGCGTGAGCACGACCCGGCGCACCACCTTGCCGTCGATCAGGTCCGCTTCTCGCCACAGGATGATCGTGCGATTACGGCCGTCAGGATCGGAACCAGTGAGGGCGAACCGGCGAGACTTCTCCGCGGTCATCGGCGTGGGCCCCCGGGATAGTCGCCCTCACGAGTCTCGGGCTGCGCACACCACCGCAGTGCTTCGCGCACGCAATCGGGGCAGTAATGGGGGTCGTCCTCGCTGTCCGCTCCACTGGTCACCGACTCCCCACAAACCGCCACGGACGTGCCCGGGCAACCCTGCCGAAATGTCTCACCAGCAGGCAGCAGGTGCACAGCTCGCCCCAGCGCGCTCACCGGCACCCCGCGCAGATATGGAGCATCGTTCCCGCGCATGGCTCCTTGACCTCCATGACGTATCGCAATTTGTAGCGGTCGGCGGCGAAGATGATGTCGGCGATCTCGACGACGATGTCATTGTCGATGGCACTAGGTGCTCCACGCGGGTGCCGCGTCAATGATCCCCACCGGACGCGGACCCCGCTGCTGGGGTATCCGCATGGGCACCGCGTGCACCTGGCCTCTGTGCTTGCCCGCCATCACCGCACACTCCCGCACTCCGGATCCACGCGTCCCGGATCCATCGGACTGCCCCGCAACGCTGCAGGAGACTGGTCGTCATGGTGGTGAGGGGAGTGCTGCCGGACCCGGATCCGGCGCACCAGCTCAGCGACCAACTCGTCATTTGCGGCGTGGTTGCGCTGCTCGGCGTTGGTCAAAAACAGCTCACACAAGACCCTGGCAGCGTCCTGCCTGCTCATCACCGGATCGAGCCCGCTCCGGCCGGGAGCATCAGCAACATCGGCGGGCATCAGCAACCGCCCGCTCGGCGTACCACATTCGTGCCGGTTCACCACGGTAGTTCTCGATCTGTCGTGGGTGGGAGCGACGACCCCGCCCGGCGGGAGCCCGGACGGATGTCGCCGCCGTTCATCGCCACCCAGATCGAGCTAGCGAAACGGGTGGGCGTGCCAGCAACTCTCCCGGTTTCCGGACCCGCCTGAGAACGACGTGATCATGTGCATGCCAAGGGCGGATTAGCGGGAGGATTCGGACCCCTTGCCTACCGGCGATCAGTCCCGTGCCAGGACGGTGCCGATCCGCTGCCGCAGATGCGCGACCTCATCGAGGTGCCGGTGCGTGACGGCGTAACGGGACAGTTCACGCAGGTAATCGAGGACCAGACGGGAACGCACGGCACCAGCGGCGTCCAGCGCAGCGTGTCCGATCGCAGCGGCCTGGAGTGGGTCACCAATAACCATCGTGAGACTGGCCAGCTTGGTCAGGCAGATCGCCCTAGGGCGGACATGGGTGGTGTGCCCGGCAGCTGCTGCCGTGAGTCGGTCAGTGGCCTGTGTCCGGTGGTGGCCGAGTACCGCGAGGTCGAACAGGACCTGCCCGGTGTTCCCCGCGAGATAGGCGCTGTTCCAGTAGCCCAAGAAGGGCGGGTCGTTGGCCGGGTTGACGTGCGCGAAGTGGTCTTCAGCGACACCGACCGCAGCCAGAGCCTCGTTAATCCGGCGCATTCTGGCCAACGCGCGGCCCCGGTCGATGTGTATCATCGCCTGCTCAGTGGAGGTGAGCCGATCGGCCCGGACCAGAGCCTGCTCGGTCAAGGTGAGCCCCTCGTCGGGTCGCCCAGTCCAGATCGCCTGCAGCGCCATGCCATCCAAGACGTAGGCCCGCAGATGCCAGTCACCCACCTTTTCGGCACAGGCCAGCGCGAAGCTCAACACGCGGTGGGCACCCTCGTGGTCGCCCGCGTCAAAACTCATGAAGCCCGCGCGGCGGGCAAGAGCACCGACCGCGGAGAACAACTCGGGACGCAGCCTAGCTGGGCAGGTAGCGTCGAGTAACCCGGCCGACCAGCGCAGCTGAGCCATGGCGGCATCCCGACCCAACCCACCACCATAGGTGAAGTCCCAACCGGAAAACACCTTCTCCGCGCTGCGGACCTGCTCGATCTCGGTCGCGCCCACCCGCCTGGGGGTCGGCGCGGGCTGACTGCCCTCCAGCAGCGCCGCAAGCGGGCCCGCCAGCACTATGGCACCCACACCTAGGCCGGTGTGGATGAACTGTTTGCGGTCCACGTCTTTCAGCCTCACTGCCGCGCGACGGCCGTTAACGAACCCCAGCGCTGCATCGGTGGAGACGCCCAGGATCGCCCGGAAGGCTTCCCGATAGAGTTTACCCGGCCAGCGGATGATGCCGCGTTCGAGCTTCCCGACGTAATTCTCGCTGGCGTTCACTACCTCGTGGTGGTGCTCCCACACCCAGGCGTTGATCAGCTCGGCAAGCTCCTGCCGGGTCAGGCACTCGTCAGGATAGGCAAGCGAGGCGGTTCGCTGCCGCGCTTCCCGCAGCAGATCATTCGGCTTGGCCACCGTCCCACCTCCCGCCCCATAATTCGGGTCGGCACAGTGCCGCTGCCAACACTGAACGCGCCTCCCATCGTGGGATCTAGCCGTATGGCTTACATCTCATTCAAGTAATCAGGTTTCTGGGCCGGTGACGGTACTGCGGGAGTTAGCCTCGATTACCTCGGGTCCGAGGTGTAGCTCTATCGAGGCTGGCCCGCCGAGGACATCACCACTGCACTCACCAAACGTGACCGCGATAACGACAGTCAGGGTGATCGAACGACAGGGAGCTGACTAGGGAGGCACCAGGGACCACAGGGAGTTCTCCCTGCCCCCTCCCTGACCTGATCTCCCTGCCCTGACCAGCACACACACCCGCCAGGGACCGATGTCCCCGGCTCGCCAACAACCCTGCAAAGCCCGGAAAACCAGGGCAGACACATCCGAATGCCGCCTCCCTCCCTGAACCGGCTCTGACCCCGCACATCCCCATCTAATTACAGAAAGTGCTGACCTCACCTGGCGGTGCCACCTGCCCAGGACACCGCCGGGTGAGGCATCCCCTCAACCCCTACCAACCGACCAAAGGAGATCACCCGCTGTGGATACAATCCGCACCAACCTGCACGCGTGGGCCCTGCACTTTGCTGCCCGGGGCTGGCGCGTGTTCCCCGTCACCCCCGGCGCCAAGAAACCCCCCGCCGTCAACCGGTGGGAAACCCGGGCCAGCACCGACCCCGGCCAGATCCGCTATTGGTGGCGCGAGACTCCCTTTGGTGTCGGTATCGCGACCGGCCCGTCTGGGCTGGTCGTCGTCGACCTCGACGTTCCCAAACCTGGCGAGGGCGTACCCGCCCCGTGGGCCACGCTCGGGATCCGCTCCGGTATTGCGGTGCTGCGGTCGCTGGCTCGTCAGCACGGCACCGGCCTCACCCCGACCTATGCAGCGTCAACTCCCTCCGGCGGATGGCACCTGTACTACAGCGCCCCACCCGGGGCACCGCTGCGCAACACCCACGAGTTGATCGGGTGGAAGATCGACACCCGGGCGCACGGCGGGTACGTCGTCGCACCCGGCTGCCCGGTGCCACCGCGCGGATACGAGCTGGTCGACGACCGCGACCCTGTCGAGTTGCCCACCTGGCTACACCAGGCCCTCACCTCCAAGCCCACTCCAGCGCTCCCCGCGCCCGCGGTGGCCGCCACCATCAACGCCAGCGGCTACGCACTCGCCGCGCTGCGCGGCGAGTGCCAGCGGGTCCACACCGCGCCACCAGGCCAGCACAACGCCGCGCTGTGCCGCGCCGCCTACGCCCTCGGCCAACTCGTCAGCGCCGGGCTGCTCCCGGATACCACCGCGAGGACCGAGCTCACTAGCGCAGCTGTCGCCCTCATCAACGCCGACTGCGATTGCACGCCCCGCGAGATCGCCCGCGTCATCACTGCCGGACTCAGCGCCGGAGCCCGCAACCCTCGCCGCACCACAGCCCGTACCAGCCACCGGGGGGCCGCATGAGACCCGACATCTCCACCGCGCTCACCGCGGTCGATGGCGCTGCCCTGCTTGACGCGGTGCATGCAGCGTTGACGCAATATGTGGTGCTGCCTACGCCGCAGGCCGCCGATGCCGTCACCTTGTGGATTGCGGCGACGCACGCTCAGCCCGCGTGGACACACGCGCCCCGACTGGTGATCCGGGGGCCGGAGAAGCGGTGCGGGAAGTCACGGTTGCTCGACATCGTGGAGGCGCTATGCCGGGACCCGTTTATCACGGTGAACTCGTCTTCAGCTGCGATGTACCGCTCGATCAGCGACGACCCACCCACCATGCTCGTCGACGAGGCCGACACCATCTTCGGGCCTAAAGCCGACGGCAACGAGGACCTGCGCGGCCTGCTCAACGCCGGTCACCAGCGCAACCGGCCAGCCAAGCGCTACGACGCCGCGACCAACCGGGTGGAGTCCATCCCCACCTTTGCCATGGCCGCACTGGCCGGGATCGGCGCGATGCCCGACACCATCGAAGACCGCGCCATGGTGATCCGGATGCGCCGACGCGCGCCGAACGAGACCGTGGCGCCGTATCGGCATCGCCGCGACCGGCCACCGCTGCGCCAGCTCGCCGGGCAGCTCACCGGGTGGCTACGCGCCGACCTTGCGGCACTGGAGTGCGCCGAACCGGAGATGCCGGTGGAGGACCGCGCCGCCGACACCTGGGAACCACTCATCGCCGTCGCCGACCACGCCGGCGCACTGCGGCCCGACCGCAGCCGGGCCGCAGTGCTCGTGCTCACGGCCGAGGCCACCAACACCGGCGAGGTCTCGATGCGGATCCGGCTGCTCATGGACTGCCGGACGGCCTTTGGTGACCACGACGCCATCCCGACCACCGTCCTGTTGGAACGGTTGACAAGCGATCGCGAGGCACCCTGGGCGGACTACGGGCCAGCCGGGCTAACCGCCATGAAACTCGGAGTGCTGCTGCGCGAGTACGACATTCGCAGCGCCACGATCCGGTTTCCGGGCCTGGGACAGGCCAAGGGCTACCAGCGCGCCGACTTCACCGACGCCTGGACTCGGTACTGCCCCCAACCCACGCCGGACGATCACGATCAGGAGGGGCAGGCGTCCCACCCGTACCAGCCTCATCACTCCAGCTCAACGCGGTACGGCTCAACAGAGCGGTACGGCTCAGGACGTACCACCAATTCCAGCCGTACCAGCCTGACCAGCCATAACGAGCCTGGTACGGCTGGTACGGCTAGCCCTCCACTGCGTGTCGTCGGAGCCGCGGAATGACCATCCACATCAAGTGTCAGCGATCCGGCGAACCAGCTAACGGAAGGACGCCCAGCGTGAGTCCCAGCTCTGCCAAGACCATGCGCCTGCTGCTCACCGTCGAGGAAGCCGCCGACCGGCTCGGCACCTCGAACGGCTCCGCGAGCCCCTGCCCCGACCCAACAACTCAGCAGCGTGAGGGAAGGCAACGTCATGACCACCAAGAACGGTAGGGGGCGCGCCCCGAATGGCGCCTCGACCATTTATGAGGACAAGAACGGGCGCTGGCACGGGCGGGTGACGATGGGCGTACGCGACGACGGGAAACCCGACCGTCGGCACGTGGAGCGCAAGACGCGTACCGAAGTCACCCGTGCCGTCCGCGAGCTGGAGAAGCAACGCGACAACGGCCGGGTACGCAAGGCCGGACGTGCCTGGACCGTTGAGCAGTGGCTTACCCACTGGCTGGACAACATCGCCGCGCATTCCGTGCGGTACAAGACACTGGTCGGCTACCGGACCGACGTCACGCGCCACCTCGTGCCCGGTCTCGGCGCGCACCGGATCGACAAACTCGAACCAGAGCACATCGAAAAGCTCTACGGACGAATGATCCGGTCCGGCCTCGCGGCTGGCACGGTGCACCATGCGCACCGGACCTTGCGGGCCTCGCTGAGCGAAGCCGTGAAGCGCAAGCACGTCGCCCTCAACGTCGCGATGGTTGCCAAGCCACCCCGACTCGATGACGAGGAAATCGAGCCGCTCACCATCGAGGAAGCCCGGCGACTGCTCACCGTGGCCAGCAAGCAACGCAACGCTGCGCGGTGGGCAGTCGCCCTCACGCTCGGGCTGCGCCAAGGCGAGGCACTCGGGCTCCGCTGGTCACTGGTCGACCTCACCGCCCGCAAGCTCCGCGTTCGCCAAGGCCTGCAGCGCCGGACCTGGCAGCACGGTTGCGACGACCCCCACCAGTGCGGCGCCCGCTATCACAAGACGGCCCCGTGCAAGTCAGGGTGTCGGCGGCACAAACTCGCCTGTCCGGCGCCGTGTCCCCCTGACTGCACCGGCCATGCCCGCTGGTGTCCGCAACGCCAGGGTGGCGGCCTGGTCCTCGACGACGTGAAATCGAAAGCCGGCCGCCGCACAATCGCCATCCCCGCACCGTTGGTCGACCTGCTCCGTGCCCATCAAGAGATCCAGGCACAGGAACGCATCACCGCTGGCTCACTGTGGGAAGACCACGGGTTTGTGTTCACCCAACCCAACGGGCGCCCGATCGACCCGAAGGCTGACCACCAGGCTTGGAAAGACCTGCTCGAAGAGGCAGGCGTCAGAGAAGCCCGGCTACACGACGCCAGACACACCGCCGCGACGATGCTGCTGGTGCTCAACGTCGGGACTCGCGCGGTAATGGACCTCATGGGCTGGTCCAGTTCCTCCATGGCCGCTCGCTACCAGCACGTCACCAACGACCTCCGGCACGACATCGCCAACAGCCTTGGCGGGCTCTTCTGGGACACAACTGAGACGACAACTGAGACGAACGGAGTTGGACAAGATGTTGGACACGAGCGTTTGGGCTGATGAAACGTGGTGGCCAGGGGCGGGGTCGAACCGCCGACCTTCCGATTTTCAGTCGGACGCTCGTACCAACTGAGCTACCTGGCCGTCCGGGCCACACGAGGTACCGGAGCGACCCAGACGGGACTCGAACCCGCGACCTTCGCCGTGACAGGGCGACGCGCTAACCAACTGCGCCACTGGGCCTTGCGTGCCCCCAACGGGATTCGAACCCGCGCTGCCGCCTTGAAAGGGCGGAGTCCTAGGCCGCTAGACGATGGGGACTTGGTCGTCCAGACCTGCTCGCGCCGATATTCGCCGCGAGCACAATCAGCATAGGACACTGCGGCGACCGGGTGCACACCGGATGGTCGGGCGACTCCTACCGGAGCCGCCCCCCGACGGACAAGCTCATCGACGGACCGGCGGGATGCCGTCCTCTCCGTCGATCAACCCCAACATGTCCAACAGCATCCGGCAGTCCTCGGCGCCCGTAGCCGACCGCGCCACCGACAACCGAGCTCGATCCACCTGCTCGGCTGTGACGCGATGCGGATCCTGCCCGCGCTGCATGGGCACTGAGCCCCGGCTCAGTTCCGCGCCTGTATCCAGGCCGAGGTCGTAGGTGCTCGGCAGACGGCTCATTCGCCCTCCTGTACTTCGTTCTCCCGTACCCGCGTCGCCACCGCTCGGCGCAACCTATCGACCGTTCATCGCTTGTTGCAGCCTCCTACCGGGTGATTACTTGTGGTTAACCCTCCCCAACCGGTCTAAACACCCGCGCTTGCCGCTCGTCTAGCGGTCAAGCGTCGGGCTCGGCAGCTAATCGGCAGCTAAGGGGGTGGGGTCGAGGAGTTCAGCTAGGTGCAGAGCGCGGCGGGCGGTGGTCTGGGCGACCTGTAACCGGCAACTGAAGCCGTCGGCCAGCACCAACGCGTCGGGCATGGCGCGAACGGCGGGAGCCAGCGAGCGTTCGGCCAGCGCATCAGACAAGCCCTCGTGCCCGCGCTGGTAACCGAAACTGCCGGCCAGCCCGCAACATCCGGAGACCCGCCGCACCCGGACCCCAGCCATGCGCAGCAGGGCGTCGTCGGCAGCGTGGCCGAGCATCGCGTGCTGGTGGCAGTGCACCTGCTGCACCGCATCCGCGTCGCGCACAGGAGGCGACCAGCCCGGCGCCCGCTCGCGCAGTACCTCAGCAAGCGTGCGAACCTGCCCGGCGAGCACACTCGCCGCCGGAGAGTCCGGGAGCAGCTCCAGCAGGTCGGAGCGCAGCATGGCGACGCAGCTGGGCTCCAGCCCGATCACTGGCACCCGGCAATCGATAACGTGCCGCAATAACCGCAGGCTCCGGCGCAGCACCAGCCGAGCGAGACCGAACTGACCGGTGGTGAACCAGGTCAGGCCACAGCACACCGCGCCCCGGGGGAGCCGGACGGCGAAGCCGGCCGCCGCCAGCACCCGAGCCGCGGCGCCAACCACGGAGGGATCGAACGAGTGCGTGAAGCAGTCCGGCCACAGCAGCACCACACCACGCACACCCGGCCCGCGGCGCACCTCAAACGACTGTCGAGGGGCAAACCGGGGCAGCGGGCGGGCCACCGACACCCCGCCCAACCGGGCCAGCCATGGCGCGAGGGCGTTCGCCACGGAGGGCGCCAGCCCAGCGAGCCGAGCCGCCAGCGGCAACCCACCCAGCGCGTAGTGCCAGCGCGGACGCAGCCGCCAGCGGTAGCGCTGATGCAGGAACTCCGCCTTGTAGCTGGCCATGTCCACGCTGACTGGGCAGTCCGAGGCACACGCCTTGCAGGCCAGGCACAGATCCAGCGCCTCATCGACCTCGTCAGAGCGCCAGCCGCCGGTCACCAGGTCCCCGGCCAGCATCTCGGCCAGCAGGTGCGCCCGGCCACGAGTGGAGTGCCGCTCCTCCCGAGTCACCTGGAAACTGGGGCACATCACGCCGGGGCCAGCCAGCTGCCGGCACGCACCGACACCGACGCAGCGCCGGGTCGCTGCGGCCAGATCACCCGCGTCACGGCCGAAAGCGAGGCTGACCGGCACCGCACGCTCCCGGCCCACCCGCAGGTCGGCATCCAGCGGCCGGGGGTCCACCAGCACACCCGGATTGAGGAGCCCAGCGGGATCGAACAGAGCCTTGAACTGCGCGAACGCCTCGAGCACCGGCGTTGGGTACATCCGGTTCAGCAACTCACCCCGGGCCCGCCCGTCGCCGTGTTCCCCGCACAGCGACCCACCGTGGGCCACCACCAGCTCAGCTGCCTGCTCCAGCAACCGCCGGAACTCGCGCCGGCCGCCAGCGCTGGCCAAGTCAGCATCGAGACGCACGTGCACGCAGCCCTCGCCGAAATGCCCGTACACCGCCCCCCGGCGACCGTATGCGGCGAGCAGGTCGGCGAAGCCGCGCAGGTAGTCGCCGAGCCGCTCGGGGGGCACGGTGGCGTCTTCCCAGCCCGGCCACGCCTGCGTGCCATCGGCCAGCCGGGTCGCCAGACCCGCCCCCGCCTCGCGGATTCGCCACAGCGCCGCCCGATGCGCCGGATCGGTCACCACCACACAAGGCCGTCCCACCTCGGCTGCGACCGTCCGAGCCGCCGCCATTGCCCCGCTCAGCTCGTCCGCCCCGAACTCGACGAGCAGCCACGCTGACCCTGAAGGTAACTCAGCAACCGCACGGCCGCGGGCCCGCAGCGCCTCGATGAGCGCCACGTCCATGCCCTCCACGGTGAGTGGCCGACACCCCAGCAAACTCGGGACAGCGTCCGCCGCCGCGCACACATCGGCAAACCCCAGCACGAGCAGCGCCACCGCCGGCGGCGGCGCGATCAGCCGCACGGTCGCCTCGAGGAGCACCACGCAGGTGCCTTCGGTGCCGACCACCGCCCGAGCCAGGTTCGACCCGTGCTCGGGCAGCAGGTGCTGCAACGCATAGCCCGAGCCCCGGCGTGGCCAGTCCGGCAGCGCAGCACGGATCAACCCGCGATGCGAGCGTTCCCACGCCGCAACCCGAGCAGGCAGGGGACCGGCGCCAGCGACCAGCCGGGACCCGTCGGGCAGCAGCACGACGAGCTCCTCGACGGCCGCGGCGGTGGTGCCCCAGGCCACCGAGTGCGCCCCGCAGGCGTTGTTGCCGATCATCCCGCCGAGCGTGCAGCGGTTGCGCGAGGACGGGTCCGGACCGAAACGCAGGCCGTACGGAGCAGCGGCGGCCTGCAGCCCGTCGAGCACGACTCCCGGCTGCACCCGGGCCAGCCGTGCCACCGGATCGAGCTCGAGCACCGCGTCGAGGTGGCGAGAGAAGTCGAGCACCACCCCCGGACCGATCGCGTTGCCCGCTATCGAAGTACCTGCGCCCCGCGCGGTGAGTGGCACCCCGTAATCGCGGCAGACGCCCATCGCGGCGACGACGTCCTCGGTGCTTCGGGGCAGCACGACAGCGCGCGGCGGGACCCGGTAGTTCGAGGCGTCGGTGGCGTAGAGCGCACGGGTTCCGGCGTCGGCGCGGACACTGCCACGCACCGCGGCGCGCAGTGCTCTGGTGAGTCCGTCTGCGTCCACCCCACCAGCATGACGCGGGTCGGGTTTTTAGATCAGCGCGGCGGAGCGCCCAGTTGCATCCGGGCGGAGAGCAGTGCGCTGACCCCGGCGCAGGGTTGGCTATTGCGGATCAGCCTGATCGCGTTCCGGATGTCGTCGATCGCGGCTGTCGGGATACCGTCCCCGTGGTCTGCGGCGGCCTCGAGCCGTTCCGTGATGGACGTGATCTCCGCTGGTAGGGCATCCCCCATAAGGGCGGCCACCAACGCTTCTACCTCGAACAGGAGATCCCGCTGGGCAGTGTTGGATGCACTCACGTGCGCTGAGATTACTCGGCCATGTCACCTTCTGAACATCGCCTCTCTAGCTACCGGCCACGCCTCATTCGAGGGAAATGCGCTAACGCGTAGGCTCCTGGCCGTGGTAGCCGGCAATGCGCTGATCCGGGTTCTCGGCTTGTGTCTGATCGCAGGCCTGCTGGTGGCTGGCCTGCTGTTCCCCATCGTCGGCAGCATCGGTCTGGTGTCGAACCAAGCCAGTAACACGGTCAACAGTGTCTCGGCCAGTCTGGTGCAGAGCCAGGTCCCGGTGGTCAGCACGATCACTGACAAGGACGGGGCGCCGATCGCCTACGTGTTCGACCAGAACCGGTTCAACACCCCTAGCAAGGACATCGCCGACACCATGAAAGCGGCGATCATCGCCATTGAGGACCGCCGGTTCTTCGAGCACAACGGCGTGGACTGGCGCGGCACCGCCCGGGCCCTGATGACCAACCTCTCCGCCAGCGGCAGCGCGCTGGAAGGTCAGGGCGCCTCGACGTTGACGATGCAGTACATCAAGAACTACATGCTGTACGCGGTCGCACAGAACGACGCCGAGCGCGCCGCGGCCGTGGAGAGCACCCCGACCCGCAAGTTGCGCGAAGCCCGGGTGGCCCTGCAGCTGGAGAAGAACCTGTCCAAGGACGAGATCCTGGCGCGGTATCTCAACATCGTCTTCTTCGGCCACAACGCCTACGGAGTGGCTTCGGCGGCGCGGACCTACTTCAACACCACGCCGGACCGGCTGAGCATCTCCCAGGCCGCGCTGCTCGCCGGCATGGTCCGCTCGACCAGCTTCTATGACCCGGTGGACAACCCCGTGCAGGCGCTGACCCGGCGCAACATCGTCATCGATGAGATGGCCACCATCGGATCGATCACCCGCACGCAGGCCGAGGAGGCCAAGTCCGAGCCGTTGGGTATCCAGCGTCCGCTGACCGGGCTGACCAACGGCTGTGTCGGTGCCGGCCCAGCTGATGGCTTCTACTGCCAGTACACCCTGGACTACCTGGCAGGCGTGGGTTTCCCAGAAGACAAGCTCAAGCGCGGCGGCTACCTGATCCGCACCAACCTCGACCGGCGGGCCAGTGACATCGCCAAACGCGCAGTCACCGCGGAGGTCCCGACCCAGACCGTGGGGATCGCCAACGCGATGGCCATCGTGGAACCCGGACGCGACCGCCACGCGGTGCGGGCGCTGGTCGCCAACCGGGACTACGGGCTCGACGCCGACGCCGGCCAGACCTCCTACGCGCTGCCCTCGCTCGTGCAGGGCTTCGGCGCCGGCTCGATCTACAAGATCTTCACCTCCGCCGCCGTGCTGGAGCGGGGCATGGGGATCGAGAACCCGGTGCCGGTCATGGACGCCTACACCTCGCGGGTGTTCCGGGACAACGGCGCCCCGTACACGGTCTTCAACGCGGGCAAGTACCGCAACGGGTCGGTGTCGTTGCAGACCGCCCTGGCGATCTCCCCGAACACCACCTTCGTGGCCCTGGAGGACCGGATCGGGAAGATCGACCCGGTGGTGGACATGGCCTACCGGCTAGGCATGCGGCAGAGCCTGAATTTCAAGGACTCCCGGGGCCGCACGATCGCCGAGGCCGTGAAGAAGGAGCGCCGGGGCTCCTACACCCTGGGGGCTGAGCCGACCAGCCCGCTGGACCTGGCTAACGTCGGAGCCACGTTGATGAGCGGCGGCAGGTGGTGCCCACCGACCCCGATCGATGCGGTGCTGGACCGCCACGGCAATCCGGTGACAGTGCCAGAGACGCGCTGCGAGCAGGCCGTCCCGGAAGGTCTGGCGAACTCGCTGGCGGTCGGGTTGAGCAAGGACGACCAGCCCGGCGGTACCGCATTCGCCGCCGCGAAGGCCGCGAAATGGAACCGTCCGCTGCTCGGTAAGACCGGTACCACCCAGAACAACCGCTCGGCAGGGTTCATCGGTGCCACCCCGCAGTACTCCGGTGCGGTGCTGGTGTGGCCCGACGGGTCGCGGCCGGCTCCGATCTGCGACACCGATCCGCCTCAGCTGTGTAGCAACGGCAACATCTTCGGGGGCAAGGTGCCGGCCCGGACCTGGTTCGACGCCATGAACCCGCTACATGAGGGGCTCCCGGTGCTGCCGCTGCCACCGACGGAGCCGCGCTACGTCACCGGCGCCGGTCCTAACGTCCCCAACGTGGTGGGACAGGGGGAAAACTCCGCCCAGCTCGTCCTGGAGCGGGCCGGATTCCGGGTGCGGCGCGTGGTGGCGTCGTCGGAACGCCCACCCGGGACGGTCACGTCTATGAATCCTGACACTGCCCAGCCCGGTGACGTGATCACAATCGGCATCAGTGACGGGACAGTCCGGCCAAGGCCCGCACCGAGACCCCCCACACCCGCCCCTCCTTACCGGTCACCACGGTCACCAGAGCAGAACGACGACGACCAGGCCACGACCTCAACCCCTACACCGCCTACGACGCCGAACAGGCGACCACCGGACCGAGGGGCACGCGGGGAACCCGGCGAACCGGGGGAACGGGAGCGGGGGGACCGGGCTGACCGCGGGGACCGGCCTGACCGCGGGGATCGAAGCGACCGCGGGGATCGAAGGGACCGCGAGGACCGCTAAAGCGCAGGCGGCGCGGCGCTTGCCTGGCGGCCTACGGCTTGAGGGTGGCCATGACGGCGGCGGCTAGGCGCTTGCCTTCGACACGGCCGGCGGCTTGGGCTTTCGCTGCCTTCATCACCAGGCCGAGCTGGCCGAGCCCCGGGGGCTTGCCAAGTTGACCAGCGACGTCGTCCAGCGCCTCGGCAATCAGGGCTGCGAGCTCGTCGTCGGTCAACTGTGTGGGTAGGTAGTGGGCGAGCACGTCACCTTCGGCACGCTCACGGGTCGCCAATTCGGCACGCCCGGCCGCGGCGAACATTTCGGCCGCTTCGCGGCGCTTTTTCGCCTCCCTGGCCAGGACCGCAAGGACCTCGTCGTCGGACAGTTCCCGGGCCTCGGCGCCGGCCACCTCTTCGGTGGTGATCGCCGTCAGCGCCATCCGCAGGGTCGCGACCGTGATGTCGCTCCGGGACTTGATTGCGGTAGACAGGTCGGCGCGCAGCCGATCCTTCAACTCTGCCATTTCCCGGAGACTACGCCGTGTGAGTGGCACCTCGTGCGTTGACACTTAATGCCCGTGACATGCGGCCCGCGCCAGCTAGTCTCGGCGTTATGAACCGCTGGGGACGCGCCGCAGTCGGCGCTGCCGCGCTGACGGTCGCCGGGACTGCCTATGCCGCTGGGGTGGAAGTCCGCCGCTGGACGCTGCGGGAGGCCACCCTGCCGGTGCTGCCGATCGGCGCGCTGCCGGTGCGCATCTTGCACATCTCCGATCTGCACATGACCCCGCACCAGGGTTCCAAACAGCGCTGGGTGGCGAGTCTGACCGATCTGCGGCCCGATCTCGTGGTGAACACCGGCGACAACCTGGCGCACCAACAGGCGGTTCCGGCTGTGCTGCGAGCGCTGCAGCCGTTGATGACCCTGCCTGGGGTGTTCGTCTTCGGGAACAACGACTACTACGGCCCCAAACCGAAGAACCCAGCTCACTACCTGCTCGGGACCGGCAAGAAGATCCGCGGCGCGTCGCTGCCGTGGACGGATCTGCGCGCGGCGTTCGTCGAGCACGGTTGGCACGACATGACGAACACCCGCCGCCAACTCACCGTGGCGGGACGCCGCATCGCCGTCGCTGGGGTGGACGACCCGCACACCAAGCGGGACCGCTACCAGCGCATCGCCGGACGAGCCGATCCCGCTGCCGACCTCCGGTTGGGCCTGGCCCATTCCCCGGAACCGCGCGTGCTGGATTCGTTCGCCGCTGACGGCTACGACCTCGTACTGGCCGGTCACACCCATGGCGGCCAGCTGCGGCTACCCGGCTACGGCGCGATCGTGACCAACTGCGGGCTGGACCGCTCCCGGGCCCGCGGTGCCTCTCGCTGGGGCGCCCATACCTGGCTGCATGTCTCGGCGGGCCTGGGCACTTCACCCTTCGCGCCGGTGCGCTTCGCCTGCCCACCGGAGGCGAGCCTGCTCACCCTGGTGCCGCGCAACGTCGGCTCAGGCCTGCCGGCCAGCGCATGGCACGCCGCCGGGGTCGGCTAGAGTAGGCGACGTCCATCCGGGGTGTGGCGCAGCTTGGTAGCGCGCTTCGTTCGGGACGAAGAGGCCGTGGGTTCAAATCCCGCCACCCCGACACTGTTTTAGCAGCTCAGAGGCAATCTGTGTGTGATCGAAGCTGGCCTCTGCTTCTTTGAGTGACTAATTGCGTGACTACGGTTCCGAACCTTGCGGTTCGAGCAGGATTTGCCACCGGTCGCGTAAACAGGGGCCCTCGGCGCAGCAGGGCGGTGAACTCGACGACACCAGCCTCATCGGGGTCGCCGGGCTGGCCTGGCACGTCCAGGTCGAACCTGTGCGCGGACCCCACACAGAACCGTCGCTACGCGACCCACCCGCGGCGGACCTGGATCCACCAGCACGAGGGTGGCGGTCGCCTCATATCGGGTGAGGCGGTCGCTGGTGATCGGTCGCTACCCGTCGGATGCCCTGTCGGTGTCGGCGCGAGGAAGTCGAGATAGATCAAGGCCGCAGGGCGTTGCTACCCGTAAACTGCGCTCAGTGCTGGCGTGTCGAGGGTCGGCTTGTGGCTGCGTCACCGCTGGTGGGAGCCGGTACACTAGATCAACTCCCGTAGTAGCATTGGTACGAGGGCGGGAGCTTCAGTTGACAGGGAGGAACAGTTCACTTAGTCTCAGGGCATTGCAGCTCCGCGTGCCGCTTCGTAGCACGTGTCTTGCATCTCCGGGGAGTCCACAGGACTCCCCGTATTTTTTTATGAGCACTCGGGATCGCTGAACCAGGAGAGAGGCATTGGCTGCGCGACGTACCAGGATCTTTATCGACTACTGGAACTTCCAGCTAAGCTGGAATTCAGCAGCAAAACAATCGAAATGCGATTGGCGGGCGCTGCCTCCGTCGATCTTGACAGCAACGGCTTCGATTCTAGGAACTGTCGGCCTCGCGGATCCGCTCGATCTGGAAGAGACGCTTCTCTACGCATCTGTCGATCCAATAGATGAAACGAAGCTGCGCAACTGGCTTACAACCTATATCGAGCGTTTGCCAAGCTGGCGAGTGACGATCCGTGAACGCAAGCCACAGCCGCGGCGGGTCCACTGTCGACACTGCGATTCAACTTTCGCCGCCTGTCCTGCTTGCAACCAAATGTTTGTCGCGAAACCGGAAAAAGGTGTAGATGCAGCTATTGTGACAGACATGTTGTCGCTTGCTTGGCAGAATGCCTACGATATAGCAGTTCTTGTAACCAGTGATGCCGACTTCGTTCCGGCGGTGGAGAAAGTTCAGGAGCGTGGACTAAAGGTGGTTAACGCGGGCTGGGCTAGCAAAGGGCACGAATTGAAGGCTGCATGTTGGGGGTCGTTCGACCTTGACCCTATTACTGCAAGCATCTGCCGATAGCCGGACCTTCCCGATGTCATGGTAGCTGCTGCCCGGCCGGATCGAGGATCGCACCCCAGCGGAGGCGGGGACCGGACGATTGCCCAGCGCTCCCGGCTCAAGCACGCACAGCGGAGCCCACCCGGTACCGCTCGTACTTTCTCCATAACGACAGCTCAGGACCCTCAGGACCGGTCGTTGAATATCCAGTCCATCACCGTCGCTCCGCTCTGGAGTACCGGTCGGATCTGCTTGCGGTAAACCAGTTCGGTGACAGCTGTACTGCTGTGGCCTACCAGACGAGAGATCTCCTCCAAGGGGACGCCACTGTCCGAAAGCAGGGAGACGAAGCTGTGACGTAGTTCCCTCGGAGTCCACTGCCCGGGATCCAGCCCAGCACCACCTCGGATGGCTCGCCGGAACTCGCGCCGGACGTGGGAAGGGTCAAGTGGGGTGCCCACCTTGGATGCGAACACTAGACCGTGCTCCTGCCAACGCAGACCAGCTGAAACCCTGTCCTGGTCTTGCTGTCGTCGCTGCGCCTCCAATGTCTCGACGCACCGTCGCGGCAAGGCCAGCGTCCGCCGCGACTTGCGCGTCTTCGTGTCCGCCCCTGCCCTTACCGACCTCCATACCGCGACGTGCGGCGGTACCGGAGGATCATCGTCCGCTTTCCCCTTCAGGTCGACGTGATCCCAGGTCAAGGCTCGAAGCTCCTCTGTACGTGCGCCGGTGAGCAGCGAGAGCACGACGTAAGCACGCATCCGCGTACGCTCGGCTGCGGAGAGCACCGCTTCTGCCTGAGTCATGGAGGCTTATGCGAAACCCTCCTTGAAAAAGTACAGGCCGATAGCGGCCCGGAACGAGGACGAGAAGGTCTTCAGTGGCCTTCTGTAATCCGTGAAGAGAATCCGCCATGTCTTCAGGTTGGCGACG
>JBOHFW010000232.1:0-8467 GCA_050699835.1 Pseudonocardiaceae bacterium | reverse complement strand
CCCCGGGCGACCGCCCCGCTGGGCGCAGCCACAGCGAGCCCTCCGGCGGTGGCCTACAGCTGCCCCGGCGCTGCGTCTAACACCGGATCGCGGTGAGACGGCTTGCGCAGTACGGCCAGGGTGACGGCGAGCAGGGCGACCCCGCACAGCAGCATCGCCAGCGGCACCCCCAGCGAATCGGCAAAGAAGTGCCCGACCGTCCAGGGCAGGTAACCGAATGCCCCAATAAGACCGACGATGGTCAGCGGCGTCCGGTCGGTCCCCACCCCTACCGCCACGAACACGGCCGACGCGACCAACCCGAGCGGAGGGACAACGTCGGGCCAGTCGCCAGCGGTAAGCCCCACACCGGTGAGCACGGCCAGGGCGCCACCAGTCAGCGCAATCACCGGCGGGGGCAGCACCGCCATCCAGTGCGCGGCCAGCCACACAGCTCCTGTCACGGCCACCGCCAGCCCGACCGCGCCACCCTGGCCGGCCAGGTCCACCGTGCTGCCAGCTACGATGATCACACCGGCCAGGCAGGCGAGATGCTGTATCGGCCGATCCCGCAACCGCCACAGCAGACCCGCGTGCACGGCTGCCGCCGCACCCGCCGCCAGCCACACCACGGACTCCTCAGCGTGGACCACATCCCAGGCAAGCTGGCCGGCGAAAGCCGCCACCGCCACCGAGGACGCGAACCACAGCGCGCCACGCAACCTGATCAGGGCCGGCGCGGAGCCATCGCCGATCCGAGCCCCCACCAGCCAGGTAACGAGAGCGACGGCAGTCAGCAGCCCGAGCCGGCCAGCCGTGGGCACCTCACGCCAGTACTGGATAACCAGCGTCACCGCCCCCGACAGCGCGAGCAGCCCACCGAGGTAACCCAGCGCCTCGGTCAGAGACAGCCGACCACCTGAGCCACCCGCACGGTTACGCTCGGCGGCCAGCACAGCCTGCGCCTGCTCAGCGCTGAGAATCCCGCCCGCAACAGCCCGCTCCAGCACCTCAGCAAGCTCACCCGGCCGCCGATCCCGTTCCCACGTCATCGTCAAGCTCCCTGCTGAACACGCGTTCTGGAGACAGAATGCCGCAATTTCGGGCATAACTAGGGCAATCTGTCTCCAGACTGTGGTTCCCGACTGCGCAGCGCGGTGGTCAGGCTGGCGATCTCGGGGCCTAGGGGACGGTCGTCAGTGATCAAGGGCACGGCGTGGGCGATCCAGTCGCGTAACCACCGTAGGGCGGGAGCGGGCTCGACGCACCGAAGCCGGCACGCCTGCACAGCTGCGATCAGCTCGCACGCGGTGACGACGAACAAACCGTCGATGACCGCGCGCAGTTGCTCACCGGCGGCGCAGGCGAACGCCTGCACGTCTTCCTGACCGGCGGAGGTGTCGATCGAGCCGAGCGTTGCGGGAGTGGCGAGCCGGCGCATCGTGTGCAACTCCCCGGTTGCTCGCTTGTGCACCGCGGCCAGCCCCACCTGCCGCCCCGGAGCGGCGGCGAGCTGCGGTGGCAGACCGGTATACCGGTCGTCGAGCAGCCGATGCATCCGCTGTACACTGATCTCCGCGACATGCACCAACGCCGCGGCCACCGCATCAAGGCGCAATCCGAGCTCTGCGGCGTGGAAACCGGCTGAGGAAACGAACTCCTGCATCAGCCACGCCGGCGAGTCGGTCACCACGCCCAATCCTCGCCGCGCGGCACCGGCCAGATCATCGATCACCCGGCGCAGATGAGCCAACGCCTGCGGCCCGACCCGCACCGACACCGGCGCCTGCACCACCTCAGTGCGCACCAGGCCGCCCTCGCTGAGCCGCCGGACCTCGCCGAGCACCTGCGCCAGCACGTCGTCCACCCCGCCGGCTATCCGGCTGTCGTAGATCGCCCGGGGGGCGCCGCTGGCGTCCACGGTGAACGCCAGCGCGAAGAGCTGCCAGTGCGCCACCCGCAGGGCCTCGCCGCCGCGGAGGATGGCGTGCATCGTGGCTACCGGCGCGCCCTCGATCAGCGCGAGGCCTTCCTTTGGCCCGGCCCGGTACGGTGCCACACCGCGGCGTGCCAGCGCGTCCACCGCGGCGATCAAGGTGCCGTCCTCGAGCGCCTCACCTAGCCCGACCAGCGTCTGAAACGCGTGGCACAGCGGGATGATCTCTCCCGAACAGCCGATGCCGCCGCAGGGCACGGCCGCGATCAGCCGGTCATTGATGCGGTCGGCGAGGTACCGGCACAGCTCGGCGCTGGCCCCTGTCTCCGGCGCCAGCAGCGCACGGAGCTTGATCGCCATCACCGCGCGGACGTCCGCCGCCGGTAGCCACGGCGGGCCGCCCACCGATCGCCCGGCCAGCAGCTGGTGCTGGTGCTCGGCCTGGGCCTGGGCATCGAGCCGGTAGGAGGCGAAGCGACCAACACCGGTGCTCACCCCATAGACCACCGATTCGCCAGTCAGTGCGGCCAGCACAACCGCCCGGTTCTCCCCCACCGAATGCAGCAATGCCGGATCGAGGACGATGCCGTCGCCACCGGCGATCCGTACGATCGCGCCCGCGTCGAGATCCTCCGGCGCGCAGATCCGCACCAACCGTTCAGGTGGATAGCGCAGCTCCGATCGGACTGATTCGCTCACGACTTATCATGCGCTACGCGCCCGTATTGATCTTGTCAGGATAGCGCGGCGAGGAGGGTGGTGAGGGGGCGGTCGTGGGCGTTGTGACCCATCAGGCCGATGCGCCAGCCGACGCCGGCTAGCGGGCCTAGGGCGGCGCCGACCTCGATTCCGTAATCTTCGCGTAGATGCTTGCGGGCGGCCGCGTCGGATATGCCGTCGGGTAGGCGGGCAGCGGTGAGCTGCGGGAGGCGGTGGCCGGACTCGGCGAACAGCTCGAAGCCGTGCTCGGGCAGCGCGGCTTGGAGCCGCTCCCCCACTCGTCTATGGCGCTCCCACACCGATGGCAGGCCCTCTTCCAGCAGCCGGCCGAGACCCGCGTGCACCGAAGAGATCAGCGTCGAGCTCGCGGTGTGGTGGTAGCGGGGCGGATCGCCCTGGTAATAGGCATCCAGCAGGCTTAGGTCCTGGTAAAACGAGCACACCGGCACGTCCCGGTCCCGGATCCGCGCCACGGCCCGATCCGACAGCGTCACCGGCGCGATTCCCGATGGTGCACCCAGGCACTTCTGCGTCGCCGAGTAGCAGGCATCGACGCCCCAGGCGTCCACCTCGACCGGGATCCCGCCCAGCGAGGTGACGGTGTCGAGGAGCAGCAGCGTGCTGGTGTCCTGCAGCTCGCGCAGCGGGGCGATCTGGTTTCGTACCCCGGTGGAGGTCTCGGCGTGCACCACCGCGACGAGCCTGGCGTGCGGCGCGGCGCGCTGGGCGTCGAGCAGCGCTTCGGGATCCAGGGTCCGTCCCCATGGGGCATGCACGGCCTGCACCTGCGCACCCACCCGGCGAGCCACCTCGCACAGCCGCTCACCGAAGTAGCCGTTCACCCCGATGATGGCCAGCTCGCCCGGCTCAAGCAGGCTGGCCAGGCACGCCTCCATCCCGGCCGACCCGGTGCCGCTGACCGGGAGAGTGAGACGGTTGCGGGTACCGAAGACGGTCCGCAGTCGTTGCGCGGTGTCGGCCACTAAGGCGAGGAACTCGGGATCCAGGTGCCCCAGCACCGGGCGGCTCAACGCCTCGATGGCCTCCGGGTAGGGATTTGACGGGCCAGGCCCGAGAAGCAAGCGATCGGAGTGCACCAACAGATCTTGCCACTGCCGTAGCGTCGCCGGCCATGGACAGCCTGCGTGGCGTGCGGCACTGGCCGGTCGACACAGTGGCCGTCGCGGTGGTCGATGCTTCCGGTGTCATGGTGGACAGCCACGGCCCGCAAGAGCGGCCGTTCCGGCTCGCCTCGGTGACCAAGCTGCTCTCCGCTTATGCGGTACTGCTGGCAGTGCAGGAGGGCGCGATGGAGCTCGACCAACCGGCCGGGCCGCCGGGTGCCACGGTGCGACACCTCCTCGCGCACGCCTCCGGGCTGGCGTTCGACACGCCACGGGTGTCGGTGGCGCCGGGAGTCAAGCGGATCTACTCCAACACCGGGTTCGTGGCGCTGGCCGAGGTGGTGGCGTCCTCGTCCGGGATCGCCTTTGCCGACTACCTGACCGAAGCGGTATTGCATCCGTTGCGGATGTCCTCATCCCGGTTAGTCGGCACGGCCGCGGCCGGCGCGGTGTCCACCTGCGCGGACCTGGTCGCCTTCGCCGCCGAGCTGCTGGCACCGAGGTTGCTGGCCCCGCAGCTCCTCGCCGAGGCCACCCGGGTGGCCTACCCCGGTCTGGACGGGGTGCTGCCCGGATACGGCATGCAACGCCCCAACGACTGGGGGCTGGGCTTCGAGCTGCGCAGCCACAAGAATCCACACTGGACGGGTAGTCGCAACTCGCCGGAGACCTTTGGCCACTTCGGCCAGTCTGGCACCTTCCTGTGGATAGACCCGGTAGCGGGAGCGGCCTGCATCGCTCTCACCGATCGCGACTTCGGTCCCTGGGCCCGCGCCACCTGGCCCCCCTTCAGCGACGCCGTCCTCGCCGACCTACCCACCCACTGAGCAGGGCTTTCAAACTTCCCGAGCGCGACAGCTGTGGTGGCTGGCCACCACACGAGCGTCACTATCGCTCGGCCTACTGGGTAGGCGTTCCACTACTCAGGCTGCATGGCCGCTTCGTTGGGCGGCGGCCGGAAGCTGGAGCTGCAGCGGCCTCTGCGGTAATCCGGCTGCCCGTAAGTGCGTTCTGGGGCAGCACGCGGTCATGCGCAGTCACGACCGGCGGTACCGGGCGTCGAACAGGCAGTAGGCGCCGAAGCAGGCCACACCGGCGGCCACGATGAGCAACAGCGCCACGCCGTAGGGCTGATCGGCGAGTGTCTTGAGGCCCCGATCCAGGCCGGTGGCTTCCTGGGGGTCGAACCGCACCGCGGCGAGGACAACGAGCACACCAGCGGTGCCGTAAGCGACGCCGAGCGCTGGCCAACCGATCTGGCCGAGCCGGATGGCCAACCGAGCCGCCCGCGGATCCGCGGAAGACAGGTCCATCTCGCGCAGGAACGCTTTGCTGAACCCGCGGTACACCAGGTACCCGGCGACCACGACGATCCCTGTCCCGATCGCCCCAACCAGGAATTGCCCGCCCGGCAGCGCAAGGATCGCCGCTGTCGTGGAGCGCTGGTCGGCGTCAGAGACCCCGGCTCCACCAGCAGCGATGCTGCCCGCCGAGAACGCGAGTAACCCGAACAGTCCCGCTTCCCCGACATTGATCGCCCGCTGCAACAGCCGGCGCCGAGCCGAAGTCACATACCGATGCCCCCATGCGGCCTCACCGAGTTGCCAGATCACCAGGCCGGCAAGCCCCAGCGCAATCACCCAGAGCAGCACCCGGCCCCCTACGCCACCGACCAGTGTCTTCAGCGCTCCCGATTTGTCGGCCGTCCCCCCGCTGCCCAGCGCGACCTGGGCAGCGAGCCAGGCCACCAGCAGGTGCACGACCCCGTACGCGGTCAGCCCCAGCCGGCCCAGTGCGCGCACCGGGGCACTGTCCACCGCGTCGCGGACGTTCTCACCCGCCTGCTCGACCGACAAGCTGGACCTCTCCGTCCTTACGGAGTTTACCGTCGATACCGGGGTTTACCGTCAATACCGGGCCACCTCCTCCGACGTCAGGACTGCAGCAGTTGGAATCGGATTCCCTGGTCGTCGACGCAGTCGGCGATGTGGCCGTAGGGCTGCTGCTGCGGTTCACCGGCCTGGCCGCCGTGATCGCGGACCGCGTCCAGCGCGGCGGCTAGATCGTCGACCTGATAGACCGGCTCGATCCCGGTCCGGCTGGCTCCGCCGTGCATGCCGGCAGGCGGGTAGGTGCCCTCGATATGCCAGCCGTCCTCGATCCGGCCGGGGCGGAAGGTCCAGCCCAGCACGGCGCCGTAGAACGCCCGAGCGCGCTCGGTGTCGGCGACGGCGTGCGTGAGGTAGGCGAGATCGCCGTGGCGCGGAGTGGGTGTCACGGCCGGCGAGGAGGAGATCATCCAGCGGTGCCCGGAGGGGTCGACGACAACCGCGTTGCGGCCGTAGTCGTAGTCGGCGGCGGCCCGCTCCAGCCGCGCCCCCGCCGCGACAGCCTCGCGCACGGTGGCATCTACCGCGCCCGGTTCGGAGACCCGCAGGTACAACGATTGGCTGGGACCGCCGCGGGTCCGCGGCGACAGCAGGCCGATCTCGTCGAACTCATCGGCCAGCATCAGCACCGAATCACCGATGGCCAGCTCAGCGTGTCCGATCCGGCCGTCTGGCATCACGATCGGCTCGCCGCGACGCCGAGCGCCGAAGGCCTGAACGTAGAAGCCCAAGGCGGTGCGGGCGTCGTTCACGGCAAGGTAGCAGCCGAGCGTGTGTGACGGGGTCTCGACGGTGGTGGTCATGGGTGCTCCTTCCGGGGCGAGTAGGGCGCGCTCCAGCCGGGCGCGCAGTTCAGCGGCGAACATCGGGTCGGGATCGACCGGCGTGATGGGCTGGCGGAGGGCGTTCAGCGGATCGGTCATCGGCCCTTCTCCGGATCCTCGTAAGCCGCGCGGAACGCGGCGCGGGCGCGGACCAGTGTCGTAGATCTCCAGCAGCCCGAGCGCCGGGTCCGGCCGAACCCGTGGTTGCTCGCTCACACTCCCATCGTCGTCCCGAGGGTCGGTTCTCCGACGGCCAGCACGCGGAAAAGTTTCATCCGATGTGACGCGGCCTTGGCCAGCAGAGTTGCAACGTGACCAGGTCAGACACTCGGGCCGTCTTCGACGAGACCATCCACGCCCCCAACCGGCTGCATATCTGCGCCATGCTCGCCCGCGTCGACTCGCTGGCCTTCGCCTCCGTCCGCGATGCCCTGAAGGTCGCTGACCCAGTCCTGAGCAAGCACCTCAAGGTCCTCCAGAACGCGGGTCACCTGTCGATGACCAAGACTATGTCGGGCTCCCGGACCCGGACCTGGGTGTCCCTCACCCCAGCTGGGCGCAAGGCCCTTGAGGGGCACCTGACCGAGTTGCGACGCATCGGCGCGGTGGCCGACGCCAAGCGGTGACATTCGCTGTGATCCTTCCGGCACAGTGTGTTAAGTATCGCCGACGCGCCCGCTGATCCGATGCCTCTAGGTCTGCACGGTTACCCGAGCTATTGTCAAAGCATGGCGGAGATTCGGCTGAGCTCATTGGCGATCGAATCACCACAGCCACCTCTTAAGGCCGCCGCGAAACGCCACCGCCCCGCCGCAGAGGCAGCGGATGATCCCGAGCTTCGAGCGCGATGGCATGCCCTCCCCAAGTCAATCCGACCGCAAGACTGGGTCACCGAGACGGGTGTCACGAATGTTCCCGGCTCCCTGCTGATCGCCGAAGCGCAGCGACCTCCGGAGGGTTATTACCCCGCTTACTCACGGGTCATCCACAGATAGCACCGTCCGCGGCGGAGCCGACCAGGCGAGCGTATTTCGCTAACACGCCACGGAGCGGACGCTGCGGCGCCTTCCACTGCTGCTGGCGGCGCGCCAGCTCGTCCTCGTCGACGTGCAGGTTCAGCTCTTGGCGATCCATATCGAGCACGATCGGGTCACCATCGCGGACCAGCGCGATCGGCCCGCCATGTGCCGCCTCGGGAGCCACGTGGCCGACACACAATCCGGTGGTGCCACCAGAGAAGCGACCGTCGGTGAGCAGCAGGACGTCCTTGCCCAACCCCGCGCCCTTGATCGCGCCGGTGACCGCGAGCATCTCCCGCATCCCCGGCCCACCCCGCGGACCCTCGTAGCGGATCACCACGACGTCGCCGGGTTGCAGATCCAGGATGGCGTCCATGGCAGCCCGCTCACCGTCAAACACGCGCGCCAACCCTGCAAAACGGGTGGAGTCGAAGCCGGCGCTCTTCACCACCGCGCCTTCCGGGGCCAGCGAGCCACGCAGGATGGTGATCCCCCCGGTGGGGTGAATCGGGTCGGTGAGGCTGTGCAAGATCTTGCCGTCCAGGTCAGGGGGGTCGAGTTCGGCGAGGTTCTCGGCGACGGTGCGCCCGGTGACGGTGAGGCAGTCGCCGTGCAGCAGCCCGGCGTCCAGCAGCGCTTTCATCACCACTGGCACCCCGCCAACCTGATCGACCGTGGACATCACGTGCGCGCCGAAGGGCTTGACATCGGCCAGGTGCGGCACCTTGGCGCCGATGCGGTTGAAGTCATCCAGCTCCAGCGGCACCCCGGCCTCATGCGCGATGGCCAGCAGGTGCAGCACCGCGTTGGTGGAGCCGCCGAAAGCCATCACCACCGCGATCGCATTCTCGAACGCCGGGCGGGTGAGGATCTGCCGGGCGGTAACCCCGCGGCGGATGAGGTCCACTACCGCGGCGCCGCTGGCCCGGGCGAACCCGTCGCGACGCCGGTCCACTGCGGGCGGGCTGGCCGAGCC
>JBOHFW010000231.1:0-4843 GCA_050699835.1 Pseudonocardiaceae bacterium | reverse complement strand
CCATGGTCGTCAGGTTCACGGTCGGCAACTATGGAGTCGAACTCGGCAACACCAGTGCTGTGGCTGGTCGACCCACTCTCGTTCGGATGCCGGTTTCGTCGAGTTCATCGGTGGTGGTCGTCCTCTTCGGGTCCGGGTCGCGCACGATTCGGCGGGAATCAGCTCCCGCCTCCAGGGTCGGAGTCCGGCTCAATAGTCTTTCTCGGGTCCCTCATCCCCGTCGCAATGGGTGACCGTCGTCCAGTCCAGCTTGTCCACGATGCTGGGTAATTCCTCGCCATCACTACCGATAGTCAGCTGCGGTCGTGACAATACCGATACGCCGACAGTCTTGGGAAACCCATCACCCGAAGAATGCGCAAGCCAAACGGGCGGACGTCCGGTGCGGACGGCTCTCCACTGTCGCCCAGCTCAGCATGGCCGGGCCAAGCGAGTGGAAACCGCTCACTGACACTGGCGAGAGGATCGTTAGCAAAGCGTGTCCAGAGATCGTTTGTCGCCATCACCCCAGTGTACGGTGACCGTCCTGCGCACAGGTCAGTTTCCACGTCAGCATGGCCAGATCGCCATTCTCCGTCACCTCGGTCAGAGGATGTGGATTCACAGACCGCGACCTGGCCCGGTCAATGCGCTTGTGCCTTTGTCCGGTTCGTGATGAGTCAGGTGGTGGTACCTGGTTCCAGTCCTGGTGGTGTCGGGGCGGGGCGGGGTGGGTGATGAACTCGGCGAGATCGTCGCTGAGCGTGATCAGTGTGCTAGAGGCGAGGTCGGTGCGCTGGCTCAGCAGGGTGTGCAGTGAGTGTGCTCGTCCGATGATTGGGACGGTGCGGTACTCGGCGTTGGTGGAGCTCAGCACGGGGGCGAGGTGCTCGGCCACTGCGTCCAGCTCACCTCGGGCTAGATGGGCGCGGGCGAGGTTGAACCGGGCGGCGGCGAGATACATGGCTTTGGGGTGGGATGCGGTGGTGAACTCGTCTAGAGCGATGCGAGCCCAGTCCACGGCGGCATTCAGATACTCGGTCTCGTCGAACGCAGAGTGAGCGTCACTGGCGCATAGGGCAGCCGTTCCGGTATCGAAGCCGAAAGTGCCCGGTTCGTCGGGCGTGCGCTCAGTGGGGGCGGTCGCGGCGAGCGCCAGGGCCTGGCTGACCTCCCCAGGTTGACGACGGGCGGCGTGGATCCGGGCCTGCTGGCTGGCCAGCCGCAACACGGCGGTGCCACTGGTGGCATCGGGCAAGGCGGACTCGACGAGTTGGGCGGCTTCGTCGTAACGCCCGGCCCAGTAGGCAATGTTGGACTGCACATAGCGGACGAAAACTCGTAGCGGAGTGTGGCCGGACACCTCGGCGCAATGCAGTGCGGTCCGGGCGTGGGTGTTGGCGGCGTGCGGATGCCCCAAGTCGAAGGTGGCGATGGACAGCAGACCGCACAGCTGGCCGGCGATCTTGTACAGATCAGTGGTGTGGCGGGGTTGCTGGCGTCCAGCGATCAGGGCAAACACGTCGTCGCGGGCACCGAGCACGCTGGCGAACACCGAGGCAGGCGGGTCGATCTGCTCGCGCCGGGCGAGCTCAGCGACGTCGACGGTCATTTGCTCAAGCACGTCGTCATCGACGTTGGTGGCCGCGCTCCAGCGCCAGAACTGGGCGGATTCCTCGGCCGCCACGATCACCTCCTCGCGGACCGGCGCTCCCCGGGCGTCGCAGCGCACGAGGCGTCGGCTCCCCCAGATGCCACCAGTGTCACCCTCCGCGCGCTGCACCGCAGGGCCGGGGTCAGCGGGCTCACACACCGGGGCGTACGGAAGAGAATCTGCCGCCCTGGTCGCGACCGCCGCGGGTGAATGGCCAGTGGTGAGCAGGCTGCACTCGGCGGGGCTGAGGTGTTCCAGGTCATCGGCGTCGACGAGCTGCGCGGGAGTGCAGCCATGGCCGTAGGTGACGGCAAGCTGGGCGAGGTACCGCGGGCTGGGTGGGCTGCCCCCATGTGGCCAGGCTTCGAACTCGCTGACCCGATTGTCCGACAGACGGGCTCCGGGGTGCAGGGTGTTGTACCGCTGGGCCAGCTTCCGCTGCGGCCACCCCAGCGCATGCCGCCACGCCACCCTGGGCCGCAGGCCGAATCGGCGGGCCATCTCGGTAGCGATCTGGGCCACGGTGCACCCATAGCCACGCATCCGCTCGCGCAGCTGATCACGCTCTGCCTTCGCTGAGGTTCCCGCCCTCCGCGCCATTTCCCACCCCCATTGAGATCCGTGCGGACCGAAACCGCTGCAAAACGGTAGCCCCGACTGGACAGGTGTGGGAGCCCAACGGAGGCGGATCGACCGGAAATCCTTTCCCCTCAGCGGTTTGTTGACGCAGTTCAGCGCTATGGCAATAGGCGAGGAAAAGTTCCCACCCGCGCCAAGCTCCCCCACCCGTGATCGACATCACACTATGCGCGCAATGACATTGCACTACCGCGCAACCAGCCAGCAACACAAGCGCCGAGGAGATCACATGCAGCAGAGCAGACGGTGCCGGTGCAACCAGTGACCAGCAGCCTGACCGTCACTCAGACCAGGCACCGCCTGGTCTGCGACGCACTGCGCGCAGTCCTGCGCCAGCTCGCACAGGCCGGGCCCGGCACTGTCAAGGAGACCGGCTCGATGCTGTACCGAGTCAGTTGGCCGAGGTGAGACAGCACACCCCAGCCGGTGCGCCAGTACCCGCTCCCCAATTCCCTGCCACCGGGAGCGATGCCCCTTTAATCGACAGTCCAGCCGCTGCCGCCAAGGCGCTACGCGACTACTTCCTGACCAACGCCGAGGCCGGCGACAACGCCGCCAACGACGAACTCGTCGCCGAGCTGGTGCGCCGCATTCGCGTTCAACAGGCCTCCCACGAGGCTATGCCTCACCGTAAGTGACGAGAACCACTGAGGTGGTTCAGTCAGGGAGGGTGCGAGCGAGGTGTGTCCGGCTGGTGATGCCAAGTTTGCGGTAGGCCCGGGTGAGGTGCAGCTCGACGGTGTGGGTGGTGATGAACAGTGTTTGGGCGATGTCGCGGTTAGAGCGTCCGGCAGCAGCAAGCTCGGCCACGCGGCGCTCACTGGGAGTGAGCGCGGCCGGACCTGACAGCCTGATGCGTCGGGGGCGGGCACCGGTGGCTCGCAGCTCGGCAAGCCCATGCTCAACCAGGGGATTGGCGCCGCAGAGCTCGGCGTGGTCGATGCCCTGGCGCAGGTGCTGACGTGCCTGGGTGCGCTGGCCTGTGCGGCGCAGCGCGGCGCCGAGCTCGACCAGCGCCTTAGCGTGCTCCAGCCGGGCTGGGGAGGGCGCAAGCACCTCCACCGCCTGGCGGAGCAGCCCAAGACCTTCCGAGCCGTTCTCGACCAGCCCGGCCACTCGGAGGGAGAGCCCGAGGGCTCGGGGTGCTCCCCAGCGGCGGGCGAGTTCCAGCTCCTCGGTGGCGAGTGTGTGGGCCTGTTTGCGCTGGCCGAGGGCCAGTAGCGCCGCCGCCGCCGTCGAGCGCCAAGGAGCGAAGGCCGGGTTCTGCAAGCCATGGGCCGCTAAGCGGCGGCCGTAGATCAGTGTCGCCTCCAGTCCTTCTTCGGTCCGTCCCTGGAGGAGCAGCAGGCGAGCACGGCCCAGGAGCCAGTGCCAGTGGCCCGGTCGAGGGCGGGCAGATGGCGGAGCCACGCAGTCCAGGGCTGCTTCGGCCTCAGCCAGGCGCCCCTGTTCCATCAGCGACTCGGCCAGGTAGACGGCGGCGTAGGGTCGACCCAGGTCAAGGCGGGCGGTTTGCATCGCCCGCAGTGCATCTCGGGCGTCTGTCTCCGCCTCGACCAGGAAGCCGCGGCAGAGCCATGCGTACGCCCGGGAGCATTTCGTGGCCCCGAGGTCGAGGATCGAGCCGTGCTGGTGCGCCTGCGTCAGTGCGGCGTCCAACAGCGGCATGACCTCGTCTAGGTCAGCGGCAATGAGCACCATGCAACCGCTGGCAAAGGTGGTGCGGCCGTTGGCATGCTCCAGGAGGTGGCCACCGGCCAGGCTTCGCCTGGCTCGAGCGATTGCGGCCGTGGCTGGCATGCCAGCGCCCGCGTCATACACCGCGATCGTGCAGTCGAGCACCCTGCTGCTCAGACTCTCGTCCAGGGTTTCCTCGCGCAGCCGGTCGACCCACTCAGCGGCGAGCGGAAGCAGGGCCGGATCAGTGGCGACGTTGATCAGGCTTGCCTGTAGCCGTCGGCGTAAATCGGCGTGCTCCGGCGCCTCCGCCAGGGCCTGCGTGTAGACCGCAATGGCCTCCTCGTTGCGTCCGACGAAAAACAGCGCACGGCCGAGCATCTCGGCGATGAACGCCCGCCGTTCGGGCTGCTGGATGAGGGTGCGGGCAGTGCTGAGGTGCTCAGTGGCCTTGGCCATGTCTACCAGCTGGGCAACGACCCCGAGCCGGATCAGTACCTCGGTCTGCTCCTCGGGTGGGGACGGCTCGGCCAGGCAGCGCTCCAGGAAGACCACGGCGCTGTCCGGCGCGCCGCGCACCAGCGCCTGTTCGGCTGCCTGACGCAGGGTCGCCGCCGCCCCTGGGTCGCCCCCGGGTGGGATGATGAGCAGGTGGGCGGATATCTGCTCGGACGCCGCGCCGGCCTCGGCCAGCAGCCGGGCGGCACCGGCATGTCCCTGGAGGCGCTCGGCCTCTGACAGCCCCTCATAGACCGCAGCTCGTACCAGCGGATGCACAAACCCCAATGCCCGGTAAGAGTCAGAACTCGCCTTAGCAGAGGGTCTGAGCGGACGCAAGATCTCCACCGCTGCGAGCTGGCCTGCTGCCGCAAGGGCCTCCTCGAGTTCCAGTCT
>JBOHFW010000230.1:0-17811 GCA_050699835.1 Pseudonocardiaceae bacterium | reverse complement strand
ATCAACATGTTGGGCAGCGATGTTGCTGCTGCGGCATCTTCGGACCAGCCCCCCGCCGACCAAGCTGGGGTGACTGTGCCGGCTTCGGACAACGGCACGACGACACGTCGCCGTGCCGGTTTATCCGGAATGAATGTGCCTGAACTGCGCGAGCTGGCTGGACAGCTGGGTGTTTCCAACATCGCGCGTTTGCGCAAGAACGATCTGATCGCCGCGATCAAGGAGCGTCAGGGCACCGTCCCGGGCCAGCGGCGGGCCGTCACTGAGCAGCTTCCACTGGAGGGCGGCACTACTCCACCGATGGCCCAGGCGGGCACCCGGACCGGGAGTCGACCAGAGCCGACGATCGAGACCGGGGGTCCAGCGGCTGAACAGCCGCCTGCCGCGGTTGTCGAGGTGGGTCGCATAGAACAGCTGACCCCAGCTGAGCACAGCGAGGACCAGCCGGATAGGGTTCAGCAGGACCGAGACCAACCTGACGGGGACACCGACGGTGCGGACCGGTCCCGCAACCGGCGGCGGCGTCCGACCCGTGGCAGTGACGTGCCACGCTCCCCTGTCGATCAGACCCAAAATAATGATCGAACCCAGAATGATCGGGTTCAGGGGGACCAGATCTCGCCCGGTCAGAACGTACCCGGTCAGAACGTAGCCGGCCAGAGTGGCCCGCGCGAAGACGACGATGACGCTGGTCGCCGTCATGGCCGGCGCTTCCGCGACCGCAACCGCCGCGGTCGCAATGACCGTGGCGGTGAGCGCCCCAGCGACCGCCGCGACGGGGGTGAGCTGGAGGTCCGCGAGGACGACGTGTTGCTCCCCGTTGCCGGGATCCTTGATGTGCTGGACAACTACGCCTTTGTCCGCACATCGGGCTACCTCTCCGGGCCCAACGACGTGTACGTGTCACTGTCGCTGGTCCGCAAGTACGGGCTGCGCCGCGGTGACGCGATCACCGGAGCGGTGCGCCAGCCGCGCGAAGGCGAGCAGCAGCGGCAGAAGTTCAACCCGCTGGTTCGGGTTGACACCGTCAACGGCCTGGACATCGAGCAGGCCAGGCAGCGTCCGGAGTTCACCAAGCTGACCCCGCTGTACCCCAACGAGCGGTTGCGGCTGGAGACCGAGCAGCACGTGATGACTACCCGAGTGATCGATCTGATCGCGCCGATCGGGAAGGGTCAGCGGGCGCTGATCGTCTCGCCACCCAAGGCTGGCAAGACGATGATCCTGCAGGCGATCGCCAATGCGATCACCACCAACAACCCCGAATGCCACCTCATGGTCGTGCTCGTCGACGAGCGGCCCGAGGAGGTCACCGACATGCAGCGCTCGGTGAAGGGCGAGGTCATCGCCTCGACCTTCGACCGGCCACCCTCGGACCACACCACAATCTCCGAGCTGGCCATCGAGCGGGCCAAGCGGCTGGTGGAGATGGGCCACGACGTGGTCGTGTTACTCGATTCCATCACCCGGCTGGGCCGGGCCTACAACCTGGCCGCACCGGCCTCCGGCCGGATTCTCTCCGGTGGAGTGGACTCCACCGCGCTGTACCCGCCGAAGCGCTTCCTGGGTGCGGCGCGCAACATCGAGGATGGTGGCTCGCTGACCATCTTCGCGACCGCTCTGGTGGAGACCGGTTCGACGATGGACACGGTGATCTTCGAGGAGTTCAAGGGAACCGGCAACGCCGAGCTCAAACTCGATCGCAAGATCGCCGACAAGCGGATCTTCCCGGCGATCGACGTCAACCCCTCCGGTACCCGTAAGGAGGAGCTGCTGCTCTCCCCGGACGAGCTGGCCATCCACCACAAGCTGCGCCGGGTGCTCTCCGGCCTGGAGTCTCAACAGGCGATTGACCTGATGCTGGATCGCCTGCGCAAGACCCGGACCAACATTGAGTTCCTGATCCAGGTCTCCAAGTCCGCTGCTGGCAACGGAGCCGATTGAACCATCACCGGGGGTCCCCGGGGTCCGGCGTGTCGCGCTCTCATGCTCGGTGTGTCGTGCCCGGGGCAGCCTTGTGGCGGAGTTGAACGGTCTTCCAGCGGATCCTGGCCAACTCAAGGCCCTAGCCTTGGTCAACTATGGTCATTTCACCTCGATGCGAGTCGATGACCTCGAGGTACGCGGTCTGTCCCTGCACCTGGAACGGCTGATGCGGGACTGCCGCCGGCTATTCGACGTAGACCTGGATCCCGACCGGGTCAGAGGCCTGGTCCAGCACGCGCTGGCCGAGGCCCCCCGATCGGTCGTCGTCAGGGTGACCGTGTTCGACCCCGACCTGGAACTCGACCACCCCGGGGCGGATGCCCAGCCGCACCTGCTCGTCACCACCCGACCGGCCGCGGCCACAACGCTTCCGCCGTTGCGGCTCCAATCGGCCCAATACCGCCGGGAGATGCCTGCCGTCAAACACGTGGGGCTCTTCGGCGCGCTGTCACGGCGGCGCATTGCGCAGCGCAACGGTTTCGACGATGTGCTGTTCACCGACGCCGACGCCACCATCTCCGAAGCGGCCACCGCGAACATCGGTCTGCTCATCGGCGAGGAGATCATCTGGCCGCAGGCGGACTGCCTCGCTGGCGTGACCATGAGACTGATCAAGACCCTATGCCCGCGCACCAGCACCGCGCCGGTCACCCTCAGCCAGTTGGCCGACGTGGACACCGTGTTCGCTGCCAATGCCGCGATGGGCGTCCGCCCGATCATGGCCATCGACGGTATCCAGTTCCTGACCGAGCACCCCACGCTCGTAACCCTGTGCAAGCAGTACACCGATATCCCCCCTGAGCCGTTGTAGCCACGGGAACATCGCGGTAGGGCGTGGAGTTTTATCTGCGGCTGGGCCATCTGGCAGACTGTCCGGGCCCACGAAGTCCGGCTCCGGTTCACCCCGCCGCACCACCTGGGGACCCGGCGGCCATCAAGAAAGGACATCCATGAAGCAGGGCATCCACCCGGAGTACGTTCAGACGCAGGTCACCTGCAGCTGCGGTAACTCCTTCGTCACCCGCAGCACCAAGCGCGACGGTCAGATCCACGTCGAGGTGTGCTCCAACTGCCATCCCTTCTACACCGGCAAACAGAAGATTCTGGACACCGGTGGCCGCGTCGCGCGCTTCGAGAAGCGCTACGGCAAACGGCAGAAGTAAAGCCCAGAAAGCAGCCTGTGGATACTGCGGCAGTTCAGGCGCTGCTGGATCAGCACGCCGAGCTGGAGAGCCGGCTCGCCGATCCGTCGATACACGCTGACCCCGACGCGGCCCGCAAGATAGGGCGGCGCTACGGAGAGTTGTCGCGGATCGTGCGGGTGGTCCGTGAGCTCGATCAGACGCGCAACGACGTCGCGGTCGCCCGCGAGCTGGCCGCTGAGGACCCCACCTTCGCCATCGAGGCCGACACTCTCGCAGATCGGATCCCGCGCCTGGAAACCGAGCTGGCCGACCTGTTGTTACCGCGCGACCCGCATGACGACTCCGACGTGGTCATGGAGATCAAGTCGGGGGAGGGCGGCGCGGAGTCCGCGCTGTTCGCTGCGGATCTGCTGCGGATGTACCTGCGCTATGCCGAGCGGCACGGCTGGCAGGCGCACGTCCTCGACGCCACCGAGTCCGACCTGGGCGGCTACAAGGACGTCACGGTCAGCTTGAAGTCGCCCAAATCCGGCGTCTGGGAGCGGTTGAAGTTCGAGGGTGGCGTGCACCGGGTGCAACGGGTCCCGGTCACCGAGTCGTCCGGGCGGATTCACACCTCAGCGGCGGGGGTGCTGGTCTACCCCGAACCCGACGACATCGAGATCGAGATCGACGACAAGGACCTGCGCATTGACGTCTACCGCTCCTCGGGCCCCGGAGGGCAGAGCGTCAACACCACCGACTCCGCGGTACGCATCACCCACGTGCCAACCGGAGTCGTGGTGTCGTGCCAGAACGAGAAGTCGCAGATCCAGAACCGGATCCGGGCCACCGAGGTGCTGCGGGCCCGGCTGCAGGCGCTCGCCGAGGACAAGGCCCAGCAGGAGGCCTCCGAGCAACGCCGGTCGCAGATCCGCACGGTGGACCGATCCGAGCGAGTACGCACCTACAACTTCCCGGAGAACCGGATCTCCGATCACCGCGTCAACTACAAGGCCTACAACCTCGATGCGGTGCTCGACGGTGACCTCGACGGGATACTGGACGCACTCCTGGGCGCCGACCGTGAGCTGCGCCTGCGCTCCTCATGACGAGACGGCCGCTGCGCCTTGCAGTGCTCGAGGCGGAACGAGTCCTCACCGACGCCGGGGTGGCCTCCCCGCGGGTGGACGCCGAGCTCCTAGCGGCGCATGTCGTCGGCGTGCCGCGTGGGCGGCTGCCGATGGTCCCGCTGGTCGACCCACCGGTGGTCGAGGCGCTGCGGATGCTGGTCACCCGGCGCGCCGCGCGAGTACCGTTGCAGCACCTCACCGGCACTGCCGCGATGGGCGCCATTGATTTGGCGGTCGGGCCCGGGGTGTTCATCCCGCGCCCCGAGACCGAGGTCCTGCTGGCCTGGGGATTGGCCGCGCTGGAGGGCTTCGCACAGCCGCTGGTGATCGATCTCTGTACGGGATCCGGGGCGTTGGCGCTCGCTGTGGCGCACGCCAGGCCGGATGCGCAGGTCCATGCCGTGGAATGTGACCCGGTGGCGCTGAGCTGGGCGCGGCGTAACGCTGATGCACGGGCCGCCGAGGGTGACACACCCATCGTGCTGTACACCGGTGACGTCGCCGACCCCGGATTGCTCACCGCGCTGGAGGGGATGGCGCACCTGGTGTTGTGCAACCCACCCTACGTTCCAGTGGGCGCGCCGCTGCCACCCGAGGTCGCCCTGCATGACCCGCCCGCTGCCGTCTTCGCTGGTCCCGACGGTCTCGCCGTGATCCCAGACGTGGTACGGACCGGGACCCGGTTACTCCGGGAGGGGGGCAGAATCGCCATCGAGCACGACGACTCGCACGCGGAGACCGTCCCTGCGCTGCTGGCCGCCCGGCGGGTGCTTACCGATGTGGCGGACCACACCGACCTCGCCGGTCGACCTCGGTTCGCCACTGCCCGGCGCCGGCCCCTACCCGCTGCTTAGGGCACGGCGGCGGAGGCATTGGTGAGCTCCCGGAGCGAGGCCAGCGCAAAACCGGCCACGGCCTGCATACCGGTGGCGTTGGGATGCACCGGGGCAGCCCGGTTGCTCGGGACGACGCCCTCCACCCACCGCTCGCTGGGGCCCTTGCAGGCGTCGTGGCCCGTTGAGCCCGCGTACGGGTCGACGAACGCCGCGCCGTGCTGGAACGCTTGCCCGGCCAGCATGGCGGTGAGCTGCCGCTGCAGGCCATCCAGGTAGGGCACATCGCCGCGGGCCACCGGGAAGACCGGGTAGCACCCGTTCGAGGGCGGCAGGATCCGCAGGTAACCCACGAGCAGCACGGTCGCCTTCGGCGAGCGCTGGCGAATGCCCTCCAGCACCTTGCCGACCTTGGGTGCGACAGCCTCAATGCGCTGAGCGTAGATGTCGTTGCCACCGGCGGTGAACTCCCGCTCACAGGGATTGCCCATCGGGTCTCGCACACTCACCCGGGCGCAGGTGAAGACAATCTCGGTGAAACCGATGTCGTTACCGCTGATGGTCAGCGTGACCAGGTCGGTATCCGGGCGCAGGGCGGTGAACTGAGGTGGGTTACTTCCTCCCGACACCGACTGGGCGGCGGTCATGTTGTCGGTCTTGGCGCTACTACAGCTCACATCCGTGTAGTTGCGCAGACCCAGTCCCGCGGCCAAGCGCGCCGGATAGTTATTGGAGGATCGGTTGCAACCACGCGGATTGGCTCGCTGCTCCGGGATCCCCGGACCTGCTGCGTAGGAGTCGCCGAGCGCGACGTAGCGCTCCGGCGGCCTATCCGAGGGCGCGGCGCCCGCGCTGGCGGGGAGCCCAACCAGGGCCAGCAGGGCGGCAATGGCGGCAGGTATGACGCGGCGATAGACGGGCACATGAGCCTCCGTAGTTCCGACCGGACACGGATCGTGCCGTTTTGATCACTGGCTGTCAACGTCCTAGCGGCCCGCGCACGGTTCTTGCGCGAGTCGTCGTAGTGTTCGGATCCGTGAGCACTGTGTATGACTGTGCGGTTCCGGAGCGCCGACGTGCCGGGCTGGCCGCCGCGGCAAGCACCGTCCGGGCGGGGCAACTCGTCGTGCTGCCCACGGACACCGTCTACGGGCTGGGTTGCGACGCGTTCTCCTCGACGGCGGTGCGGGCGCTGCTCTCCGCCAAGGACCGCGGCCGGGACATGCCGGTCGGAGTGCTGGTGGGTTCCTGGTCCACGGTGGATGGTCTGGTGCTGGGTGTTCCGGCGCGGGCGCGGGCGCTGATCGAGGCCTTCTGGCCGGGTGGGTTGTCGTTGGTACTGCCCCACGCGCCGTCGCTGACCTGGGACTTGGGCGATACTAGGGGCACCGTCATGCTGCGGATGCCGCTGCACCCGGTGGCCTTGGAGTTGCTCGGCGACGTGGGCCCGATGGCGGTATCCAGTGCGAACCGGTCCGGGTTGCCGCCAGCGACCACCGCTGAGCAGGCTCGCGGGCAGCTGGCCGACCGGGTAGGGGTGTTCCTCGACGGCGGACCTTCCAGCGAGTCGGCGTCCACCATCGTCGATCTCACCGCCGAGCAACCTGTGGTGCTCCGCGAGGGCGCGGTGAGCGCCGCCGAGATCGGTAAGGTGCTCGGCCTGACCATCCACATCACCTCGTGATGGTGATCATTGGGAACCGCTGACCGCGCTGGCGCGTCCCGAGCACCGTGGAACTGGACTGGTACCTGCGCCGGCAGTCTGGTGTGATCAGCTGCGCGCAAGCCCGAACGGCCGGGCTGAGCCAGGATGCCGTCGACCGCCGCGTGAGCAGCGGTCGGTGGGAGCGGCTGCACCCGGGCGTCTACCTCGCCGCTGACCACCCATACACCGATGAGGTCCGGATCCGGGCGGCCGTGCTCTGGGCCGGCAAGGACGCCGTGGCGCACGGCGTGTCCGCGGCGTGGTGGCACGAACTCGGCCCGGCGCTGCCGAGCACCGTGGAGGTGACGGTGCGACCGGAACCCTGGCGCACAACCTGGCGTGTCGGTACGTCGGCGTGACCTTGCCCTATCCGGATCTGATTGCGGTGCGCGACCTGTGGGTCACCGACCTGCCGCTCACCGCGCTCGAAGCGGCGGTCGCGTTCGGTCCGCAGGGTTCTGAGCTGCTCGATAGGGCATTGCAACGCCGGGTGAGGTTCCTTGCGGTGTACCGGGCACACTGCCGCAACCACGGACGGCGGGGATCCGCAGCGGCCTCCCGGCTGCTTGCGGTCGCGGCTGACCGCGCCGCCTCGCACGCCGAGCGGCTGCTGATTCGGTTGCTCCGTGGCGCGGGGATCACAGGTTGGGAACTGGGCTACCCCGTCCAGGACTACCTGGTTGACCTGGCCTTTCCATTGCAGCGGGTAGCTATCGAGGTCGACGGATGGGCGTGGCACGTCGACGCCGACCGGTTCATTGACGACCGGCGCCGGCAGAACACCCTGGTGAACCTGCATTGGACAGTGTTGCGGTTCACCTGGCATGACCTGACCGGCCGACCTGACGGAGTGGTCGCCGAGGTCCGTGTCGCCCTCGCGCGGAGCCAATGATCACCAATTTGGTGATCATGAAACTGGAATTCATATGGAAGTCGGCCTCACCGAGGGGCGCACCGGCAGCCGGGTTAGCCTGAGCGCGTGGGAGGAGTCCCCGTGTCTGCTGGCCTTCCGCTGCGGGAGTACCTGCTGGTCGGCCTTACCACCGCGGTGGTGACTTTCCTGCTCACCGGTCTGGTGCGCATGCTGGCCTTGCGCACCCGCGCGGTGGCGATGCCGCGCGAGCGCGATGTACACCGCGCGCCGATCCCCTCGCTGGGTGGGGTGGCGATGTACGGCGGGATCCTCGGTGGCGTCCTGCTGGCTCACCAGCTGCCGGTGCTGCGCCGGTCATTCGAGTTCTCTGGCGACCTCGTGGGAGTGCTGATCGCCGGCGGCATCATCATGCTGATCGGTGCCCTGGACGACCGGTTCGAGCTGGACTCGCTCACCAAGTTCGCCGGGCAGGTCACCGCCGCGGGAGTGCTGGTGCTCTACGGCGTGCAGTGGTTTCTCTTCTGGGTACCCGGCTCGGTCCTCGTCCTGGGCCCGGACCAGGCGGTGCTGGTCACCGTCGCACTGGTGGTGGCTCTGATCAACGCGATGAACTTCGTGGACGGGCTGGACGGGCTGGCCGCCGGAATCGGGCTGATCGCCGCCGTCGCCATCGGGGCGTTCACGCTGCAACTGCTGCATCGCTCCGGCGGCAGCGTGTCAGTCTACCCGCCGACGCTGATCGCGGCCCTGGTCGCGGGTGCGTGCCTAGGGTTCCTGCCGCACAACTTCCAGCCGGCACGGATCTTCATGGGCGACTCCGGGGCGATGCTCATCGGCCTGATGCTGGCCGCGGCGTCCACCAGCGCGTCCGGCCAGATCGACCATCGCAGTTTCAGTGCCGCCGACGCGCTGGCCCTGTTCTCCCCACTGCTGGTGGTGGCCGCGGTGCTGTTCGTGCCACTGCTGGATCTGCTGCTCGCGGTGGTACGCCGGACCCGCGCTGGTCGCAGTCCGTTCGCCCCTGACAAGCTGCACTTGCACCACCGGCTGCTGGAAATCGGACACTCTCACCGCCGGGCAGTGCTGTTGATCTACTTGTGGGCGGCACTGCTCGCTTTCGGCGCTGTTGCACTGACGCTTTTCGACGTCTACGTGGTGGTGTGGTCCATCACATTGGGGCTGCTGATCGCCGTGCTGGGCTCGATGGTTCCCCGACTACCCGCCCGCTGATCGCGTTATACGCCGGGCTGGCGCAAGAAGCGCAGCTAGGAGCGGGTGGGGCGAGTACGGTGCACCATAAGGGGATGTGATAGCTTCTGTTTGTCCCACCCGGGGGTGGGATTTCTGGTCAGGCCGGCCCATCGGCAGTGCTTATGATCATGGCTTTGTGCTATGCGCGCTGCCCCTGGACTGCAAGGAGTGCCTTTGAGCGATGGCGGCGGGCGACGTCATGCGCCCGCTGAAGTAGGTGGTCGTGGACCAACGCAACGGCCCGGAGCTTACGACACTACTCGGCCTCGGCGCCGCAACCGCCGCGATCCTCGTGGTCGGTCTCGGTCTCGGATGGCTGGTCGATCGGGTAGTGGGTACCCTCCCGGCCTTCACCCTTGTCGGCTTGGCGCTCGGCATCGTCGGTGCTGGCGTCTATATCTACACCAAGTTCACGAAGTTTCTGAAGGAGTAAGCGTCGTACGTATGGCGTCAACACCCCATCAGCCCAACGCCCCATCAGCCCAGTGGAGAGGGCCCACCGTGACCCCAAAGGTGACCAGCACAGAGGTGACTGCATCGCCGCGAGACGTCGTCAAGCTGCGTCGGGCCATGCCTATCGCGGCGTGTCTCGGTGCCGCCAGCTTCGTGGTGCTCGTTCCGATGGGCTACCCGCTGGCTGGCGCGTTCTTCTGCGGTGGGCTCGGGCTGGGTCTGTTCAACACGGCACTGGTCCAGCGCTCCGCGGCGCGTTTCGCGGCCAGTGGTGACCCTGACAAGCGGCGATTCGCGGTGTCCGTGCTCGCCCGGCTCGCGCTGATCACCGCGCTCGCGGTGGGTTTGGCGCTGGCGCTGCGCCCTGACGGCCTGGCGGTGTTCGCCGGGCTGGCCGTCTGCCAACTTTTGGTGATCTTCATGGCGTCGGTTCCGCTGGTCAAGGAGTTGCGCCAATCCCGAGTCGGGGTATCACATGACGACTGAGCTGTTTGTCGCCGCCGAGGGCGGCGTGCAGGTCGGCGAGCATCCGCAGTGGCACGTGCTAGGCCTGACGATCAACGTGGACACCGTGATCTCCACTGCTATCGCAGCGACGATCATTGTCGCGTTCGCGCTCTACCTCGCCGCCAAGGCGACATCCGGGGTGCCCAGCCGCCTGCAGCTGGTCTTCGAGTCGGTGACCCATCAGGTGGAGCGGCAGGTGGAGGGCAACCTCGGCATTCGCACTGCACCGTTCGTGGTGCCGCTAGCGATCAGCCTGTTCTTCTTCATCCTGATCGCGAACTGGCTTTCGGTCCTGCCGCACGCCTGGGAGACCTACGTCCGGCCACCGACGTCGGATGTCAACCTCACCTTCGCGATGGCTATCTTCGTGATGATCCTAGTGTGGATCACCGGAATCCGGGTTAAGGGCAAGCACTACTTCAAGCATTTCATCGAGCCCTATCCGGTGATGCTCCCGCTCAACCTCATCGAGGAGTTGACCAAGCCGGTCACCCTGTCGCTGCGGTTGTTCGGAAATATTCTCTCGGGCACCGTGATGGTCAGCGTGCTCGCGCTGATGCCGGCCGCGGTGCAGTGGCTGCCCACCGCGGCCTGGAAGCTGTTCGACTTGTTCATCGGGCTGCTCCAAGCGTTGATCTTCGCGCTGCTGACGATCATCTATTTCGGAATTGCGGCGGCTCACAAGGAGGAGGCCCACTGACGGTTCTCCGGTGTCATGAGAAGTCACAGCGTCACTGAAGTCACAGTGTCACTGAAGTCACAACGTCATCTGCCAGCACACCAAGCTCTCCAGGACAAGAGGTAAACACATGAGTCTCTCTGCACTGCTCCTTGCCCAACCGGCGGGCGGTACCACCGGCTCGGTCCAACTGGCCGGCGCGTTCATCGGTGGCGGTCTGGCACTGGGCGGTGGAGCGATCGGCGCGGCGATCGGCGACGGTCTGGTCGGTGCGGCGACCGTCAGCGGCGTCGCCCGCCAGCCCGAAGCGCAGAGTCGGCTGTTCACCATCTTCTTCCTGACAGTCGGTCTGGTCGAGGCGATGTACTTCATCAATCTCGCCTTTATGGCGCTGTTCGTCTTCGTCCTCGCCTAGTGGTCTCATCAGGGATGGTTGTCATGAGTTCGTATTACCTCGCTGCGCCGGAGGGCGGTGGCGATATCTTCCTGATTCCCAACGCCACGTTCTTCGTCGAGCTGGTGATCTTCTTGATCGTGCTCGGCGTGTTGTGGCGCTATGCCGTGCCCCCCGTGAAGCGTGCCATGGATGAGCGCCAGGGCATGGTCCGCCGGCAGATCGAGGAAAGCCAGCAGGCCAGCAAGCGCTTGTCCGAGGCCGAGGCCCGCTATTCCCAGGCGCTGGCCGAGGCGCGGATCGAGGCCGCCAAGATCCGTGAGGCCGCCCGGGCCGACGCGCAGGAGATCAAAGACGAGATGCGTCAGCAGGCCGAGCAGGAGGTCGCCCGGATCCGCGAGCGCGGCGAGGAGCAGCTGGCGACCCAGCGCGAGGCGGTCGTCCGTGAGTTGCGCGGCGAGCTCGGCACGCTCGCGGTGACGCTGGCCGGGCGCATCGTGGGTGAGTCGGTGGCTGATGACGCCCGGCGAGCCGGCACGGTGGACCGCTTCCTGGACGAGCTGCAGGAGATGGCTGGCCTTGAGAGCAACCCGCAGAGCAGCGCCCACAGCAGCACCGATGGGGCCGTTCCGGCACCCAGCGGGCGGCGGAGGCGTTGATGCGGCCGGCCAGCAGGGCGGCCTTGGCCGCGGCGCGGGAACGGCTGGAGAGCCGGATCGGCGGGGCTAGCGCCGCCGACCGTGATCGCTTGGGTGACGATCTCGGTGCGGTCGCGCAGATGCTCAGCGAGCATCCGGTGGTCCGGCGCCACCTCGCCGATGCCGCAGCGCCCGAACAGGCCCGGCGGAAGATGTTGGAGGCCTTGTTCGGCGGCAAGGTGAGCCGGCTCAGCCTGCGGATCCTGGGCGATGTGGTGCTCTCCCGTTGGTCTCGCCCATTGGATTTGGTCGATGGAGTCGAGGAGTTGGCCTGGCAGGCCCTGCTGGCTTTCGCGGAGCGGGACAAGAGCCTCGATGACGTCGAGGACGAGTTGTTCCGGTTCGGTCGGATCCTGGCCGCGCAACCGCGCCTGGCGACGTTACTAGGTGATGAGACCGCTCCCACCACACGGCGGGTGGAGCTGCTCCACACGGTGCTGGCCGAGCGCACCCGTCCGATCACCCGCCGCCTGCTGGAGCAGGCCGTCCGGATGCCCCGGCGCCGGTCACTCGATGAGATCGTCGAAGAGCTGGTGGACCGGGCAGCGGCCCGGCGGGAACGCTCGGTGGCCTACGTCACCGCGGCTGGCCCGCTGTCCGCGGCGCAGGAACAGCGGCTGATCGAGGTACTCAACCGGATCTATCGGCGGCCGATCTCGCTCAAGGTCAACCTCGACCCCGCGGTGCTCGGTGGGCTGGTGATCCGGGTGGGCGATGACGTGATCGACGGCAGCGTTGCGGCCCGGCTGGGACAGGCACGCCAGTGGGTATCCCGTTAAGCACAGAGTGCCCGATGAACAGAGATGAACAGATCAGACGAGAGCAGGGGCCGATAGCCATGGCGGAGCTGACGATCTCCTCGGAGGAGATCCGGAGCGCGATCGAGAACTATGTCACGTCCTTCTCGACCAAGACCTCGCGGGAAGAGGTCGGCATTGTCACCTATACCGCTGACGGCATCGCCCGGGTGGAGGGCCTGCCCTCGGCGATGACCAGCGAGTTGCTGGAGTTCCCCGGTGGTGTGCTGGGTCTCGCGCAGGATCTCTACGAGCGAGAGATCGGTGCGGTCATCCTCGGCAACTTCCAGGGCATCGAAGAAGGCCAGGAGGTCAAGCGCACCGGCCGGGTGCTGTCGGTACCGGTCGGGGAAGGCTTCCTGGGTCGGGTGGTGGATCCGCTGGGCAGCCCGCTCGACGGTTTGGGTGACATCGACGCTGATGAGCAGCGAGTCCTCGAGCTGCAAGCCCCGAGCGTGATCGATCGGCAGCCGGTGAAGGAACCATTGCAGACCGGCATCAAGGCGATCGACTCGCAGACCCCGATCGGCCGCGGCCAGCGCCAGCTGATCATCGGTGACCGCAAGACCGGCAAGACCGCGGTCTGTATCGACACCATCCTCAACCAGAAGGCCAACTGGGACTCCGGCGATCCGGACAAGCAGGTGCGCTGCATCTACGTGGCGGTCGGCCAGAAGGGCACCACGATCGCCGCGGTCCGCCAGACCCTGGAGAACGCCGGCGCGCTCGCCTACACCACCATCGTCGCCGCACCCGCCTCGGACGCCGCTGGCTTCAAGTACATCGCGCCCTACACCGGCTCGGCGATCGGCCAGCACTGGATGTATCAGGGCAAGCACGTACTGATCATCTTCGATGATCTGTCCAAGCAGGCTGAGGCCTACCGGGCCATCGCGCTGCTGTTGCGCCGCCCGCCGGGCCGGGAGGCCTACCCCGGCGATGTGTTCTACCTGCACTCGCGGTTGCTGGAACGCTGCGCGAAGCTCTCCGACGAGCTGGGCGGGGGATCGCTGACCGGACTGCCGATCATCGAGACCAAGGCCAACGACATCTCCGCCTACATCCCGACCAATGTGATCTCCATCACCGACGGCCAGTGCTTCTTCGAGTCCGACCTGTTCAACCAGGGTGTCCGGCCGGCGATCAACGTCGGGGTGTCGGTCTCCCGGGTCGGTGGTGCGGCGCAGATCAAAGCCCTGCGGTCGGTCGGCGGCACGCTGCGCCTCGAGCTGTCCCAGTACCGCGAGCTGGAGGCGTTCGCTGCGTTCGGGGCGGAGAACCTGGATGCCACCTCGCGGCGCCAGCTGGAGCGCGGTGCCCGGCTGACCGAGCTGCTCAAGCAGGCCCAGTACGCACCGGTGTCGGTCGAGGAGCAGGTTGTGTCGATCTTCCTCGGTACCCGCGGGCACCTCGATGATGTGGCGGTGACCGACGTGCGGCGCTTCGAGTCGGATTTCCTCACCGACATCCGCCGGCACCACTCGGACATCCTGGACACCATCCGGGAGTCCAAGCAGTTCAGCGAGGACACCGAAAAGCAGGTCGTGGACGCGGTGACGGCGTTCAAGAAGCAGTTCACCACCGGTGATGGCTCCCCGCTGGGCAAGGAGGCCGAGGCAGACGCGATGGACGCCGACGAGGTCGAGCGCGAGTCGGTGAAGGTCAACAAGCCGGCTCCCAAGAAGAAGTGACGCGATAGATGGCAGTGCAGCTAAGGCTTCTCCGGCGCCGGATCCGCGCGGTCCAGGGCATGAAGAAGATCACTAAAGCGATGGAGCTCATCGCTACCTCGCGGATCGCCAAAGCGCAAGCTCGGGTCGAGGCGTCCCGGCCGTATGCGAAGGAGATCACCAAGGTGCTCTCCGCGCTGGCCAGCGCGGCGGGGACGCTGGACAACCCGCTGCTGGTCGAGCGGGAGAACCCGACCCGGGCGGCGATGCTGGTGGTGACCAGCGACCGCGGCCTGTGCGGTGGCTACAACGCCAACCTGCTGCGGGCCGCCGAGGAGTTGCACGCTCTGCTGCGCGACGAGGGCAAGTCCGTGACGCTTTACGTGATCGGTCGTAAAGGGGTGGGCTACTACACGTTCCGCCAACGGAAGATCGAGCAGTCCTGGACCGGGTTCTCTGAGCAACCGTCCTATGAGAATGCCGCTGCGGCGGGAAACGTGCTCGTGCAGGCGTTTCTTTCCGGGGCCGACGACGAGGACGGCGACCCCGGACCGGACGGGGTACCCGGCGTGGACGAGTTGCACATCGTGTACACGGAGTTCCGCTCCATGCTGACCCAGACTCCCCAGGCGCGCCGGATCGCGCCCCTGGAGGTCGAGTACGCCGAGGAAGAAGAAGAGCAGCGCCCCAGCCAGCGCTCGGAGAGCTTGGCGCCGCTGTATGAGTTCGAGCCGGACGCCGAAGAGCTGCTCGCCCACCTGCTGCCCAAGTACATCAACACCAGGATTTACGCCGCACTTCTGGAGGCTGCGGCATCGGAGCAGGCGGCCCGCCGGCAGGCGATGAAGGCGGCCACGGACAACGCCACCGAGTTAATTTCCGACCTCACCCGTGAGGCCAATCAGGCTCGTCAGGGCATGATTACCCAGGAGATCAGCGAGATTGTCGGCGGTGCGGAAGCGCTGGCCGCCGCGGGAAGTGATAACTGAGATGTCTACAGCTGAGAAGTCGACGGTCGCGCCGCGCTCCGAAGCGGGTACTGGCCGGGTGGTGCGGGTCACCGGACCGGTGGTGGACGTGGAGTTTCCCGCCGATCAGGTGCCGGCGCTGTTCAACGCGCTGACGGTGCAGGTTGAGCTGGAAGCGCTGCGCAAGACGATGACGCTGGAGGTCGCGCAGCACCTCGGTGACAACACCGTGCGCGCCGTCGCGATGCAGCCGGCGGATGGCCTGGTGCGCGGCGCGCCGGTGACCGACAGCGGGTCGCCGATCTCGGTACCGGTTGGCAGCCAGGTCAAGGGCCACGTGTTCAACATGCTGGGCCAGTGTCTGGACGCCCCGGACACGGAGTTCAGCGAGGAGCGCTGGGAGATCCACCGGGATCCGCCACCCTTCGACCAACTCGAGGGCAAGACCGAGATGCTCGAGACCGGGTTGAAGGTCATCGATTTGCTCACCCCGTACGTGCAGGGCGGCAAGATCGGCCTGTTCGGTGGTGCTGGGGTGGGCAAGACAGTGCTCATCCAGGAGATGATCATCCGGGTGGCTCGGAACTTCGGCGGCACGTCGGTGTTCGCCGGGGTGGGGGAGCGCACCCGTGAGGGCAACGACCTGTTCCTGGAGATGCAGGAGGCCGGCGTTCTCAAGGACACCGCGCTGGTCTTCGGTCAGATGGACGAGCCGCCCGGCACCCGTATGCGGGTCGCGCTATCCGCGTTGACCATGGCGGAGTACTTCCGCGACGAGATGAACCAGGACGTGCTGCTGTTCATCGACAACATCTTCCGGTTCACCCAGGCGGGTTCGGAGGTATCCACCCTGCTGGGCCGGCTGCCCTCCGCGGTGGGCTACCAGCCGACCCTGGCTGACGAGATGGGTCAGCTACAGGAGCGGATCACCTCGACCCGAGGCCGGTCGATCACGTCCATGCAGGCGATCTACGTGCCCGCCGATGACTACACCGACCCGGCGCCGGCGACCACGTTCGCGCACCTGGACGCCACCACCGAACTATCCCGAGGTGTGTTCTCCAAGGGCATCTTCCCGGCGGTGGACCCGCTGACCTCCTCTTCCACCATCCTCGATCCGCAGTACGTGGGCGAGGAGCACTACCGCGTGGCGCAAGAGGTGAAACGGATCCTGCAGAAGTACAATGATCTCCAGGAGATCATTGCCATTCTGGGCATCGATGAGCTGTCCGAAGAGGACAAGGTCACGGTGAACCGGGCCCGGCGGATTGAGCGGTTCCTGAGCCAGAACATGTACTCGGCCGAGCAGTTTACCGGCCAGGAGGGCTCCACGGTGCCGCTCAAGGAAACCATCGAGGCTTTCGGCAAGCTCTCCAAAGGCGAGTTCGACCACATGCCTGAGCAGGCCTTCTACCTGTGTGGCGGGCTTGAGGATCTGGAACGGAAGTACCAGGAGCTCACCAAGAGCTGAGGCCTCTAGACTGCGTCCAATCGATAGGGCAAGGAGACGCGCGTGGCTGAGATGTCCGTCGAGCTGGTCGCGGTGGAGCGTCAAGTGTGGTCCGGTCACGCAAGCTCGGTGTTCGCCGAGACCACCGTCGGAGAGCTGGGAATCCTGCCCGGGCACACGCCGCTGCTCGGCGAGCTCGTCGAGGGCGGCATCGTCAAGGTCACCACCACCGACGGCGAGACCGTGACGGCGGCTGTCTTCGGGGGTTTCCTGTCAGTCACCGGTGACAAGGTCAGTGTGCTGGCCGAGGCCGCCGAGCCCGCTGATGAGATCGATGCCCAGGCCGCCCGGGATGCGCTGGCACGGGCCGGTGACGACGCGGACTCCGAGTCGGTGCGGGCCAGGTCCACCGCTCGGCTCAAGGCCGTCGGCCAGGACGTCTGAGAGCCTTCCAGGCGCGGGAGCCGGCCTTCATGGGGATCGGACAGATCGTGGGTCTGGTCCTCCTCGCTGGGGTACTCATCGTCGCTGCGCTGGCTCTTCGCCGTCTCCGAATCGTGCGTCAAGGAGGAGGGATCCACGTCGCGTTGCGGTCGAGCTTCAACGCCGCGGGTCGGGGCTGGCACCAAGGGGTCGGTCGCTATCGGGGCGACGTTTTCGCCTGGTTCCGGATCTCCAGCCTGCGCTCGGGCCCGGACCGCGTGCTGGAACGGGAGCAGCTGGAGATTGTCGAGCGGCGCCGCCTGACGGCGCCGGAGAGCTACGCGATGCCTAGCGGATCAGTGGTGCTGCGCTGCCGCACCGGCGTCGATGAGCTGGAACTGGCGATGCGGCAGGACACCCTCACCGGGTTCCTATCCTGGCTGGAATCTGCCCCACCCAGCACCAACCCCTGGACCTGAGAGCGCCTCAGCGATGGTCTGATTGCCGGCTCGGCCGGCGGTCACCGCCGGGCTTCCAGAGCACATCGCCGGCTGGATTGGCCACCCGGGAGGCGATGAACAGCAGGTCGGAGAGCCGGTTGAGGTAGCGCGCGGTCAGCGGGTTGGTGCCCGCCGCGTCCACCGCCAGCAGCGCCCAGGTGCTCCGCTCGGCCCGCCGGGTGACCACCCGGGCGGTGTGCAGCAGCGCAGCACCAGGGGTGCCGCCGGGCAGGAGGAACGAGTCCAGCTTGGGCAACGGGGCGTTGAACTCGTCACACCAGTCCTCCAGCCGGGTGACGTAGCTCTCGTCGACCCGCAGCGGAGCGTATTTCGGATTTTCGCTGATCGGGGTGCACAGGTCAGCGC
>JBOHFW010000229.1:0-7771 GCA_050699835.1 Pseudonocardiaceae bacterium | reverse complement strand
GGTCGTCATACCGCCCCGGGCGCCCACATCCCCCCGCGGGACCCCCAAACGAGTCATGACCTACGGGGTGTTACCCAGACCTTGACGGAAGTCTGGACAAAACATACCAGTGGGTGTGTTTGCACCGCCACTCAATAGCGTTGCGCTCAAGAAGGCGCCGCCCCCGTCTCGAATCACTGGGCAGTCTCGAATCACTGGGCAGCCTGGACGGTCGGAGACGAGTAGCGTCGAAGCGTCATGTGCAGCACCGGTCCACCGAGACCTGGAGCCGGCGGCAGCGAAGCCTACGCAGGCCGAGCCAGGCTACAGTCACGGGCCCAAGCAACCCGACAAGCGATTCTCAGTGCCGCAGCCGAGCACTTCGCTCGTAATGGGTACCACGCCACCTCGTTGGACAGCGTGCTGGCCGACAGCGGCGGCACCAAGGGAGCGCTGTACTTTCACTTCGCCTCCAAGGAGGCCCTAGCACGAGCGGTCATCGCTGAGATGGTGCAACGATGGGGAGATCTCCGCGAGCAGGTTAGCGAGCGCGGGCTTGATCCCCTCTCTACGCTGTTGGCCCTGGTCGACGAGGTGATTACCCGTTTGATCGATAACCCTATCGCCCGGGGTGGCACGCGCCTGCTCGGCGAGCTGCCGATGCGAAGTCAGGACGCGCCCGAGCACTACGGCTTCGGCGAACGTTACGCCTCCGATCTCTTGGCTGAGGCCGCGCAGTCCGGTCTGCTCCGGGAAGGGATCGAGCCCTCCTTGGTTGCCCGGCAGATCGTCGCGATCATCGCCGGTCACCGGCAGATCTGTGACGCATTGGGTAACCGCCATGACCTCTGGCAGCGGATCGATGAGGCCTGGGCATTCCTACTTCCTGTGATCGCCACCGACGTCTGGCTAGCCGCCTGGCACGCCTCCGCTCTAACCCGGCCTCCCCGACATGGAGGCATATCGAGCCCGGAGACTCCCTGAACATGCCGCTATGGAGACATATCGGACTGAAAATTAAGGGCCCCGGCGTCACGGGGGCAACGCGACGCCGGGGCATAAACCCGATCCGCCCGGGCGCGGTCGGACAGATCGGGGGCTCATGGGCGGCAGGGTCGGCCGACCTGCGATCGGCTATAACCGGTCAGTGAGACCGGTCGCCGGCAACGGCGACCAAACCGGGTGTCGCGAGATCAGTCCGGTGACGTGGAGGGCTGCGCAGAAAGTGACCGCGGGAAGTCACCGGTGTCGCGAGAGTACAGATCACCCCGCTGGGCGAAGCTTGCCAGCGTCCAACTGTCACGCACCGCGACATCTGAGGTGTTCTTGGTGCTCGTCCCACCTCCGGAACCGCCGAGTATGCATGGCGATGCGGTGCTTCCCGGTGGGCTCCCCGGTATCGGTACCCCCGGGCCGTCACTGGTTACGATCTGTACGAGCAGGGGGTCGGCAACGACCTCAGCTTGAGAGCCCTCAGCTTGAGAGCACAGCGCAGCGATGGGCATGGCATGGTGTACCGGAGTGAGTACTAGCACAGCTGGAGTTCGGGCCGCCGCCGCAGTGGCAGGTGCCGTAGCAGTAGGCGTCGTCGCTAGTGGCATCGACGCAGGGTGATCAGCCTGTGCAGGGGACTGGACTGCGGCTCGGTACGGCGCGGGCCCGGACAAGGGTCGCACCGGGGTCAGGACTTTGGCCAGCGGTTTCGACACGCCGACGGCATCGACGACGGATTGCAGAACACGGACTTTCACCGGTGGCTGCACGGATAGCCGCGGCACCGAGTTTCGGGACAGGACCTTCTTGACGACCGGGCCGACCGAAGGCGACACACTAAACTGATCGCCGGAGCGATCATCGGCTGATGCGGTGTTGACGAGATGCATCAGACCGGTGCCGGGCTGCCTCAGATCTTCATCCGCATGGCTGGTTCCCGATCCCAGTAGCCATCCCGCCGCGACTAAGCCGCCAAGCACCACCAACCGCATCAGCGCGCGCATCACCCCACGGGGCGCGTACCTCGCGCCACCTGTGTCGGGGATGGCGGCCACCGGTTCCCCCTCAACCTATCCGCCCGATCCGGCCTTGCCCGGACAGTCGTCCACAGATAGTACACACTGTGACCACTTTGCGTAATATCGGTGATCGTCGAGCTCTCCTGCCTCACAGCCGGACTGAAACGAGGCGGGAGATCGCCTCGTCGAGCACCTCATCGCGCTTGCAGAACGCGAACCGCACCAAATGCCGCCACGACACTGGGTCGTCGACGAAGGCCTGTACCGGTACCGCTGCCACACCGGCGCGGGTGGGCAGCTCGCGGCAGAACCGCAGGCCGTCTGAGTACCCGAGCGGCCGGACATCCGCGCAGATGAAGTAGGTCCCCTCCGATCGGCGCACGCCAAAGCCCGCGGCGCGCAGCCCCGCGGCCAGCCGGTGCTGCTTGTCCTGCAACGCCGCGCGGTGTGCCGCCACCCAGTCATGCTCGGCGCTCAGTGCATGCGCCACCGCGAGCTGGAACGGGGCTCCGCCGACGAAGGTCAGGAACTGCTTGGCCGCCCGTGCCGCGGCCACCAGGTTCGCCGGCCCGCACACCCAGCCGACCTTCCAGCCGGTCACGCTGAAGGTCTTGCCCGCGCTGGAGATAGACAGGGTGCGCTGCGCCATTCCGGGGAATGTCGCGATCGGCACGTGTTGCGCCGGGTCGAACACCAGGTGCTCGTATACCTCATCGGTGATCACCAGCAGATCATGCTCAACGGCGAGCGCCGCGAGTGTGGCCAGTTCCGAGCGGCGCAACACCGTGCCGGTGGGATTGTGCGGGCTGTTGAGCAGCAGTGCCCGGGTGGCCGGCGTGATCGCGGCGGCCACCGCGTCGAGGTCCAGTGCGAACCGGTTCCCGTCGGCGACCAGCGGCACGCACCGCCGGTTGGCGCCGGCTAGTGCCACCGCCGCGGCGTAGGAGTCGTAGTAGGGCTCGATGAGCAGGACCTCCTCGCCCCGCTGGACCAGGCCGAGCAGCGCGGCACTGATCGCTTCGGTGGCGCCGACGGTGATCAGCACTTCAGTGTCCGGGTCATGCGCTACGCCGTAGCGGGCTGCTCGGTGCTTGGCGACGGCTTGGCGTAACTCGGGGATACCGGGGCCGGGCGGGTACTGATTGTGCCCGCTGGCGATGGCCGACCGGGCAACTTCGAGCATGCGGGGAGGGCCGTCGGTGTCCGGGGAACCCTGGCCGAGGTTCACCGCACCGGTGTGCACCGCCAGCTCAGTCATCTCTGCGAAGATCGTCGAGGCGAACGGCTGCAGCCGGGGAACCAGTCCGTGGGGTCGCACGACCGTCATCCTGCTGCACGTTGAGCCGGCGGGGCACAATCGGCAAGGTGGAGCTGAGCTGGAATGAGCAGGCCAAGCTGCGGGATCTGCGCCGGATGAAGGCGGTCGCGCTGGCGTTCCTGCTGGGTGCCGCGGTGGTGTACCTGGTGACGCTCTTCTCTCAGAGCGCCGCGCCTTGGGTGGGGTACGTGCAGGCGATGGCCGAGGCCAGCATGGTCGGTGCGCTGGCCGACTGGTTCGCGGTGACTGCGCTGTTCCGCCATCCGTTGGGCCTTCCCATCCCGCACACCGCGATTATCCAGCGCAAGAAGGACGCCTTGGGGGAGAATCTTCGCAACTTCGTGGGTGCCAATTTTCTCGCCGAGGAAGTGGTGGCCGACAAGTTGCGCCGGGTGGGGGTTGGTGGTCGGCTCGGTAGCTGGCTGGCGCAGCCCCGCAACGCTGAGCGTGCCACCGCTGAGCTGGCTACCGTCGTGCGCGCGGCGGTGACCGTGCTGCGCGACGAAGACGTGCAAGCGGTGCTGGAGAACGCACTGGTCAGAAGCCTTCTCAAGCAGCCATGGGGGCCACCGTTGGGCCGGTTGCTTGGTCAGCTGCTCACCGACGGGGCGCATCACAAGCTCGTCGAACTCCTCGCCGAGCGGGCCTATGAGTGGGTACGCGACAACCACGGCGCGATGTTGCGGGTGGTGAGCCAGCGACTGCCCGGGTGGTCACCCAGGTTCGTCGATGAGTTGCTCGCGGACCGGCTGTACGGAGAGGTGCTGGCATTCGCCTGGGCAGTGCACACCGAGCCCGACCATCCCATGCGCAAGGCGCTGGACACCTTCTTGCTGGAGTTCGCCGAGGATCTGCGTACCGACCCCGGCGTGATTGAGCGAGCCGAGGCAATCAAACTGCAGGTGCTGGTGCACCCTGAGGTGCAGATCCTGGTCGGATCCGCATGGGGTACCGCCAAGGCGATGCTTCTCGACGCGGCGGAGGATCCCTCTTCGGAGCTGCGACGCAGGGTGCGCGACGGCTTGGTCACGCTGGGTGGGCGACTGACCGAGGACGCGGAGCTACGATCCAAGGTCGACAACTGGCTGCAAGGTGTGGCCGGTTACCTGGTCTCCAACTACCGTGGAGAGATCACCGCCTTGATCACCGACACGGTGCAGCGCTGGGATGCCGAAGAGACTGCCCGGAAGGTGGAACTCCAGGTCGGTCGCGACCTCCAGTTCATCCGCATCAATGGCACCGTGGTCGGCGCCCTCGCCGGCCTGACCATCCACGCAATTTCGCAAGTTCTCCTCTGACACCCACCTGGTTTCCGTCCCAATACGTCTCCATGTTGGGGGCGGGCTTGGAGTGCGTATCCTGGGCGGGTGCCGCTGGACCAATGGGTATTCGTGATCGTGTACACGCTGGCGGTCCCGGTTGGGATCTTCGCCTTCATTCATGCCGCGCTCCAGCGCAAGGACGCCTACACGGCCGCCGACAAGTTGACCAAACCGGCCTGGCTGGGCATCACCGGCGGTGCCAGCACCTTGCTCCTGCTCAACCTCTGGTCCAATTCGATGTTGTTGTACCTCGTCGGCCTGGTGGCAGTGCTGGTCTACCTGGTGGACGTCAAACCCGCGGTGACCGAGGTACAGCGCGGGCCACGCTGGTGACGTCGCTGAGTCGAGTCGCCGGACTGCTGGACGTTCGTCCGGTGGTCGCCGCTGATCAGGTCGTGGTGGGATCCGGGCTGCGCCGGAGCAAGCTGCTATTGCCCGGTTCTGTGCTCGCGGCATTACCTGGCCCCGAGGTCGTCGAGGGTCTGGGCCGCCTCGCTTAACGTCGGTGGGTGGCACGCAGATACCCGCTGTTGGGTCTTAACTCATGCGTGGACGTGCATGTATGGTGCTGTGCATGGGTGATCACGGGCACGGGCATGGCGCTGCGTCCTCAGACCGTCGGCGGCTGCGCAGGGCCCTGGTCATCACCTCGGTGGTGCTGCTGGCCGAGGTCATCGGCGCTGGTCTGACCGGCTCGCTGGCCTTGCTGGCCGACGCCGGGCATCTGGTCACCGACGTGCTGGGCCTGGCGGCCGCGCTGATTGCCACCGTGCTCGCGCAACGCCCGCCGAGTCAGTACCGGACCTACGGGCTGGGTCGCGCCGAGATCCTCGCCGCCGCCTTCAACGCCCTAGTGCTCCTGGTGGTGGGCGCGGTGGTGGCGGTTGAGGCGATCGCTCGGCTGGCCGCTCCTCCGCCGGTGGCCGGTGTCCCGCTGCTGGTCATCGGGGCACTCGGGTTGGTCGGCAACCTGGCCGCGCTGGCGGTGCTCACCGGCGGCAGATCGGGCCAGGAGGAGGCGCGGCAGCGCAGCCTCAACCTGCGCGGTGCGCTGCTGGAGGTCATGGCCGATGCGTTCGGCTCTGTCGCAGTGCTCGGCGCGGCGCTGGTCATGCTCGCCACCGGCTGGCGTCAGGCCGACCCCGTCGCGTCGCTAGTGATCGCCGCGCTGATCCTGCCGCGGGCCCTGGCCTTGCTCCGTGAAGCAGCCCACGTGCTGCTGGAGGGCACCCCTCGGGGCGTGGACACCGCCGAGGTGGACCGGGTGTTGCGCACCGTGCCAGGCGTGCGTGATGTGCATGACCTGCATCTATGGACGATCACCTCGGGCCGGCACGCCGTCTCCGCGCACCTGGTGGTCGAGGAGACCCGATCGCTGCACTGCGGAGACGCCTCCGTGCTCGACGCCGCCGCGCATGCGCTGAGCACCCACTTCGGGCTCACTCACAGCACCCTGCAAGTCGAACACCGCAACCACGCCGATCACGAGCACACCTGCTAACCCCGCGTGTCGCGCGCCTGTGCCCGGTGTGTCCGGTCCTCGTGCTCAGGTTCAGCCGGAGTTGCGCAGCCAGTCCAGGGTGAAGTGGTACTCGGTGTCCATCAGCGTGCCGACGCTATCGGTGATGACCTTCTCCACCTTGCCGCCGATCAACGGCAGGGGAACCTCAGCCGCGAGCTGAGCACCGAGCACGCACCCGTCGGGATCGGGCTCGAAGCGCATCATCCCGGTGATCGTGCCCGGAGCCCCGTCCACCACCGCGTGCACGCTGCCACCGGAATCACTCCAGGTCTCGGTGCGCCGGATCGTCAGCCCGCCGGGCAGTACAGAGCGGATGAACGATGGCATGGCGTCCTCCGGCACCGCCTGGTGCAGCACGAAGGTGACGCCGCGCTCGTCCTGCTGCCACGACGCCAGTTCGGCCCGTGGCCCGCCCACCGCGCGGAGCTTGGCCTGCAGGTAACGCCGGTCAGTGAGTACCTCCAGGATGCGCTCCGGGGGGGCGGGGTACCGGTGCCGCAACGCCAATCGGCTGGCCATGGAACCGGAGGCTACCGTGGGCGCCCGTGATGACACCCGCTCAGGAGAGCCCAGCGCGCGCGGCAGCCGACCTCGCCCCGTACACCACCCTGCGGTTGGGCGGCCCAGCCCGCCAGTTCGTGGTGGCCGCCAAGGTGCAGGACTGCGTCGACGCGGTCCGGGCCGCCGATGCCACCGGCGAGCCGCTGCTGCTGCTGGCCGGCGGTTCCAACGTGGTCATCGGTGACAGCGGGTTCGACGGGACCGTGGTGCGGATGGCCGCCACCGGGATGCGCATCGATGGTTCCAGCATCCTGCACGCCGCTGCTGGCGAAGACTGGGATGCGGTGGTTGCGCACACGGTAGCGGCCGGCTACGGCGGCCTCGAATGCCTCTCCGGCATTCCGGGATCGGCCGGGGCCACGCCCGTGCAGAATGTCGGCGCTTATGGCGTGGAGCTCTCTGATCTGCTGCGCGACGTGGATCTTTACGATCGTCAGCGGGGTGCGGTGCGCACCGTGCCCGCGTCGCAATTGCGGCTGGGTTACCGGACTAGTGTGCTCAAGGGCGCCGATACCGCTGTGGTGCTCCAGATCCGGCTCGTGCTATCCCACGACGGGCTCTCCGCGCCGATCCGCTATCCCGAACTTGCCCGCGCGCTCGACGTCGAGCCGGGTACCCGTGTGCCCGCGGCGCTGGTCCGAACTACTGTGCTGGAACTGCGCAGGCGCAAGGGCATGGTGCTCGACCCCGATGACCACGACACCTGGTCGGTCGGGTCCTTCTTCATCAACCCAGTGCTGGTTTCCGCGCAGGCCGCTGCCGTACTTGACCGGATCCGGGCCAGGGTGGGTCCGGAGGTGACGGTTCCGCAGTACCCCGGCGGCCCCGGCCGGACGAAACTGTCCGCTGCCTGGCTGATCGAGCAGGCCGGATTTACCCGGGGGTACCTGGGGCCGGGTGGTCGGGTCGCGCTGTCCGGCAAGCACACGCTGGCTCTGACCAACCGCGGCGGGGCCTCCACCGCGGAGCTCCTAGCCCTAGCCCGCGAGATCCAAACCGGAGTAGCCACCCGCTTCGGAATCACCCTGCAACCCGAACCCACCCTCGTCAACTGCGC
>JBOHFW010000228.1:0-7332 GCA_050699835.1 Pseudonocardiaceae bacterium | reverse complement strand
GTATCGCGCTGCGACGCTGCCGGCTTTTGTGTGGACGAGCGTTGGTGGTAGTAAAACGAGCACGCGCGAAGGGTTTATGACATTTACTAGTCCGGTGATGCCGACGCCCAGTGCTCGCCCAGCTGCTCGGAATACGATGCTCTCTTGGGTTTCCTGGCCTTGTAGGCCGGCTGGTCGTTGGGCTATCTCGTCAAACTGTGCTCGGGCGATCTCATCGAATCCGTCAAAGTTATTTTCTGTGAGCTGGCTGAGGATCCGGACAGGGGTAGCGTAGCAGTCCAAATGACGGAAACCGCCGCAGTGGCATTGAGCGGAAAACTTCAAGGAACTGGGTTGTACTTCTCCTTCTTCAATTTCTGCGTCCGGCTCGATCGGAACAAGGCAATGACCGATCTCGCCTGCCATTCCTCGTGCTCCTCGGTAGACGCGGCCATCAAGTATGAGAGCGGCGCCGATACCGTCATCGAATACGGCGACAACTGCCATCTCGTGGTCCATAAACCACGGTCGATAGGTTTCGAGCGCCGCCAAAACGTTAACGTCGTTGTCGATGATGACGGGTAGCGGCTCGGGACGGTCGACAATCTTGTCGTGGCGTTGCGTCAAACTCTCTAGGCGCCTGCTTAGCAGCTGGTCCAGCTGTACTCCCACCATGTCGTTATGTGATGCATTGATGACCTTTCCGTCGCATACGTGACCAGCCAGTTCGATCCCGACGCCCAGGATGTACCGCTTGCGGACCGCGGGTTGGCCGCAGATCTCCTCGACTGCCATACCGAACGCCTCGACGAGCTCGTCGAGACCGCCGTCGGGAAGATCCCTGACGTAAAGCTGGTCGTGGGACTGGTAGCCGGCAATGTTGAGTGGCTGGCCATCGAGGCCAGTGACCAAGATGTTGAGGCTCACGGAGCGGCCTGCTCTATGGCCAATCTTTACTCCCACCGTCGCCCAGCGATCACCACCGAGCCGCAGAGGAGTATAGGGCCGTCCTACGGCACCGCGTGGGCTGACCTTCTGGGCGGTCGCGAGGTGCAGCGAGCTCAGCGCGTTTGTTGCTCGGCTCACTGAGTCCGGCGCTAACGGGAAGGGCAGCGGAAGCCGCTCGCCACGGGCGATCTGACTCTGCGACAACCCTTCTGGAGCAGCGATCATCAGGCGCGTCACGACATCAGCGAGTCGCTCTCGGCTCACTCGGCGATCTTCGAGTTTCCGGAGAAGATGATCGAAAAACCAGTGCGCTTGGTGCAGTCGGGACATGAGTCCTCCCGCGGTTGTCACGCAAGGCCAACTTTCTAGGCTGGCGAGATTGTAACATTACTTGGACCGACGAACTGATCAAATATGGCAACTTAGATCAGCTGGGTTGAGTCCCGCTCCGCCCGCACGACGTCCCCGGTCAGCTAAGGGAGCCGTGCCGGGAAGCTTACTCAGCGTGGTCATAAACTGACTGACCGTCTATCAAGCGTAGCTTGCTACGCCAGTCACTATTTAGTCCTACGACAGGTCGATTTAATACAAATAGGTGGTTTCGGCCGGAGTCTGGCTTCCGTGCTTGTCAAGGCCAACTGCATGGAGTACGTCTCGAACAGCGACCTAGACCAAGGAGGTCAACGGTGGCTGGGATTTCGGTGCGTTTCTCACCGCGCGAACAAGACTAAACCCGCGTGCTACCGACACTTTCTCAGCAAGGATCAGCAAGACACCTGAGCCGTGCGGTTGCAGACGCGACAGCTACCACCCGTAGAGGAATGCTCGATGAGTCAGTCCATGAAGCCCAGGCCCCGACCGACAATACCAGGGGGAGCGCAGCTGGCCCCCTCGATCGTTGACCAGCGGACCACCGCCAAGGCGATTCTGATCTCGGTGGTCGCCGCCGTCGGCGGTTTCCTCTTCGGTTTCGATACCGCGGTGATCAACGGCGCGGTGGATTCCATCCAGAGCGCCTTCCGCCTCAGTCCTGCCCTCACCGGTTTCGCGGTGTCCTGTGCGCTGCTCGGCGCGGCAATGGGTGCGTGGTGCGCCGGCCGGGTCGCCGACCGCCTGGGCCGGAGGTGGGCCATGCTCGTTGCCGCAGCGCTGTTCGCGATCAGCGCGGTCGGAACCGGTCTGGCCTTCTCGGTATGGTCCATGATCGGGTGGCGATTCGCCGCCGGCCTCGGCGTCGGGATGGCCTCGGTGATCGCTCCGGCTTACATCGCCGAGGTCGCGCCGTCGCACATCCGTGGCCGGCTCGGCTCGCTGCAGCAGCTCGCCATCGTCTCCGGGATCTTCGTCGCCTTGTTGTCCGATGCCTTTCTGGCCAATCTTGCCAGCGGGGCAAGCCAGCAGCTCTGGCTCGGACTAGCGGCCTGGCGGTGGATGTTCCTTGTCGGGGTGGTGCCGGCCCTGGCTTACGGCGTGCTGGCCTGGCAGATCCCGGAATCGCCGCGTTACCTCGTGGCCAAGGGAGAGCTGATCCGCGCCGGTGCAGTGCTGCGCCAGGTGCTGGGTTCACGCAGCGACGAAGCTGTGCAGCGCAAGGTGCGGGACATCGCGGACAGCCTGCAACGCGAAAGTCAGCGCGCACCGAGGTTGGCAGACCTGCGCGGCCCCCGTTTCGGGCTGCTCCCGATCGTGTGGGTGGGGATCCTGCTGTCGGTCTTCCAGCAGTTCGTCGGCATCAATGTGATCTTCTACTACTCGACCAGCCTGTGGCGTTCGGTCGGATTCAGCGAATCTGACTCACTCACCATCACCGTTATCACCTCGGTGACCAACGTCCTGGTCACGCTGGTCGCCATTGCCATCGTCGACAAGGTCGGTCGCAGACCGATGCTGCTCGGCGGATCGCTGGGCATGGCGGTGACCCTGGCCACGATGGCGGTGTGCTTTTCCCAGGCAGTCGGCAGCGGAACGGCCTTGAGCCTGCCTCAACCGTGGGGAGTGATCGCACTGATCGCCGCCAACTTCTATGTCGTGTCCTTCGGCATGACCTGGGGCCCCGTTGTCTGGGTGCTACTCGGCGAGATGTTCCCCAACTGGATCCGGGCCATCGCGCTCGCCGTGGCTGCCGCCGCCCAGTGGTTGGCCAACTTCGCCATCACAACGACCTTCCCGGTCCTCTCCGATGCCGGCCTGTCCTTCGCCTACGGCCTGTACGCGGCGTTCGCCGCGCTGTCCTTCTGGTTCGTCCGCACCGCGGTCAGGGAGACCAAGGGCCGCGAGTTGGAGGACATGGACGGGCTGGCTGTGTCGGCGATGCACCGTGGGAAGTAGGGAGGTGGGCGATGCGGTACCGGTTGCTGGGCGCCAGCGGGTTGCGGGTGGCGCAGGTCTTCCTCGGTGCGATGATCTTCGGTGAGCAAGACGGGGTCGGCGTGCCGATCGAGGAATGCGCGCGGATGCTCGACGCTTACGCCGATGCTGGCGGCAACGTGATCGACACAGCGGTGAACTACCAGGGCGGGATGAGCGAGGAGGTCCTCGGCCAGTTACTGGCCGGACGGCGGGACCGGTTTGTGCTGGCCACCAAGTACACCATCACCCGCGATGGCACCGACCCCAACGCCGCCGGTGGTCACCGCAAGAATCTACGCCACTCGCTGGAGACCAGCCTGCGCCGGTTACGCACCGACTACCTCGACCTTTACTGGGTGCATATCCACGACCGCCACACCCCGCTCGAGGAGACCATGCGAGCCCTGGACGACCAGGTCCGCGCCGGCAAGATCCTCTACGTCGGGATCTCCGACGCCCCGGCCTGGGTGGTGGCTCGCGCGAACACCCTCGCCGAGCTTCGCGGGTGGAGCCCTTTCGTCGGGTTGCAGGTGCCCTACAACCTGCTCCGGCGCGATATCGAACGCGAGCTGCTGCCGATGGCGCAAGCGCTCGGCCTGAGCATCGCGGCCTGGGGGCCATTGGCCAGTGGTGTGTTGTCGGGCAAGTTCAGCTCTACCGCCCCGCCCACGGGGCCGACGCGCCTGGCCGCCGAGTCGATCGGGGACCGGGAGCGCGTGGTGGCCGCCCTGGTCACCGAGGTCGCCGCCGAGCTCGGTGCCAGCCCAGCCCAGGTGGCCCTCGCGTGGATCATGAGTCGATCCCCCGCGCTGCATCCGATCATCGGGGCGCGCCGGCTTGACCAGCTCGTCGACAACCTCGGCGCCGCGGCGCTCACTTTGCCGGCCGAGGCGTGTGACCGCCTGGACCTGGCCACCGCCATCGACCTGGGTTTCCCGTCCGAGTTCATCGCCGGCGCCGCCTGGGTGTACGGAGAGGCAGGCACACTCGTGGACGGCTAGCTACGGCGTGAGCGTTACCCTGCAGGGGTGATCGAGCTGCGTTACAGCCTCGCACCCAGGTGTCCCCGCTGCGATCCCGGGCCGTCCTGACGTTGGCGGGGGCCAATCGCCTGGTGAGCGCATCCGGGCGCCAACTCGAGCTCTTCCGGTGCCCGGACAACCACGGCTGGCACGTGCGGCATCCGGGCCTCGAGGGTGATAGCTCAGCCCACCGGCGCGGCAGACGCTAGAGGCTGACCTGTCAGTGGCGGTAGTCCACGATGCTGTAGAGAGCCAGCCGATCGAGGTGGTGGGTGCTGCGGACCTGCCGCACGGTGCCGCTGCGCGAGCGCATCACCAGTGACTCGGTGATGGCCCGGTTACGCCCGTAGCGCACGCCGTGCAGCAACTCGCCGTCGGTGATCCCGGTCATCACGAAGAACGCGTCGTCACCATGGACCAGATCGTCGACCGTGAGCACCACGTCGAGATCGAGGCCCGCTTCGTCGGCGCGCTGTCTCTCCTCGTCGCTGCGCGGGTGCAGCCTGCCCTGCAGGACGCCGCCGAGGCAGTGGATCGCGCAGGCGGTGATCACACCCTCCGGGGTGCCGCCGATTCCCATCAGCAGGTCGACGCCCGAGTCGGGGGTGGCAGCCATCACCGCTGCGGCGACGTCGCCGTCGGTGATGAACTTGATCCTGGCGCCGGTCTTGGTCACCCGTGCGGCCAGCTCGTCATGCCGTGGCCGTTCGAGCATGCAGACGGTGATGTCCTCGGGCGTGCACTCCATGACACGAGCCAGCGCAGCGATGTTGTCCTCGGGGGACTGCCGGATGTCGACCACTCCGACGGCTTCCGGTCCGGCGACCAGCTTGTCCATGTAGAACACCGCGGAAGGGTCATACATGGCGCCCCGCGGCGCGACCGCGAGTACCGACACCGCGTTGCCCATGCCCTTAGACGTCAGCGTGGTGCCATCGACCGGATCGACGGCCACATCGCACGGTGTGCCGGTGCCGGCGCCGACCCGTTCGCCGTTGTAGAGCATCGGGGCGTCGTCCTTCTCGCCTTCGCCGATGACGACGACGCCGTCCATCGCGACCGTCCCCATCATCGCCCGCATCGCCGCCACGGCGGCGGCGTCGGCACCGTCCTTGTCCCGGCGGCCGACCCACCGGCCTGCTGCCATCGCGGCAGCCTCGGTGACCCGGAGCAGGTCCAGCGCCAGGTTGCGGTCCGGTTGACGCCGGACAGCCGGGGTTACTTCGGAGGATGCAGCGGTTACCTGAGCCATACCCGCACGCTAGGCGTGGTACACCGAAGTCCACCTCCCTCGACGGGAGGATGCACAGGGGGATCGATGCAGCTCGTCGTGATGGGCGTGTCCGGTTCCGGTAAGAGCACCGTGGCCGCGCTGATCGCCAACCGGACCGGTTGCGCGCTGGCTGAGGGCGATGAATTCCACTCCGCATCGAGCATCGCCAGGATGACCGCGGGGCACCCACTCGATGACGCGCTGCGAGCGGAGTGGCTGGCGGCGATCGCGCGCTGGCTCGCCGAGCGAACCGCCCGTAACGAGTGCGCGGTGGTGAGCTGCTCCGCGCTGCGGCGGGCCTACCGGGACGTGCTGCGCGGCGCGGGACCGGCTGTCCGGATGGTGCACCTGGCGGGTCCCTACGAGCTGGTCGCGCAGCGGCTCGCCGCTCGTCGCGGCCACTTCATGCCCCCGGAGCTGCTGGCATCCCAATACGCCACCCTAGAACCCCTGGCCTCCGACGAGCCCGGCATCACCGTCGACCTCGGGGCCACCCCAGACCAGATCGTCGACGAGGTACTGCGAGCTCTGCCGTGGCCGCGCCGTTGAACGGGCTCGCGTGCTGAGCAGGTGGACGGCCTATTCTGGTGATGTGTGGCGGATTCTCCGAACCCGTCCCGGATGGATTCGGGACGTGAAGTTCTGGCGGTCGCCTGATACCGCTCGATCCGCCGCAGGAACGGATCATTCGCACCGCGCTTGCGTTGCGGCTCTGATTCTCCTCGGATCAGTCGCCCTCGAGTTCCGCAAGTGCGCGGATCATCGGGTGCCGCACTCATGCGCCACTCGTTGCTTGCTCGCTCTAGTGCCTCCGAGTTCGACACCAAGGCTGTCTGTTTCGCATTCGACAGCCCTGGTGTCGAACTCGGCGACACGAGGGCTGCGCGGACTACACGCATCATTGAGGTTGTCGGCGTGTCGTCGCGAACCAACGAGAGGCGCTGGCGCGAATGTTATCGGTACGTAAGGGTTAGAAAGGGTCTGATAAGGCAAGATTCGGACATCGTGTGACGCGAGGGGGGATCGTTACTATCCGAATCCGGAGCGCGGCGCTGAGCGCCCCGCGAGCGGCCCTGCTGATGCTGGCCAAAGCACCCGTGCCGGGTCAGGTGAAGACCCGGATGTGCCCGCCGGTCAGCCCCGTGCAGGCCGCCCAGCTCGCCGCGGCGGCGTTCCGGGACACCCTAGATGTGGTGCTGGCGGTGCCCGGCGTGACGCCTGTGGTGGCGCTCACCGGTGATCTCGCTCAGGCCATCGACGCCGACGCGCTGATCGAACAGCTGCGTGCCACCACGGTGTTGCCGCAGCGTGGCGCGACGCTGGGCCAGCGGATCGCCACCTCCATCGCCGACGCGGTCGCGGCGGTCGGTCCCCGGCCGGTACTGCAGATCGGGATGGACACTCCCCAGGTCGATGCCATACTGCTCAGCCGCTGCCTCGACCTGCTTGACGGGGACGGCGTGGATGCCGCGCTTGGGATGGCCGCTGATGGCGGTTGGTGGATACTGGGCGTGCGCCGGCCCGAGCTGGCCGATCTGATCGCCGACATCCCGACCTCGCGTCCGGACACCGGGGCGAGGACGATGGCCGCGCTGCGAGCCGCCGGATGCCGGGTGATCGACCTGCCCACGCTGTCCGATGTGGACACCTGGGAGAACGCCGTCGCGGTGGCCGCCAGCGTGCCGGGCGGGCGGTTCGCCGCCGCGGTCGCTGCGCTGGAGGTGCGCAGGTGAGCGCGGCGGTCTTCGACCCGGTCCTGGC
>JBOHFW010000227.1:0-3971 GCA_050699835.1 Pseudonocardiaceae bacterium | reverse complement strand
GGAGCAGGTGCACTCGGCTGCTGAGCGGATCCTGGTGGCGTTCCCGGACGCTGAGGCCGAGCGGCGTGATGTGGTGTGGCTGGCTGAGGAAACCGTGCGCGGGCGGGTCCTGAGAGTGGCGCCGCTGGGTGTCGCGGAGCTACTCCAGCAGCGGCTGTTCGCGAAACGCACGGTGGTGCTCACCTCAGCCACCCTCACCCTGGGGGGAACGTTCGACGCGCTCGCCGCCCAGTGGGGCCTGCCCCGGCAGCGGCCCGTCGCGGCACCCGCCGCGGCACCCGTCTCTGGGACCGCTACCCAGCGTCCGCCGCCAGCGGATGATGACGCCGGACCGGCCTGGTCCGGTCTGGATGCGGGCTCCCCGTTCGAGCACCGCCGCGCCGGGATCCTTTACACCGCCGCGCACCTGCCGCCACCCGGCCGCGACGGGCTGGCACCCGCCTACCTCGACGAACTCGCCGCGCTGGTCACTGCGGCCGGCGGGCGCACCCTGGGCTTGTTCTCGTCAATGCGGGCGGCCAAGCACGCTGCCGAGGCGCTGCGTTCCCGGATGAAGGTACCCATCCTGTGCCAGGGCGACGACGCGACCGGGCTACTGGTGCAGCAGTTCGCGCAGGACGAGCCGACCTGCCTGTTCGGCACCCTGTCGCTGTGGCAGGGCGTCGATGTGCCCGGCCGATCGCTGTCCCTGGTGGTGATCGACCGGATCCCGTTCCCCCGCCCCGACGACCCGCTGAGCTCAGCGCGGCAACGCGCGGTCGCAGCCCGAGGCGGCAACGGGTTCCTCGCGGTGGCGGCGACGCACGCCGCGCTGCTGCTCGCGCAGGGCGCCGGGCGGCTGTTGCGCTCGACCGAGGACCGCGGCGTGGTGGCGATCCTGGACCCCCGGCTGGTCACGGCCCGATACGGCGCCTTCCTGCGCGCCTCACTCCCCCCGTTCTGGCCCACTACCGACCCCACGGTAGCCCGAGCCGCCCTCACCCGCCTCGTCACGTCCCCCTGACCGGCCTATCGGGGTGGGCTTGGGCGGCGACGGTGATGGTGCCGGGCGCTACCTCGGTGAAGCCGGCGTCGCGTACCGCGAGTACGCGACGCTCCCGCCAGGCTCGGTCCGGCCGCTCACCGGCCGCCAACGCGGCCCACTGCTTCGGGGTGGCGGTGCGCACCGCGCAGCGGTAGCCGTGCCCCGCCCAACAGTCCAGCTCCGCTACCCGGCCTTCGGCGGCCAGCAACGACGCCAGCAGCATGGTGGCATGCCCCACTTGGGCGGCAGCCTTACCCACAGTCATCGCCAGGTCTGGCGGGAACCAGAGCACCGGGAGGCCGTCCGGTGGTGGACCGGGATCGTCGGGTGGCACGTCGGTACCTCCAACTTGCAGCCGCGTCACGGCCCTCGGCGTCTCCCCGATCAACCAGGGCAGTAACGCGCGTACCTCGGCACCGCAGCGCTCGACGGTGATCCCTGGCAATTCAGTCACTGCGACCCAGTGCGCACCACGGGCTCGCCGGGTCACCTTGCGGATCCGGCCCGCCACCCAGGGTGCGATCTCGGGATGCCACGCTCCACCGGGCTGCGCACGCTCGTCGAGGCACAGGGCCACCGCTGCCGAGGCCGCTGCCTCCAGCAGCGCGGTGCGAGAGGGCACGGCCTCGCGCTCCATCCGCAGGATCAGCGGCATCGCCCGCACCGACTCGGGGTCCTCCTGGGTGATGTCGGCGCTCGTGTCTACCGGCAGGCCCAGCCACCGCGCGTACCGGGCCGCAAGCGGCACCAGCACGTGCGGCTGGGCACTCACAGGGGCACCCTGCGCAGCAGTCCGTCGGCGGCGTCGGCGGCCTCCACCTCGTCCCGGGTCACGCCTAACACGAACAGCACGACGTCGAGAAAAGGCTGGTTAATCGTAGTGTCCGCGACTTCCCGCAGCGCGGGTTTGGCGTTGAACGCCACACCCAGACCGGCCGTGGTGAGCATGTCGATGTCGTTGGCGCCGTCGCCGACCGCGACGCACTGGGCCAGCGGGATCCCGAAATGCTCCGCCGCCTGGCGCAGCGCTTCGGCCTTCGCGGGACGATCCACCACCGGGCCGATGACATGGCCGGTGAGCTTCCCGTCGAGGATCTCGAGCTCGTTGGCGGTACAGAAGTCCAGTCCCAGTTCTTCGGCCAGCGGTTCCACGATCTGGGTGAAGCCGCCCGAAACGGCTCCACAGCGAAACCCCAACCGTTTGAGGGTCCGTACCGTCGTGCGCGCCCCGGGGGTGAGCTCCAGCGCGCCCGCCACCTCGCCGAGCACGCTCGCCGGAAGACCCGCCAGCAGCGCGACCCGGCGACGCAACGACTGGGTGAAGTCCAACTCTCCGCGCATCGCCGCCTCGGTGAGCGCGCGCACCTCCACCCCGCAACCCGCGTGCTCGGCGAGAATCTCGATCACCTCACCCTGCACCAGGGTCGAGTCGACATCAAAGACCACCAGACGCTTCGCTCGCCGGGCAATACCGACCCGTTCGACGGCGAGATCGACCTCACCCTGCGCGGCGAGTGCGACCAAGGTGGCCCGCAGCTCGGCGTCGGCCCTCTCGGGATTATCGTTGCTGGGCACCGATACCAGCAGCTCAAGCCCGGTGACCGGGTAGTCCGCGATCCGCCGGATCGCATCGATGTTGATGTCCAAAGCGGCCAGCGCGCGAGCCGTCCTGGTAAAGGCCCACGCCGTCACCGGCCGACCCAGCACCAACACGACGTGAGTGGAGGAAGGGACTATCGCGCCTGCCGCGTCGACGCCGACCTCGACCTCCAGCTGCATCCCGATACTGGCCATGGCCTGTTCGGCGGTTTCCTGCAGGTCCTCCGGATCAGCAGTGGTGGACACCAGCACACCGAGAATGATCCGGCCGCGGATCACCATCTGCTCGACGTCGAGGATCTGCACGCCATGCCTGGAGAGCGCGGAGAAGATCACCGAAACGACTCCGGGCTTGTCCCGCCCAGTGACCGTTACCAGCAGAGTGGTCAGGTCGTTGCCGCTCACTTGTCGCGCGGATCGTCGATCTCGTCTTGTTGCACGCCCTTCGCGGCAATCTGCCCCAATGCGGGCGGGTGCCCGCGTGCACCGACCTCCGCTTCCGAGCGCATTCGGTCCGACATATGCGGGTAATGCAGCTCGAAGGCCGGTCGCTCAGACCGGATACGAGGCAGCTCGGTGAAGTTGTGCCGCGGCGGTGGGCACGAGGTGGCCCATTCCAGTGAGTTCCCATAACCCCATGGGTCATCCACGGTGACGACCTCGCCGTAGCGGTAGCTGCGGAAGACGTTCCACAGGAACGGCAAGGTGGACGCGCCCAACACGAACGCGCCGATCGAGGACACCATGTTCAGCGTGGTGAAACCATCACTTTCCAGGTAATCGGCATACCGGCGGGGCATCCCCTCGTTACCGACCCAGTGCTGCACCAGGAACGTCAGATGGAACCCGATGAACGTGGCCCAGAAATGGAACTTGCCCAGCGGTTCGTCGAGCATCCGGCCGGTCATCTTCGGGAACCAGAAGTAGATCCCAGCGAAGGTGGCGAACACGATCGTGCCATAGAGGACGTAGTGGAAATGCGCCACCACGAAGTAGGTGTCGCTGACGTGGAAGTCGATCGCCGGGGCGGCCAGCAACACACCGGTCAGGCCGCCGAGCAGGAACGTGATGAGAAAGCCGATCGAGAACATCATGGGTGTCTCGAACGTGAGCTGACCTCGCCACATGGTGCCGATCCAGTTGAAGAACTTGATACCGGTGGGTATTGCGATGAGGTATGAGGTGAAGGCGAAGAACGGCAGGAGTACCGCGCCGGTGGCGTACATGTGGTGCGCCCAGACGACCACGGACAGCGCACCGATCGCCAGGGTCGCGAAGATCATCCCCTTGTAGCCGAACATCGGCTTGCGACTGAACACCGGGATCACCTCGGCGATGATGCCAAAGA
>JBOHFW010000226.1:0-4847 GCA_050699835.1 Pseudonocardiaceae bacterium | reverse complement strand
GGCGCTGGTCAGGCTGACCAGCGCCGCTGAGCTGCCGGCGGCTGCCCTGTTCAGCGACATGAGTCGTCCTGGCGCGCAGTCGCTCGGGTTCCTGCCGATCATCCGCTTCACGCTGTGGAGACGTTCTCGCGGATGATCGGTTAGCCTGCGCGGGAGAGGGCGGCGTGAAGTCGGTGCGCATAGGAATGCTCGGGTCGCTGCGGGTCGGCGACGACGGGCGGCTGCTGCGCTCGCCCAGGCTGCGACGGCTGTTCGCCATGCTCCTCATCCACCATGACACTGTGATCTCGGCCGACCGGTTCGCGCAGGCTCTCTGGGGCGATGCGCAGCCCTCCGATGCCACCAGCGCGTTGCAGACGCTTGTCTGGCGCCTCCGGGACGCCCTGCGCTCGACCGGGTGTGAGCCCGCCGTGCAGGTACTCACCAGGGCGCCGGGCTACCTGCTCCAGGTGGACCTTGAGCAGGTCGACGCGCTCCGTTTCGAGCGGCTCCTGAACGTCGCTCGCATCCGGCTTCCCGACCAGCCGGACGAGGCCGCAGCGCTGCTGGAGGACGCGTTGTCCTTGTGGCGCGGACCGGCCTACGCCGAGTTCGCCGACGAGGAGTTCGCCCGAGCTGAGGCCGCCCGGCTGGAGGAACTCCGGCTTGCCGCGGTGTCCGACTGGGTCGACGCGGCCCTGGCGCTCGGCCGCTCCGCAGACGCCATCGGACGCCTCGAGTTCCTGATCGCCGCGCATCCGCTGCGGGAACGGCCCCACGCGCAGCTCATGCTCGCGCTGCACCGCATCGGACGATCCACCGAGGCGCTGGAGGCCTTCCGCGCCTACCGCGAGCTGCTTGTCGAGGAACTCGGCCTCGACCCGTCCCAGGAGCTGCGCGACCTTGAGGCCGCGATCATCCGGCGCGACCCCAGCCTGGACTCGGCGCAGGGGCCGCATCCGGCTGCGCAGGCCGGCAACCTGCGTCAGGAGCTGACCGAGCTCATCGGCCGGGCTGATGACGTCTCCCAGGCCCTCGCCGCGTTGGGCGGTGCGCGGGTGGTCACCCTCACCGGCGTGGGCGGGGTCGGCAAGACCCGCCTCGCACTGCGGGTCGCGGCTGACGCGCAGGCCAGCTATCGCGACGGGGTCTGGGTCTGCGAGCTCGCCGCGGTGCGCGACGGGCGTGCCGTCCCCGACGCGGTGGCCACCATCCTGGGGGTGCAGCAGCGTCAGGGTGCCATCGTGACCGACCGGCTGAACGAGTACCTCCGGTCCAAGCAGCTGCTGCTGGTCCTGGACAACTGCGAGCACGTCCTCGACCCGGCCGCCCGGCTGACCGACGCGCTGGTCGGCGGGTCGCCGGGCGTGACGGTCCTGGCGACAAGCCGTGAGCCGCTCGGCGTTGACGGTGAGCAGACTCTCCCGGTCCAGCCCCTGCCGGTCCCCCCGTCAGCCGATGGCGACCCGCACACCGTCGTCGCCGTGCCGTCCGTGACGCTGTTCGTCCAGCGGGTTGCGTCGGCGTTGCCGACGTTCGCCGTGAGCGAGGCCAATGTCGGCGCGGTCAGCGAGATCTGCCGCCGGCTGGATGGCCTGCCGCTGGCGTTGGAACTCGCCGCGACCCGCGTCCGGTCTATGTCGGTTCACGAGATCGCGCATCGGCTGGACAGCCGCCTGCACTTTCTACGCAGCGCGCGGCGGATCCGCGAGGAGCGGCACCGCACACTGCGTTCGGTGGTGGACTGGTCCTATGAGCTGCTCACTCCCGCCGAGCGTGCGCTGTTCGACCGCGTGCGTGTCTTCGCGGGTGCGTTCACGCTGGACGCCGCCGCGCAGGTCGCGGGTGGGGAGCGTGACCCCCTTGAGGTCGCCGAGATCCTGGCCGGGCTGGTGGACAAGTCGATGCTGGTGGCCCACACCGAGCCACCGCCAACCCGGTTCACGTTGCTGGAGACCCTGCGCGCGTACGGCTTGGAGCACCTGCACGAGCGCGGCGAGGCTGCCGCGGCGGCCCGGGCGCACGCCTGCTACCATGTCGAGTTGGCGGAGGCAGCCGCGACCGGGCTGCGCGGATCAGACGAGGCGTCGTGGGCGCAGGCGCTTGCGGGCACGCTCGATGACCTGCGCAGCGCTCACCAGTGGGCGCTCACTCACGAACCCGGCCTCGCCGTCCGGCTCTCCGCCGGCCTGATCCTGTACGGGGAGATCGGCGCACCCTCGGAAGTCTTCTCCTGGGCCGAATGTGCCGTCGCCGCGAGCCAGGATCTGACTGATGGGCTGCTGCCGATCGCGGTGGCCGCCGTGGCGGGCGTCCGCTTCGAGGGTGACCTCGTCCGGGCGACGGCATTCGGGCAGCGCGCCCTCGACGCACTGCCCGACCACCGCGATCCGCGGCGCCGCTACCCGCTGTTCGCCCTCGCCGACGTGACGCTCTTCGAGGGCCGCCTGGAGGAATCAGCAGAGCTGTACACCGCAGCCGCCGAGCTCGCCGAGGAGGCCGGCGACGCCTACTTCACCGCCTACGCCACCGCCAGCGGCGCTCTACCGTGGGCCTATCAGGGCGACACCCGGCGTGCGGTCAAGCTCGCCGACCGGGCCAAGCAGATCGCGCGAGCAACCGGGAATCCCACCGTCACCGCGTGGGCCGACTATGCCCTGGCGGAGGCACTGCTCGACGACGATCCCGACCGGGCGCTCGCCGCGCTGGAGCAGGCAATCGCCGCCGCTCGGGCTGCCCGCAGCCGCTTCGTCCTCGGGGTCGCGCTGTTCTCCGCCGCATCCCTGCACGCCCGCCATGGAGACCCGCAGCAGGCGCTGCGTCTGTTTGGCGAGGTCATCGAATATTGGAGTCAGGCGGGTAACTGGACCCAGCAGTGGATCACCCTGCGCAACGTCATCCACCTGTTCACCCGGCTCGATGCGCACGAGCCCGCCGCAGTGCTCTACGGGGCACTGGAAGCGAGCCGAACCGCGGTCGAGGCCTTCGGAGCGGACGCCGACCGGTTGGTCGCTGACGCCGACACGCTTCGCAGCCAACTCGGCGCCGACCGGTTCGCCACCGCCACCGCCCGGGGCGCAGGCATGGCTGACTACCAAGCCGTCATCCTGGCACGTTCCATGATCGAGCAGCTCACGCGCTCCGGTCCGCCGCTGGGCGGATGTTGCGGTTGACGCGGAACAGGTTGTCCGGATCGTAGATGTTCTTGACCTCGACGAGGCGGTCGAAGTTGCCGCCGTAGGTCTCCCGGACGCGCTGCTCGTTCTCGTCGGCGGTCTGGAAGTTGATGTAGTTGCCGCCGGTCGAGAAGGGGCGAATGGTCTCCCACGCAGCCCGTGCCCAGGCGATGTGTTCCTCGCCGTGGGTGCCGGTCGGCCACGCGCCGTCGAACCACGTCACATACCGGGCGTCGCGGTTGCCGACGGCTCCGTCGTCGGGCTCGCGTTCGTTCAGCGCACCACCGATGTGCACGATCATCGACTCAGAGACGGGCGAGGTGACCTTCAAAGCAGCGCGACAGAATGCACTCAGGAACTCGCTCGAGAGGCGAGACAGGTACTCGCTTTTCAGGTAGTAGTGGAACCCCTTGGGCAGCTCACCATCAAACATCGACTGCTGGTCGATGTAGGGCTTTACGGTGATCATGTCGACGAGCGGGTCTGCCAGGGTGCGAACCGCAGCGAGGTCAGCATCCGCATGTGCGCCGCTGTGGCAGACGAGCATCCAGACGATAGGTTTGCCGTGGCAGTCCGGGGGCAGGAACGGGGCCGGCGGCGCGAGGCTCACGATCACCGCGGCCGTCAACTCACGCGGCGCCGACTCGGTGAGGTCGCGGTAGGCAGCGAGCACCTCGCCGGCCCGGTCGGCGTTCCAGGCGATGGCGCCGCCGGTGATGGTCGGGCCGAGGTCATGCAGGCGGAAGGTGAAGCGGGTGACGACTCCGAGATTGCCGCCGCCACCCCGCAGCGCCCAGAACAGCTCCGCGTTCTCGTCGCGATTGGCGGTCCGGATCGCGCCGTCGGCGGTGACGATCTCGACCTCCTCGAGGTTGTCGACCGTCCACCCGAAGCGGCGGGTCAGGTAGCCGAAGCCGCCGCCGAGCGCAAGGCCGGCGACCCCGGTGTCGGAGACCAGGCCGAGGACGGTCGCCAGCCCGTACTCTTGCGTCGCCTCATCGACATCCTTGAGCAGGCACCCCGCCCCGACGTGGACCAGCTTCGCCTCGGGATGGACGGTGACGCCACGCATGCGGGACATGTCGAGTGTGACGCCGCCCGCCGCGATCGACGTTCCGGCGATGTTATGGCCACCACCTTTGATGCCGAGCAGCAGCCCGCGATCCCGCGCGAAGCGCACGACCGCAGCGACGTCACCGGCAGAACTGGGCTGGACGACCAGCGCGGGACGCTTGGCGACCATGCCGTTGAAGACCGCAGCGGCGTCGCCCCAGCCCTCGTCGCCGGGGTAGAGCACGGGGCCTTCGAGCCGCGCAGCCAGCGCGGTCAGCTGTGCCGATGTCAAGCTGACGTGCCCGCCCTCGAGCCCGGAAACATCGACAGTGCCTATCGTCGTCATGCCGTGAGACGGTACGAGGAGACGGCGGCGGGCCGCATCGCCCGGATCACCCAAGTCGGGGCCGGATCGGATGGTGATTTCTCACCACACGGCGGGTCAGACGAGACCGTGTTCGAATGCGAACGCGCTCGCCGCGGTGCGCGAGGACAGACCGAGCTTGGCGAACATGTTCTGCAGGTGGCGGGCGACGGTGTGCTCGCTGATCACGAGCTCGGCGGCGATCTCCCGGTTAGTCTTACCGCGCGCCACCAGCCTGAGCACCTGCAGTTCGCGCTTGGTCAACCCGCCGGGGG
>JBOHFW010000225.1:0-3484 GCA_050699835.1 Pseudonocardiaceae bacterium | reverse complement strand
GCCTGTCGGCCGTGCTCGCGCGGGCCGGCCCGCCGGGCACGGTGGTCATGCTGCGGGCCGCCCCGTGGTCGCCACCCAGCCCCGCCGCCGCCCGGCGGTGGTTTGCGAAATTCACCAGCGTCCACCTCGCATATGCCACGCCGGTGGTGACGCGGTTCGAACTTCACCCCGGCACAGTGCCATGAGTCGGCGACCACCATCGTGGGCTTCGATGACGTAGCCGAGCGGTGCCAGGTCGACCATACGGTCGCTATCAGTGCGGTCTGTCTGGCCTTACGGGCCTGGTCGTGTCAGCCATCGGGGGATGGGTCGCCGGTGATCGGGGACTATGGCAGATAGCGGTTGATGCCACGCAGCAGGGGCCCGAGCCGGGGGTGGTCGTGCCAGCCGCGTTTGATCACTTTGTTCCGGACGGTGTCGATCGCGCTGAGTAGCCGGCCGGATGGGGATGGGTGCTGCTTGTGGTGGTGGGCGATGGCGCGGCGCTTGAGCCAGGTTGCGCATTGCAGGCACACGCCGACTTCGGGGTGTTCGCCGAGGCGGACGAGCTTGTCCTCGCCGAAAATTTTGCCGCAGCACCAACAGTCGCTGTGTCCAGTAGGTTTCCGCTGCTCTGCCGCGGCCATGGGTGCTCCTTCCGGAGGGCGGCTCACGTACGCGGACCCGCTGTCCCTCGCGCGCTACGGGCGTTGGGCCGGTCAGGGCAGGTCAGCGAGATGGACTGTACCGAGTAGGTGGCCGTCTGGGTCGGTGACGATGACGTAGGTCAGACCCTTGTCCTCAAGGCGAGCTCGGACCACGGCCGCGGACTGGTGGGGGCGCAGCGTGGACGGTCCGGCCTCCATCACCTCGCTCACCGGGAGCGCGTCATCGGCGCTGTCGAGGGTGGCGGCTCGCAGCCGGCCGAGCAGCGTGCCGTCGACGGTGGTGACAAGCGCAAAACGGTGCGTGGAGCCGGCGACGCGGGCACGCACGTCGGCCAGGGGTTCATCCAGGCGGGCGGTGACGACGTCATGACGCAGGTACCGGCCGATCGTGGGCACGTCGGCGCCGGTCCCCTTCACCGCGAGGTTGCGGGCGAGCCAATCCACTTTGCCGGCCACGTAGTCGTAGACCTCGGCGAACCCGAGCGTGGCGAGCCGGCACGCGGCTCGGGGGCTCAGGTCTCAAAGGGCATCCCAGCAGTAGACGATGACCGGGCGTCCGCGGTCCAGCCCGGCAGTGGTGGCGGCATCCAGCGTCTTGAGCGGGATGTTGACCGCGCCGGGCAGGTGCATCTCGGCGTACTCCTCGGCGGGTAGCACCTCGACTAGCTGCGCGTGCTGGCCCAGCAGCCGGCGCAGCTCCGGATAGTCGATCGGTGCCATCACGTTCTCCTCAGCGGTCCGGGTGGGTCGGCCGGGTCCGGCCGCAGCAGGGCCAGAACCCACTCGTCGGACGGGGTGCCGCGTAGTCCATCGGGGCCGGGGTAGAGGCGGCAGCACAAGCCGTAGTCTCGCCGCCGGTCGGCGGTCGGGTCGACATCGCGACCGTTGACGCGGATCGTGGGTGAGCCAAGGAACCGCTCACACTGCGCCTCGTTCGGGTCGGTGATGGCCCGAACCTGGACCGGTTGCGCCACCGCGGCCCCTGCCAGCAACTGCCGCAACCGGGGCAGGTAGTCCGCGGCGTGCGGACAGCCTTCGGTGTGCAGCATCTCTACCGTCATCGTCGGTCCTCTCATCGACGCAGGTGGCGCTGGCGACGCGGTGTGGGCGTCCGATTCGAGCAGCGAGCCGAACGACAGCCAGGCGATCTCGACCGCCTGGGCCTGGTCGAGCACCCAGCCGGTCAGCTCGGCTCGTCGGCGCAGGTAGTCCTCGGCGCGGTGTCGGCTGGTGTGAAACGTGATGGCTGGACACAGGCACGTGGCGGCCGGGCCCCACCCGCTGCTCTGCGCGACCAGCACCGCCGTGTCCTCGGGCTCCCACCGCCAGGCCTCGCTGCGTCGCTCGATGCAAATCGGGTGCCCATCGCTCGGGTCGGTGGACACGATCACCGCGTCCCCGCCCGTCATCAGCGGGATACCTAGCGCATCGATCGCGCACATCGCACTCACCACAGTGGCCTCTTCCAGCTGCACCACGTGTCCGGTCGGCCGACCGGAGAACGGGTAGGCCACCATCACGTACCCATCCGCGTTCAGCTGCACCAGGTCCGCGTCACTTAGCTGTCTAAAAACCTGATCCCGGCCAACCCCCCCAACCTGCGGGAGAGCGTCGCGGTGTGGTCCTTGCCCGGTCGCCAGGAATGCCAGGAAAACCTCGCGATGCAGTTGTCGCACCTCGGCCGGCAGCCCCATCAGCCGGGCGCCGATACCCCCCTGCCCGGTATCGAACAGCGACTCGATCCGCAACGGGCGACTCGGGGTCGTCATCGCTGGCCATCCTCGGGATCGCTGCTGATCGTTGCCAGGATCGGGCACTCGCGCCGGTCCCGCGCGTGCTCACAGGTCTCCACCAGGCGAGCCAGTGCCGCGCGCATCTGCCGCAGGTCCGCGACCCTCGTGTCCAAGTCCGCGATCTTTGCCGTCGCCAGATCTCGCACCGCGTCGCAACTGTCAGGACCCCCCTCGGCCAGATGTAGCAGGGTCTCCACGTCATCGAGGGCGAAGCCCAGCTCCTGCGCGCGCTTGATGAACCGCACGATCCGCACCGCCAGCGAGCTGTAGGCTCGGTACCCCGTTGGCGACCGCTCAGGCTCCGGCAGCAAGCCGCGCCGCTCGTAATACCGCAACGTCTGCGGGTTCACCCGCGCCAGGGCGGCCACCTCGCTAGTCCTCACACAATCAGAATGAACCCTGTACCGACGTACAGGGTCAAGCCTCATCAGCGTTCTCGAACAGGTCGTGCACCCGAATCGCGTGCTGTTCGTGCGCTGTTAGACCCCCTCAACAGCGGTCAATCGCAGGTCCCTGCGGACGGCTGCCTAGGCAGGTGGCAGGTCGAGGGCAGGCACAGTAACCAGACTCCCAAGCTCCAGACCAATAACAGGTGCCTCCGGCGGGCCTCCGCTCCGGGATGGCTCCCAGGGCTAGGGCGGATCGTGGTGGGTTAGCAGGACGTGGGTATCCCGTCTCGCCGGCACCGAAGGCGTAGCAGACCAAGCTCGCCGACGTGACGGGATACCCGCTTCACTCAGCCCATCCTGCGGCCGGCCAACCCCCCGCGTGCCATTAACCACGGTCAACAACGCGGCCCCATAAACCCTGGCCTGACCACGGATCGGGCCGACATCACCCTCACCCCCACTCACCAGGTCGCCGATGGCATGCACTCCGCGATCACCCAAGCCACCAAGCCCACACCTGCACGCTGACCCGCCGAAGTGATGCAGAGACCGGCTGAGAGCGGGGAAGGGGTGAACAGGTCGAGCCCGCTTAGCGGCAGCAGGCGTTGACGCAGCCGGGCGTGCAACCACACTGCCCCTCGCCGGCATCGCTGAC
>JBOHFW010000224.1:0-3405 GCA_050699835.1 Pseudonocardiaceae bacterium | reverse complement strand
GGGCTATCGCCAGGCTATCGAGAAGGTTGACCGTAGCCGGCTCTACAGTCCGCTGGAGGCGGCGGCGCTGGCCAAGGAGACTTCCCCGACATCGATGGACGCCACCGTCGAGGTGGCCATGCGGTTGGGTGTCGATCCCCGCAAGGCCGATCAGATGGTTCGCGGCACGGTGAGCCTGCCGCACGGCACCGGCAAGACCGTCCGGGTCATCGTCTTCGCCAGCGGTGACCGGGCCGCCGAAGCCGAAGCCGCTGGGGCGGACGCGGTCGGCTCCGAGGACCTCATCGCGCGCATTCAGGGCGGCTGGCTGGACTTCGATGCGGCCATCGCGGCACCGGACCAGATGGCCAAGGTCGGCCGGATCGCCAGGATCCTCGGCCCCCGCGGCCTGATGCCCAACCCGAAGACCGGAACCGTCACACCCGACGTCGCCAAGGCCATTACGGACATCAAAGGTGGTAAGATCAATTTCCGGGTGGACAAGCAGGCCAATCTGCACCTGATCATCGGCAAGGTCTCGTTCGACGCCGACAAGCTGGTGGAGAACTACGCAGCTGCGCTGGATGAGGTGCTACGGGGTAAGCCCTCGGCCGCCAAAGGGCGCTACCTGAAGAAGGTCAGCTTCTCCACGACCATGGGTCCTGGCATCCCGGTCGACCCGAACCGCACCCGCAACCTGCTCGCCGACGAGCCCGCCACACCTTCGTAAGCTGGCTGGTGGCCGGCTGGCCCACCGGGAGTGACAAGGTCCAGCGCTCGAACCACGTTGTCTGCGCCGACCCGAGGTAATTTCTCAACATTTCTCGAAGTATCAAGAATGATACAGCCGCCCGGGAATCACTCGCTATCCTCCGGAGCTTCGGGGACAAGGTCGTCAACGACGCAATTAATGATCGCCCGCGCCGCTCGACCGTAGCTGGCGACTGCTGCGAGCTTGTGATCGGGCCGGTTTGGCCGCAGCGGTGTGGTTGACCTAGGCTGACCTCAGTTCCACCGAAGACCGCTGGTCTGCGCGCAGCTGGCGCGCACGAAGGTCCCGCGAAGAGCGGGCGGCCCGTGTAGGAGGACGTGGTTGTGCCGTCATGCGGCGCCGTGGTGCGCTGTCTGGCCTCGCCCCGCGCCTGCTGCGCAGGGGCGTTCGTCTCGTCCGGGTAACGGCTGCGCCGAGTGAGCCCGTGCAGATCAGCAGACCGACCACACCGACCTTGAGGAGGCGATCCATGGCTAGACCGGACAAGGTCGATGCCGTTGCCGATATCGCGGAGGAGTTCCGCAGCGCCACGGCCACGGTCGTGACCGAGTACCGCGGCCTGTCCATGACGCAACTGACCAACCTGCGCCGTTCCTTGGGAGCCGACACCACCTACCGGGTCGCCAAGAACACGCTGGTGTCGCGGGCCGCGCGCGACGCTGGCGTGGAGGGACTCGATGAGCTGTTCGTCGGCCCGACCGCGATCGCGTTCGTCCGCGGTGAGCCGGTGCTGGCGGCGAAGGCGCTGCGCGATTTCGCCAAAGAGAACACCGCGCTGGTGATCAAGGGCGGTTACCTGGACGGTCGCGCACTAACCGTCGCTGAGGTCACCCGGATTGCAGACCTGGAATCCCGCGAGGTGCTGCTGGCCAAGCTGGCCGGTGCGATGAAGGCCAACCTCTCCAAGGCCGCCCGGTTGTTCGCCGAGCCAGCCTCCCAGGTCGCCCGGTTGGCCGCGGCGCTGCGGGACAAGCAGCAGGGGGACAAGGAGCAGCTGGCCGAGGATTGATCGACCCGCCGTTCACCGACCACACACTGACGACATAAAGATCTATAGAAGGAGATCCGCGATAATGGCGAGGATGAGCACTGACGAGCTACTCGAGGCGTTCAAGGACATGACGCTGCTCGAGCTAAGCGAATTCGTGAAGAAGTTCGAGGAGACCTTTGACGTCACCGCCGCGGCACCGGTCGCGGTGGCCGCGGGTCCGGTCACGGGAGCCGCTGAAGCCCCGGTTGCCGAGGAGAAGGACGAGTTCAACGTTGTCCTCGATGCCATCGGTGAGAAGAAGATCCAGGTCATCAAGGTGGTCCGGGAGGTCGTCTCCGGTCTAGGCCTCAAAGAAGCCAAGGACCTGGTCGAGTCCGCTCCCAAACCCATCCTCGAGGCGGTCCCCAAGGACCAAGCCGAAGCCGCCAAGGCCAAGCTCGAGGAAGCCGGCGCCAAAGTCAGCCTCACCTGAGCCCGTCATCCGCATTCAGCGGGCGCAGCGGGGTTATTCGTACCGCGAAAATCCCGCTCAGCCCGCCGGATGCGAACTCCAGCGGTGGGTAGGTGATCGTTGAGCCCGGCGATTAAGTCGGTGAGGATCGCCTCGCGCTCGGGCTCGTTGAACACTTCGTGGTAGAGGCCCGGGTATCGGCACAGCGTCCGATCGCAGGACGACGTCCGATCGCAGGACGACGCTGTGTCGTGCACTATCGTGGACCCGGTCAGCGGGCATATCTCGACAGCGATCGCCTGGGCCGGGCCCCCCGGGAGCCAGGCCTGCCAGTACGCAGACCGTCTGGCTGCGATCGTCCGGCGCCCCTGCTCATGCACCCTCTGCCCCTGTCACCCCTACCGCTCTCCCCTGGATGACCATGACCGGTATCGCCACCAAGCCCACCCGCCCGGAGCGCTCGTTGATCCAGCGGACCCTCCATGGCGGGCCGCTGCGGACAGCCACCCTCGCCGTCGCGGTGCTCGCCGTGGTCGCTTTTGTCGGTGCGGGCTGGTTCGGTGTGTCCTGGTACCGGGCCGCGTACGACAAGTCTCTCGCCGTGGGCATGGAGCGAGACGCGGTGCTGCGAGATGCCGGGCGGGCCATCCTCACCCTCAACACCCTTGATTACCAGCAGGTGCAAGACGGCCTGACGCTGTGGGAACAGTCCGCAACCGGGTCGCTGCTGGAGCAGTTGAGGACCAACCGCGATACCTATGCCCGCGCCATCACCGACTCGACGACGGTCAGCTCCGCGAAGGTGCTCGACGTCGCGGTCGCCTCCCTCGATGCGCGCGCCGGCACCGCACAGGTGCTGGCCGGGGTGGATGTCACCTCTCAGATGGAGAAAGGCAATCCGGGCTGCGCGCACCGGCGCGTCCGTATGGAGATGATCCGGGTCGGCGAGGGCTGGAAGGTGGGCACGTTGGCGCCGGTCGGCGAAACCTACTCGGAGGTGGGACCGTGCCCTCCGTCGGCAATCCCCAACTAAAACGCATCACTCAGGCCGGTAACCCCAAGGCTGATATCCCTGATATCCCCAAGGCCGAAATCACAGTCCCCGGATAGGGAGCAAGTCGACGATGACCGTCTCCGCACCACCACAACCCGCCGGCACTGAAGCGGCGGGGACGCTGTCCCGACGGTTGATTGGGGTGGCAACCCTGGTGG
>JBOHFW010000223.1:0-2864 GCA_050699835.1 Pseudonocardiaceae bacterium | reverse complement strand
GTCCAACTGGTCCAAATCAGCCGCGGCACCCCGCGCGGACGAATCGGCGACGCGCACTCTTATCAGGAGTCTCGGCAAGGCATGAGGCCACCTCAGCCAACCAGACCCCACCTTCGTCGCCGGGTAGCAGACCACGCACCCACCGCAGAGATCTAGGTGTCTGAGGCCGGATGGTGCGGATGCTTGCCGACGAGGGCGATCCGCGATGTCGTAAATCGATCCAGACAACGCCGACCGAAGCGATACCGTCCACGAAAAGCCCAATGGTGACTGCGGCATCGGCCAGGCCGCCCGGTAGCCAATCTCGCCAGAGCACAGTGAAGGAGTACGCCGGCAATGTCCAGTCTGCCCGACCCGGGCGGCCTCATGCGCTCGCGGGGCGCTGCTCGTACCGAAGCTGTCAGCCGTGAACTCGACAGCAGCGACATTTTCCGGCGGGCGGATGTCGCTGGTGTCTAGTTCACGGATCGCGGCAACGCGAAGCGTCCCACCGAGGACACGATCACTCCTGGCGACCACGGATCACTTTGGCGGTGCATCTGGGCCCAGCCAGCGACCAGCCCCGGTAGGCTCATCCGGCCAAGCCAACGCCTTGAGTTGAGGCAGCCTGCCGGTCACTCGCGGAGTGGCGACGGTTCACTCCGGCGGTGAGGGGCACGCCGCGTAGCCTCGGAGTCACCTGCTCACCGGGGTTTGGCGCACCCGCTCCCCAGGGCATCGGTGGGGGACATGCAGTGAGGAGAGGTCTGGTGATGGGCGCTAAGGAAGCGTCGGCGATCGGCGTGCGCGCTCGGATGATCCGGCGTCGTCGTGGGCTGAGCCAGGAAGTGGTGGCCGGGCTGGCCGGTATTACCGCAGCGTACCTGTCGATGCTGGAACGTGGTCTGTGTGGGTTCCATCGGCGCGGCTTGATCGACGACCTGGCCAATGCGCTGGGCTGTTCCGTGGCCGACTTGACCGGGCAGCCCCATCCGCCGCCGGACCGGGCGACGGCCGACGCGATGATCATTGTGCCGGGCATCGAGCTCGCGGTCCACGACTGCACCCTGGACGACGTGCCCGATATTCCGGCGCGGCCGGTGGCCGAGCTGGTGAGGTTGGCGCGGCACGCGAACGCACACTGCGACGAGACCCGGTATGCGCTAGTTGGGCGGGATTTCGGCGCGGTGCTGAGCGAGCTCCACGTTCATGTCGCTACCGGCGACAGCGACACGCGCCGTGCGGCGCTGGCTGCCCTGGTGGAGGCGTGCATCGCGGCGTCGGGCACAGTGCGGGCGTTGGGCCACGGTGCGTTGGCGGTAGCCATCGCCCGGCGCGGTCACGACGCCGCCAGGCAACTCGGTGACCCCGCGCTGACCGGGTTCGCGTCGATGCAGCGTGCGGGATCCCTGATCCGGCTGGGTGCTCGGCACCGGGCCGCGGCGGTGCTCAAAAATGCCCTGGTCGCGATCGAGCCGGCCGCAGACCCCACCGCGCCCGACACTGGCCCGGCACAGGCGGCGGGGATGTTGCACCTGGCCTCAGCGCAGCTGTCCTCGCGCGAGCGTCGCAGCGGTGACGCGGAGACCCACCTGGCGCAGGCAGCGGAGCTGGCGAGGGCGACTGGTGAGCGCAACGACCTGAACTACCACTTCGGATCGGCCAACGTCGCGGCATGGTCAGTGTCGATCGAGGTGGAGCTGGAGCGCGGCCCGGCTGCCGCCGAGCGGATCACCGCCGAGGTGCCCCAGTTGATCGCGGTGCTCACGTCAGCGGATCGCCGCGCCGGACTGCACCTTGACATCGCCCGAGGGTGGGCGCAGGCCGAGGACGACCGAGACGTCGAGGCGATCCGATACGTGGACGCAGCCGATCGGATCGCCCCGACCAGGATCCGTAACGACCCGATCGCTCGGGAATTGGTGCGCACGCTGGATCGGCGGGCCCGGCGGCGGACATGGGAGCTGGACAGCTTGCGCAACCGCTTCGGTCTCGGCGGCCGAGGTTCACGGAGTGTGGACGATTAGTGTTGATCCAGGCGGGCAGCAGCAGACACATATTGTCGTGTACCCCTACGCCGAACAACGTCGTTCTGCTGAGCATGGGTCGACACTCCACACGTTCTCACCTGGCGGCCCCCGCTGAGCAGGCGGTGCTGTGCGGGGAGGAGAAGGGCGCGCTGAGTCGCCGCCGAATCCTCTCCGGAGCCACGACCATGGATTCGCACCGAGCAGTGGACAGGCGCGCCTTCCTGGCGCGCATGGGCCTGCTCGGTGCTGTTCTTGGCGCGGGCGCGCTGCTGCCGCGTTCGGCGCTGGCCTACGCGCCCCCGGGTGACGCGCTCCCGGACCTTGTGGACACGCTGCGTCCGGTGCTCGCGGAGCTCGCCCGCGACACCATGAACGGCCTGAGCGTGTTCGCCTTGCCGGGTCCCGACGAGTACTCCCGGGCCCAGGGCACCCCACGGTCGGGACCCGGCGGGCTGGAGGCGAAAATCACCGACTTCCTGATCGACTCGCTGGATAACTTCGTGCCCTACCCGGATGAGATCGCCAGGCCGGTGGCGCAGGCCTTCGCCACCGCCCTCGTAGACACCGGCACCCCGCTGCCCGGTCTGGACCGGCTGCCACTGGAAACAGCGCGGCTGGACGAGGGGCTTCGCCTGCTGCTGGAGAACGATGGCACGCTGCCGCTCTCGTTCGCGATCGCCGGCCTGCTCAACCTGCTCGCCACGCAGGTGAATCCACTCGCGGTGAACGGGCCGTTCCTGTCGCCGTTCGCTCGGTTGTCCTATGCCGACAAGGCGCGGGCCTTCGCGTTGCTCGAGGGACCCGATGCCGACCTGGTCGCCCGGCTCGACACCGAGTTCCCGGAACCGTTGCGGG
>JBOHFW010000222.1:0-12771 GCA_050699835.1 Pseudonocardiaceae bacterium | reverse complement strand
GGTCGAGGCGGGGCAGCGGCGTGGGCACGGTCAGCGCCACGACGCCGGTCTGGGTGAGGCCGGCGGTGCTGTCCTGGACGACCTCGATCGGCTGCAGGGATCCGACATCAGCCGGATCTTGCCGCGTCGCTGGGGGATACCAGATCCGCCACAACGCGGCTGGCGGCGCCTCGTCGAGGCCGTCGGAGCGGTACCGCTGCGCGCCGTCGGCGTCGAGGGCATCGAGGGTGACGGGCCGGTCGATGGTCTCATCGAGGGCGACGCCGAGGAAAACCGTCCGTCCTTGCAGGAGGTTGCGGTTGGTCGTGTCCCGGCTCAGCACCGCCACCCACAGCGCACGGTCGACGGTGCCGCTGACGTCGAGCGGCGGTGAGTCGACGGTAGGTACGGCGGGCAGCGTGGTGGTCTCGTAGAACTGCACCTCATGAGGGTTGTTGATCTCGAGACGCTGCGCGGCGTCCCGTCGACGGTCGAGCTCGTGGCGCAGCTGGTCGCCGGTCAGCTCGCTGGCCGGTGGGGGCGGCACCGGGTTCTTGCCGAGCCCCAGCGCGTCCAGCGGCCAGGCGTACAGCTCGCCGCCGGTCTCGAAGGACACCGGGCCGGCCTTGAACTCTGTGCGGGCCAACAGCTGGACACCCTCGGGCCGCTCGGTCTCGGCGACGGCGAGCACCGTGGCGGGTCGGGCGGGCAGGGCCGGCACGTCGAGCAGGCACAGGAACGCGATCTTGGTGGCGTCCGGGATCTGGTTGAACCGGTAGAGCAGCGACTCTCCGAGGAACGCGAACAGGTCGAGCAGGGCGATGCCGGGGTCGCTGTCGTTGTGGTCGGTCCACTCCGGCGCGTACACCGGGATGCGCTGGATCAGCTCGGCCCGCAACTGCTCGAAGGTACGGTCATCGAGGATCGGCCCGATCAACGTCATGACGGCCTCAGCTCGCCGTTACCGCAGGTAAAATGGGTAGACCAGGTTGTCCGGTCGGCGGTCCACCAGCCGCAGGTAAGCGATCTCGATCCACACCAACGAAGGCTCCTCATCCGGCGTCACCGCAACGTTCGTCAACTGGATCCGCGGTTCCCAGAGGCTGAGCGCATTCTCGATGTCCTGCTGCATCGCGGCCCTGGTTGCGGCGGTGTTGGGTTCCATGAGGTAGCGGCGCAACCCACAGCCGAAGGTCGGCAGCATGATCCGCTCCCCCGGCTCGGTGTCCAGGATCGTCTCGATCGACTGCCGGATGATCTCCTCGCCCCCGATGAAGGCCATGGCGCCGGTCCGCGGGTCCGGCCGCAGCGGGAACCGCGGCCCCCGCCCGATCCACGCCTCCACCGTCACCGCGGTACTCCCGCTGCCGGTGTCATCGCGCAGTGCCCCGGTCATTCCCTGATCGTCGGTCCCGCCCGTCACCACTGCGTTATCACCCCTAGCTGCTGCGTATAGCCAGGGTGGCTGTGAACGTGGACTACAGCGCCGTGGATCCCGACGCGTGGCGGCTGGCCTCCGAGGCACGCACTGTGCAGGCGCAGGCCGACGAGCTGATCCGCAGCGCCGCAGCTACTCGACGCCAAGCCGCACGGCGGCTCGTCCGCGAGGGCGGGCTGAGTTTACGTGACGCTGCTGCGGTCCTCGGCGTGACGTTCTCCCGAGTCCAACAGCTCCTGAAGGACTGAGATAACGGGCGATGGCTTGATCACGCCCTTCGAGCGCGTGAAGTCAATGTGAATGTGAAGGAAGGTGACGGCACCATCGTGTTGGACCCACACGTCGCCATCAACGACTCGCGACACTAGACCATGAGCTCGATTCGCTTACGCTGGGCCAGCGCATTCAGAATACCCTTGTCCTCTACTGAGATATTGTTGTCACGAACGTCAATAGTTGCGAGCTCTCGAGCGAAAGGCGACTGGATCAGCGCTTCGATTCCGGCTCGCGATATGAAATTGTCCCGAATCGCCAGCCATCTCACGTGCACCAACCAGGGAGCGTCCGCAAGGAGCATCACGCCCTCAGTCCCCAGGACGTTGTGGGAGAAGTCGATGCCCTCAAGCTTGGGAAAGGGAATCTCACTCCGAACTGGGGACAATTCCTGCGCACCCAGATCCATGGCAATTAATTCGAGTATTTGCAGCCCGGGCAGGCCCTTCGACTGGAGGAGCTCCCGGATGTCACCTTGACCAAGCGTAGAGCTCTGGAGGACGAGTCGCCGCAGGCTGTGCAGGTTTCGAGACTCCGCGAGCGCCTTCCATGCGAAGCCGCTCAGCTCGGATGCAACGATGCTCAGGTTGACCAGCTCGCTCACGTACTCGGAGGTGGCGATCGCAAGCAGCTCCGAGCTCCCGCGGTCCTCCCGTCGATAGATCTCTATGGACCTTGCGAGCCTGGCAACGTCGGAAAGACGGCCTCCCTCGTACAGACCCATGTACGCCGAAGAGGTAGTACGGAGCCGATCGTCCCAGCCCTCCATCCTTTGCAATGACAGGTCAAGCTGTCTGCTTCTCTCATGACCAGCAGGCCAGAAGGAGAACACATCGCAGATGGCCGAGAACGCTTCGGCATTCTTCAAGGCGAGAAGCTGATCCAGCAGCGCCACCCAGTCGCCGTCTTCCATGCGACTGAGTTGCTCCGGCGAGCGGTAATAGCCCAGACGGCGGAAACTCATCGGCTTCGCGACCCGGATGGAGTGGGTGCAGTCGTGTCGAAGCGATCCATTATGGCTTGGAGCTCATCGAAGTCGGCCTGTGTGAGATTATCCCGGATCCTCCCCTCGGCAGTGAGGAACCCGCGGGCACTGATCTCATCGAGCATCTGTTGATACCTCGCCGTACCTATACTCTCGCGCAACCTGAACAGGCGCTCGGTGGCCACCCGCTCCCGCGTCTGCGTGGGTAGCTCGGGGGTATCGATGGCAACATCGAATGGATCAGTGGAATCGTATCCGGTGGCCCGAGCCTGGAGCTCAGTATGAGCCTGATCTGAGAACTGATTCAAGGGGACAATCGTTGTATTCCTGCCAAAGATCCGTTGCCTGTCAGGCGTCTGTCCGTCGACAGCAATCGCGTACTTGGCAAGGGGGGGAGCATTGAGATTGGCGTCGACGTCGAATTTTTGCGGATTGAAGCGAATCTGTTGTTTTGGCGGGCCCTTGAACCCCGTCGCAAGGCTGCCGATGTAATCGAGCTTGCCCACCGTTCCACTGAGGTCGAGGTCCGGGCGTCTGCTGCGCTGCTGGCCGACCCAGATCAGAATCTGCGTCTTGGCCGGCGGCCAGAGCCGCGCCAGCACCCGGTTGACCTGCAGGATCGCCCTGCGCCATGCCTCGCGCCAGAGTTCTGTGCCCTCCGCGTGGACACGCTCGATGATCTCGTCGACGGATTCGGTCGATCCAGTTCTTTCTCTGAACCACTCCGCGATACTACGAACCTGAGCTTCGATCTCGTTCTGGATCCCATCAAGCACCGCCTTCTGGTATTCCTGGCGGGCCCGCTCCGGATCGGTATTGCGGAGGTCCCTGAACTGATCCTTGAACCTGGCCGTGCGCTCCTTCAGTGTCTTGAGCCAGTTTTTACGGCTATCCTCTAGTCTGAATTTGGCATCGAATTCCGGCAGCAGGTCGGGATGATTGGTGCGGATGAAGATGCTCCAGCTGTCCAACCTGTTGTACATTCGTCGGAAGCTGGCAAAGATCGGCGCATCATCAGGGCGAAGAACGGTCTCCGGATCTTCGTCGGGATCGAGCTCCAGATCTCTTCGGCGGTTCCCGAAGCGAGCGATCATGTCCTCCTCGATCGGAATACAGATCACTCTCGGTATGAGTCCTCGCTCACAGAGATCCAGGATCAACTCCTCGGACATGCCGCCATCAATCACGACCGAAGGGCTCAGCCACTCCGAACTGCTGGTGCCGTCCGCGTTGCAGCAGATGCATTCGATGACGCTGATGGTGAGATCGTGCCCGCTTCCGAGGTCTGTGGCCGTGCACGACCAGACACGGCCGGGGGCACCTTCACATGCAAACATGCTCGCGGCAAGGAAATCCTCCGTAACACGGCAATCCCGGAAATTCGTGATGCCATTCAACAGGCCCCAGTCAGCAAGGACGGAATCCCTGTCCGGGAAGCTGGCCAGGCACTCGGGAGCGTTTGGGAACTCGGCGGGGCAGTCGTTGGTGAGACTCCCTCCGCCGCCACCAGGGGCGACCAGTCTGGCGCTGTCGGCAAAGTACATCTTACTGTCGTAGGGCGGCAGGCCGGCGACCCAAGCGATGCAGTTACCTGCGAGATTATTGCATCCGCACTCGATATTGGCGGCCATGTGCCAAGGCATGATGATGGCCCATCGCCCAGTCTCGTCGTACTTGTCCGCCGCCCAGTCGAAGGCGGCATCATGCTCACGACATCCCGCGTTTGAATTGCAGTCCTGGAAATTCAGGTACTCCCACACATCGCCAGTCAACGGATCGGTAAACGTGTATGTGGGCGAGGACGTGCACGTGTCACAGTTCGGTCCGCACGCCCCCCGGCACTCGGAGCGACTGCGAATACCCGGATTCTTCCGGTAGCACGCCAGAGGCCCTGGCAAGCGCGGACCCGGGCCATAGGGTCCTCCACTCCAGCTCCAATTCCCGCCGTTCTGGGACGGCAGCAGATTAAGCATGAAGAGAACCTCACAGATCGCATCCTTGATCGGGCATACGTCCGCGAAGCCCTCTCTGCTCAGGGCCAAGGGAAGCTGGTCGAACGGCAGTCCGGTGAGAACAGGTGAACTGATGGTGGGACTGATGAGCGGACCGCCTCCCGGAACCATGCTCAGACTGATGCCGCAGCCGAAGGATCCGCCGATGTCGCCGTGCCACTCGAAGGGCTGCCAGTAGATGCGGCACACGTTGTGGCCGCGGATGTCCAACTGGCCGTACGCGCCCAGGAACATGTCCGCTCCGAACCCAAGATCGAGCTGCCCGCCCTGAGTCAACGAGATGCCTCCGAGGCCGAAGCTCAGCCCGCTCCCGATCGTGAGCTGGCCAGCGGCAATCGCTCTGAACAGGCCGGCCAGTCCGCCCTCGAGACCGATGATAGGAACCGAGATGGGCACGGGCACCCCGTCGATGATCACGACTCCATAGAGGCTGAGGTCTCCACGCAGGCCGCCGCGCACCTCGGCGCCCAGGGAGGCTGCAGCAGCAGCGGTCAGGCTCCCACTGATGCTGTAGCTGGCCGTGAGCGGATTCACCACGACTCGGACCCCGCGGAGACAGAACGGGCCCAACTGGAGTTCGGCAGCCGGCTCGAAACGACCCACCAGTCCGATCTCGCCGAAGAGCACGACAGGGCCAAGCGGCAGCCCCCCGATCGGAGCCATCACCTCTTGAGAGATCGAGGGCAGAGGGAAGGAGAACAGGAACGGGTCTTCGAGACAGATCGTGGGCACAGTCAGCACCAGCCCCTCGTCCGTTATCGAGATCAATCCACCGAGAACGTCGGCGATCGCACTCAGAGCCTCGCCAGCCTCTGTCGCTAGCCAGTCGATCGCGTCGCCGGCAGCTTCTACCGCCCCGGCGCCGAAATCATAGACCGCCTCGCCGACATCCGAGGCGGTCTCGTAAACCGCCTCGGCAGCATCTCCCAGGGCTTCCCCAGCAGCTCCAACCGCATCGCCAACCGCTTCCGCGGCCGAGGTCACCGCTTCATCCGCGCTTTCCGCGGCGCCTTCCACGAAGTCGACCACGTCATCAAGGCTCGGCCACCGCTGGACGCGCCGGACGTTCGATGTCGCTAACGTCGGGCTCGCACCCTGTTGAACGGTGTGGGTCAGTTCATGAGCCATCAGCGAAACATCGAGGCTACTCTGACCGGCTCCAAGAAAGACGTGATTGCGGTGTGTGAAGGCCTTTGCTCCGATGTCCCCAGCAACACGGTGACTCGTGGGGTCGGAGTGGACCTGCACACCGGACAAGTCCGAGCCCAACACAGGTTCAACCATGGAACGAACACGTTTCGGTACGGGAGCCCCGGCAGGTGGCGAGCCGACCAGAGTCTGGAGCAAGTTGTTACCGGACGACCGATCCGACGCTACGCACCCCTCGTTCTCTCCGTCGTGGTTGTCTGGACATCCCTGACCCGCACGGCACGACGAGCACAAACGCTGCACGGCATGATCGGAGCCGAGCGTGTTGAGGGTTCCCGAACCACCAACGCCATCGACACTCATGCCGTGAACGACGCTCGCGGCAACCGCATTAGCCTGTCTTTCGTACTCGTCGTCCGCCGGACCGATCATTGCCGCGCTGTGGTCGTCGAGTGGGGCCCGATGTATGGTCCCGGCTTGAGACACCGTATGGGCGAGTTCGTGGGCAAGAAGCCGATCGTCGGCGGGCATGCCCGGGCGGTGGTCACCGGAACGAGATAAGGTGTTTGTGCCCGAAGCCACGGCGTGCCGCTGGATGGGAGCTGCGGAAAAGTCGTAGGCAAATGCTCTCTCCTGGTGGGCGCGAGTTCCGAATGGGAGCAACGAGCCGCCGTGGGCGGCCGAGCGTTGGAGATCGTGCTGAATGCCAGCCAGCTTATCGTTCGGTCTACAGTCGCACGAGGACCCGATCCCGCACCGCTGCACCCAAGCCGGCCAGGCGTTCGGCCGGGCAAATCGTTTCAGCGACGAGGGCTCAGCGTCTCGCTGGAACTCCTTGGGCACAATTGCTTCTGCGCGGTTATCGGAATTGGTACGCGAGGCGACGCCGGCAAGACGTTTGCTCATCATAGAACCTGCAGTCCGCACTCGCTGGTATGAGCCATGGTGCTCGATAATATGATACTGAGTGCGTCACAGCAGCGTTGCAAGCGCACTGCTCCCAGCCCAGATCCGACGACTATTACGCCGACGGGCCGACTCGCGTCATAGTAGGCCCGGGAGGCAGAGGGGATCGGCAGGCTTGGTCTCGGGGGTTGGGTCGGTTGGTGGGGGAATCGGGTCTGGTTGGGAGGATGCGACAAGGGCTATTGCCGTCTCATTCTCTTCCGAGAGCTTGGGCACCGTGGCGAGTGTGGCGGCGGCGCCGGTGACCTCCACCACCTCGTCTAGCGCCGCTTGTTCAGCGGGGTCCATCTCGGCGATCGTGCCGCCGGCCGTCAGATGGGCATTGAGGATCTGGAGCGCAGCCTGATTCGGTGGCCAGCAGAACCGCAGCAAAAGCATCCACCACAGCTGAAACAGGAACACCACGATCGGCAGGAACAGGCTGAACAGGAACATCGCGACGATCATGAGGAGTTCCAGCGCGTAGGTGCAGCGCTGCGTGATGTCACCGCCCACCGATCCGTTCTGCGGATTGCCGTTGTTCCCGTCGAATGTCAGCTGCGACCCCGGCGGCTGGACGATCTCGACGCCGCCGGGGCCTTGTGGTTCGCCGGCTCGCGCGGCTAGGGCGCGGAAGTCCGGCATGGTGATGGAGACGCGGCGGTTCTTCGTTCCGGCGGGATCGAAGAACGAGGCCAGCCGGTAAGGCTCTGTGCCGTCGCTCCAGGAGTATTTCGGGGGACAGTGCTCGCGGCCGGGCGGCGGTGGCTTGCGGACAAAGCACCACATCCGGTAGATCGACTCGTCATCGAATTTCGGCAAGCCCGCAGCGTCAACATCACCGGAGAAGGTCGGTACCAGGCCAAACCAGAGCGAACGAGTCTGTCCTGCCGGGCAGTCACCGTCGCGCGGCGGCAGCCGCCACATGGGCAGCTCCTGCTCACCCGGCGCCAGCTCCGGCGGCGCACCGGGTTTGACCGGAACCTCGGCCCAGTTTCCGCGCCCATCCGCACCGAGCGTCCAGGCCTCCACGGCAAGCCGCGGCGCGATCTCGGCAAGCAATGTGGCCTGGCCTGCGGTGAAAACGTGCCCAGCGGCGTGCTGCGCCCAGGTCACGTTCGCTACATCGTCGGAATCGGGAACGTCAGGAGCGTCCTTGGCTCGCTGGTACTGCTCAGTGTGCAGTTCCACCGCCACCTCACGGGCCAGGGACCGCGCCTTATCACGCCGTGTCTTCAGGTCCTTGGGGTCTGTGCTTTCAATGAGCAGCCGTTCCCGGCGTATGACGAATTTGACCTCCAGCCCATCAACCTGACTGGGTCGGGGCAATCCCGGCTCATCACAGAACAGCTCGATGGTCAGCGCATAGAACCGATCGTGATTGGGCTGATAGAGCTTCCGAATCGGGGTGCGGATCAGCTGATGCGTCGCGAACCGCAGCCGGCCAGGACCCGGTCCGGGAAAACCGACCGGCACCGGGTAGGACCACAGGTCGTCGTCATCGAACTTCAAGGATTCCCGGGGATCAGGGATGAGGAGGCGCTCGACGAAATCAGGAACGGCGTACTTCTGGATCGCCGGGCGCCGCGCCTCTGGGTCGAGCACGCTGATGGGACCACGGGAGAGGACATACCACGGCGTGCGCAGGACATAAGGATGGTCCATGACAACATCACCAGAAATTGCCCGCACCGGGCGTGTACGCCGGAGACAGCACCATCGCATCCGCGATCAGGGTCGCGCACTTGACGATCCCGGTGAAGGTCGACATCGCCGCGTCCACCTTGACCGTCGGCGCGGTGACGGTCATCGCGACGTTCCCGGTGATCTCCACCGACGTGGCGGTCAGCCGCACCGTGCAACCCAAGCCGTGGCGCACGGTCACCTCCTGGGCAGCGTCGTCGAGCACCACCTGATGCCCGGAGCGCATGGTGATCTGCACCTTCGGCGTCGCGGAGTCGGTGAACTCCAACCGGCTATCGGCCCGGGAGCGCAGCACCCGCACGTCATTGGACCGCTCCGGGCCATGCGGCAGCTGCGAGCGGCCGTTCCACGCGGCCCCGACGATGTAGGGCCGGCGCAGGTTGCCGGCCTCGAACGCGACCACAACCTGGCTATCCACCTCCGGCAGGATCGCCAGTCCCTGCTGGTCGTCGGCGTAGGGCGTGCACAGCGTGGCCCAGGCCCGGACGTCCCGGTCGCCGTCAGTGCCCAACCAGGGGAATCGCACCTCGATCCGGCCCAGCCGGTCGGGGTCGACGATGTCCGTCACCAGCGCGGGGTACACCCCGAAATAGGACGGGGCCGACCCGTCGGCGGGTGTCGGCAGCGCCATCACGCCACCTCGTTGATCGAGGCCCGCTCGGCTTCGAAGCGGGTGCGGAAGCCCTGCACGTTGTCGAAGGTGTGACTCACCCGCGTCACGTAGTAGCCCTCCCCGTCGAACGGCGCCCCGACCAGCTCCAGCCGCAACCGGCTGCCGACCACCATGTCCGGCGAGCCCCGCGTCATCCCGACCACGGTGACGAAGCGCCGCCCCCGGCGCAGCATCTCCGCGCGCGCCCACGCCGCGGCCTCGGCCGAGGTCAGCGCGGCCTCCCGGACCCGGTAGGTGGTGCTCGTCCCTAAAGCGCGCTCCACGAGCCGAGGCCCGGTACGCCCACCGGTGATTTCCGCGTCGACGACGTCGGCACCGGCCTGCTCGTCGATCGGCTGCTCCCCCTGCGCGTCGTAGCCGGTAACAACGACGGTGCTGCGCTGGTGGGAAAGGTCGGCGCACAGCCGCACCGACAGCAGATGGTTGCCCTGCACCAGGGTGAGCCGGGTGCCCTCGCGCTGCGGGCGGGTGCGGAAGTGCAGGGTCCGCCCGGTGCACCACAGCTCCGCCTGCACCAGCCGGGCCCGTTCCCGCAGGAAGGCCAGGTCGCTCTGGTTGAGCTGCTGGACGATGTCGTAGCGCGGGCCGTCGACGTCCACGTCGGCCTCCAGACCGTGCTCGCCCGCGATCTCGGCGGCGAGGTCGGCGTCGGTGACCTCGGTGTAGGTCCGCATCCGGCGGGTCATCCGCAGCCGCATCAGGGCGTCTTCGGCGAGCACAACCACCAGGGGCGGCTGGCCATCGCCGAAGACGGCCTCGATCGCGGAGACTGTGCCGTCGAACACGAAGCGCTGCACACCGTCGGGCCCCAGGCTCACTCGCAGCGGGCGCCCGAAGTCCACGTCGTCGCCGTCCAGGTGCAGCAGCCGCTGGGGTGGTCCGGTGGCGTCCCCGGCGGTGGCCAGGAAGTGCGCCTGCATGGTGCGCAGCCCCTCCACACCTTCGGTTACCTCCAGCCGGATGCAGTCGCGGGCCAGGTCGCGGGCCGGCTGCCCGCCGACGGTGAAGACCGGTGCGGCGGCGGCGAACGCGGGTTCAGTCATCGAAATCGACCGCGCAGACCCGCTGGGCCAGCCAGTCCGACCGGCAGCGGGCCTCGGACCAGCGCTGCTGCGCCATCCACTCGGGCTCGTCCCGCCGCCGGGCCTCACCGGAGCTGGCTGATCCGCCGCCGGTGGGAACGACGTCGGAGTGCAACTCGTCGATGTGCACCGTCACGAGCACTCACCTCCCGGCCTCCAGCGGATCGTGCGCGGCCGGGCGTCACGGTTGCGTTGCGCGCTGTCGGCAGCTCCTCGCTCCCCGGCCACGATCGGCAGTTGCTCCCATGGCGCGGTCGTGGGCGCAGTTGCCACCGGCAGCTCCACCGGCCGAGCACGGGCAGCGAGGCTGCGCCGGCCGCCCGCCTCCAGGTCAGCCACCGTGGGGAGGTAGACGCGGGCGCGCAGCGGGATGGCGCGGCCAAAGGTCACCGCTCTCGGGTCCAGCACACCATCGGCGGCCACCGGAACGGCAGGCGAGGGCGAGGGCGCGAAAGATCCCCGGGCTACGACTACCTCGCGACCGGCCTGACCAATCAGCACCTCGGTGGTCGCCGCCGCGACCCCGCCAGCGGCCGACAACGCGAAGCCGGCCGCCTCCGCGGCGGCGGCACCCGACTGCCCGCCTAGCAGGCCACCGGGCGGACCCTGCTCCGGCGCCAAGCCGAGGACCTGCGCCAACTCCTCGACGGCCGAAACAGCGGCGCCAGCGGCGAACCCGGCCGCCCGCCCAGGCGTGGTGAACGTGTCCAGCTCCGGCCCGATGACGACCGGAGTACCCGCCGGGATTCCGAGCGGGTTCTGCAGCCCGTTCATCAGGGACCGCCAGGCAGCGGGATTGCCGCCGGCCCGGGTGGCGAGCTGCTGGACGCTCTCCCCCACCACCGCAGACAGCACCCGCTCCACGGCGCGGGTACCGCTGCGGCCCGGGCCGGGACCGGGGGGAGGATCGATCGCGGGGGTGCCGGCGTTGCCCGGGGTAGCCGGTGACTGGCCAGGGGCACCGGGCCCGATGGCCGCCCGGTCGGTGCGGGCACCCGGGCCGCTGGCATTGCCCTCGAACTTCAGGTTCTGCTCGGTGATGCTGACGCTGAGCTTGGCCCGCAGCGGCGTGCCGTCGGAGGCGAAATAGTCCAGCTCCTCAATGACCTGCGTGACGATCCCGTTGAAGATCAACGTTCCCCACTGGAACTGCACCCGTGGTGGCGCGGCCGAGGGATTGTCTGCCGGCGGCTCCACGAACTGGCGGACCATCGCGGTCTTGGTCCGAACGTCGACCGCGCGGCTCGCGGCCCCGGTGTCCTGGCTGACCAGCTGCTCCTCGGCGGTGTCGAACTCCAGATCAACGCTCAGCGTGGCGGGCTGCGCCGATCCGTACTGCCGGCGCTGCGCCTTGGCGGTGACCCCGCCAGAGTCCGGGTTGTTCTGATAGGTCACGCGCAGCGAGGTGGGGTTGAACTGCACGGTGACGGTCGGTGGTATCGGACTCGCAGACCCTTTCGGTGGCGGCTCCTCGCGTTGCACAGTGTCGGGCTGCCCGGAACTCCCCTTCCGCGTCGTCAACCGGGTCAACGTGGCCTGCTCGAGAGAGCTCATGTCTACACCAGCCCCAAACCCTCATGAACGATGTGCAGCTCCTCCACCGCGATCTCACCGGTTTTCGCGTTCAGCGTTGGCCCGGTGACTTTCGACGGGAGGGCGCGGATGAATTTCCACGTAGCCATGGGGGTCGTGTTCGTCGAGTCCATCACTTCGACCAGGCCGTCGTATCGGGGAATGGGGAGCTTGCCCGAGACCATGCTCTGCAACCACAGCCACAAATCGGGTCGCACAGTCAAGGGGCCGATTGTGGTGTTGCCCTGGTTGGTCAGGGCAGGGGCGAACATCCCGCGCTTGAGCACGATGGGCTGTAACTTGACCCGCCCGACCCGCCGGACGATACGGTCATTGCTGCCACCTTCCAGGTGATCTTTGATATCAGCCTCCAGCTCCAACCCGGTGCATTCCTGGAAGCCCCCGTCGCCGAGCAGGTCCGCGACGGGGTTCGAACCAGCCGTAACGGCAGCCGGTGGGGCGGAGGGGCTGAGGGTCAACGAGATCCGGAAGCGAAAGGTCTGCAACACCAGCTTCTCGAACGGCTCGGGTTCAGCCATCGCCGTCCGCCGTCACCCGCACCCCACCGTCACCGTCGCGGGAGATGCGCAGCACGAGGAATTCCAGCGGCTCGGCGGGCGCGACACCGACCTCGATGACCAGCCGGCCGAGATCGAGCGAGGCCGGCGGGTTGAGACTGTCGTCGCTGCGCACGAAAAAGGACTCGTCCTCCGAATCGCCAGCGAACGCGCCGCCGCGGTAGAGCTCGCCCAGGAACGTCACCAGATAGCTGTGTAGCCGGGTGCGCAGAGCCGTGGTATTCGGTTCGAACACCACCCACTGCGCCTGCCGATCCAGCACGAGCCGCAGCATGGTGATCAGCCGCCGCACGCTCAACTGCCGGTAGCTGCGGTCGTAGGACAGCGTCCGGGCCGCCGAGAGCCGGAAACCGTCCCGCTCGGCCCGGAAAACATTGATCC
>JBOHFW010000221.1:0-6005 GCA_050699835.1 Pseudonocardiaceae bacterium | reverse complement strand
GCTACGTCCAGCGCGGCGATCCGGGCCGCCGCGAGCTCGATCGCCAGCGGCACCCCGTCGAGCCGGCAGCAGATCTCTGTCACGGCACCGACGTCGGCATCGGGGTCGAAGGCCGGGTCGACCGCCGCGGCGCGGTCGTGGAACAACCGCACCGCGGGTCCCGGATCGCCGCCGGCAGCGGGCAGCGGCAGCGGCTCGACGGGCCAGCGGTGCTCGCCCTCCACTGCGAGCGGTTGCCGGCTGGTCGCCAACACGGTGACTCCCGGGCAGCTCGCTGCTATCCGCTGCGCCAGCCGAGCCGCCGCGTCGACGACGTGCTCACAGTTGTCTAGCACGAGCAGCATGCGTCGGCTGCGCAGGGGCGCGACCACGCTGTCCTCTACGGTCATACCCGCCCGGTGAGTGATGTCGAGGGCGGTGGCGGCGGCGTGCGCGACCGCGTCGGGGTCGGAGACCGGGGCGAGCTCGCACAGCCAGGCGCCGTCTGGATAGCGCCGCGCGGCTGCTGCCGCGACCGCTAGTGCGAGCCGGGTTTTGCCCACCCCACCCACGCCGATCAGCGTCAGCAGCCGAGCATCGGGTAACGCTGCAGTGATCGAGACGACTTCGCGTTCCCGTCCCAGAAAACTCGTGACCGGCTCAGGCAGCGGACGCACAGGTTCCGGCTGCCCGTCCAGCTCCGGGCGCTGCGCCAGCAGATCAGCCTGCAGCCGCTGCAGCGTGGCCGAGGGCTCGAGACCGAGCTCGGTCACCAACCGCTGCCGCAGTTCCCGGAATACGGCCAGCGCGTCGGCCAGCCGGCCGCAGCGGTACAACGCGAGCATCAACGCGCCGTACGAGCGCTCCCGCAGCGGATGCTCGGCGGTGAACCGTTGTAGCGGTGCGACCAGCTCGGCGTGGCGGCCGAGCTCGAGCAGCGCCTCGGCGCGGTGCTCGATGGATCCGAGTCGCAGCTCGGTCAGCCGGGCCTTTTCTGGTGCGGCGAAGTGTTCATCGGTGAACTCGCCGTACGCGTGCCCCCGCCACAGCCCTAGGGCCTTGTCCAACAGATCGACCACCGCCTGTGGGCCCGCCCCTCCCCTGGCCTGCTGCACCAGGCACTCGAACCGCGCGGCGTCAAGCTGTCCAGCGTCGAGGCGCAACAGGTAACCCGCCGGGCAGGTGACCAGTTCAGGCAACACCCCGGTCCGAGCGGAGCGCAGGGTCGTTCGAAGGCGGGAGACGTGGGCATGCAGGTTGCCCACCGCACCCGCGCCGGCACCATCGGGCCAGAGCAGGTCCACCAGCCGGTCGACCGACACCGCTTCGCCAGCGTGCACGAGCAGCACCGCCAGCAGCCGCCGGCGCATCGCGCTGACCGGGATCACCGCGCCATGGTCGTCGACGAGTTCGACGTAACCCAGCACCCGGAACTCCATCGCGATCACCGATCCCCCGACCTGATCTGATCGATCCTGACCGCCGCCAGGCCCGCTCCGCAAGCAACCGGCAAGCCACCCCTCAGCGAGCAGCAAGCGACCCGCGACACCATCGGGCCACCGATGCAGCACGCGGATCGGTCAAGGAGGCCGGCATGGACCAGCGCAGGGTAGAGGAGTTCCTCGGCACGGTCGTCTCCGAGATGGCCACGGTCGAGGCAGCGGCCACGGCCTACCTCGGCGACCAGCTCGGCCTGTACCGGGCGATGTCCGGCGCTGGGCCACTGACCAGCCAGGCGCTGGCCGAGCACACCGGAACCCAGGAACGCCTGGTGCGCGAATGGTGCCACGCCCAGGTCGCCGGGGGTTACCTTGACTACTGCCCGAGCAGCGCAGACTCGAACAGCGAGACGTTCGAGCTGCCGCCCGAACACGCCGCGGTGCTGGCCGATCCAGACAGTCCGGTCTATCTAGCCGGGATCCTGGAGATCGCCGCCGCGATGTGGGCGAGCACGGATCGGGTCGCGGCGGCATTCCGGGATGGTGGCGGGGTTGGCTGGCACGAGCACGACCCGCGGCTGTTCCACGGGGTGGCGCGGCTGTTTGGGCCGATCTACCGCCACCAGCTGATCTCCGAGTGGATTCCCGCCCTAGACGGGGTCGAAGACCAGCTGCGCGCGGGGGCCCGGGTCGCCGACGTCGGATGCGGCCACGGCGTCTCGACGATCGCCCTCGCGCAGGCCTTCCCAGCCGCTTTCTGCACCGGATTCGACTACCATGAACCGTCAATCGACGCGGCCCGCAAGGCCGCCGCCGAAGCCGGTGTCGGCGATCGCGCCCGGTTCGAGGTGGCAGCGGCGACCGCACTGCCTGCCGACGGTTACGACCTGATCTGCTTCTTCGACTGCCTGCACGACATGGGCGACCCGGTTGGCGCGGCCCGTTGCGCCCGATCCGCACTGACCGACAATGGCACCGTCCTGTTGGTCGAACCCAAGGCAGGCGATGACCTGACCGAGAACATCAACCCCGTCAGCAGGCTCTACTACGCCGGATCGGTGTTCCTGTGTACCCCCAGCTCGCTGGCCCAGGAGGGGGCTCGCAGCCTTGGTGCGCAGGCAGGCCAGGCCAGGCTGGCCGAAGTGTTCCGGGAAGCCGGTTTCACCCGGTTCCGGCGAGCTACCGAAAGCCCGTTCAACCTCGTACTCGAAGCCCGACCATAAGCGTTAGAGACCGTGATACCCGGGGTGTTAGTAGTCCTTGAAGAACCACCAACGGCTGTCGGTGCTATGAGCCTGCCGCGACGGTGGCGCGGCGCAGTCGGGGCGGCGTTGTGTGTTGCACGTCGACGACGGTGCGCAGGAATTGGCCGGTGTAGCTGGTGTCGATGGCGGCGACCTGCTCGGGAGAACCTTCGGCGATCACGGTGCCGCCGGCCGCGCCGCCCTCGGGGCCCATGTCGATCACCCAGTCCGATGACTTGATCACATCGAGGTTGTGCTCGATGACAATGACAGTGTTGCCCTTGTCGGCCAGCTCGTTGATCACGCCGAGCAGTTTGCGGATGTCCTCGAAGTGCAGGCCAGTGGTGGGCTCGTCGAGCACATACACGGTGCGGCCGGTGGAGCGTTTCTGGAGCTCGCTGGCCAGCTTGACGCGCTGCGCTTCCCCACCCGACAGCGTCGGCGCGGGTTGCCCGAGACGGACATAACCCAGCCCGACGTCCACCAAGGTCTTGAGGTGCCGGTGGATCGCCGAGATCGGCTCGAAGAAGACCGCCGCATCCTCGATGGGCATATCCAGGACCTCGGCGATGGTCTTGCCCTTGTAGTGGACTTCGAGGGTTTCCCGGTTGTATCGGGCGCCCTGGCACACCTCGCAGGGCACGTACACGTCGGGCAGGAAGTTCATCTCGATCTTGATGGTGCCATCGCCCGCGCAGGCCTCACAGCGGCCGCCCTTGACGTTGAAGGAGAACCGCCCGGGCTGGTAACCACGGACCTTCGCCTCGGTGGTGGCGGCAAAAAGTTTGCGGATCCGGTCGAAGACTCCGGTGTAGGTGGCCGGATTGGACCGCGGGGTCCGGCCAATCGGTGATTGATCGACCCGGACCAGCTTGTCGACGTGCTCCAGGCCGGTGACCCGAATGTGCCGACCGGGCACCTGACGGGCGCCGTTGAGCCGGTTCGCCAGCACGGTCGCGAGAATGTCATTGACCAGCGTGGACTTCCCCGACCCGGACACCCCCGTGACCGAGATCAGGCAACCGAGCGGGAAGGACACGTCGATGCCGCGCAGGTTGTGCTCCCGCGCCCCGACCACCGTCAACCGTCGCGACCGGTCCACCGGGCGCCGCACGGCAGGGATCGGAATGCTGCGCCGGCCTGACAGGTAGGCGCCGGTGATCGAGGTGTCGTGTTGCTCCAGTCCGGGGAACGGACCGCTGTACACCACCTGACCGCCGTGCTCCCCCGCCCCCGGGCCGATGTCCACCACCCAGTCGGAGGTGCGGATGGTCTCCTCGTCGTGCTCGACCACGATCAGCGTGTTGCCTAGATCACGCAGCCGGGTGAGGGTAGCCAGCAGCCGGTGGTTGTCCCGCTGGTGCAGACCGATGGAGGGCTCGTCCAGCACGTACAGCACCCCGACCAGCCCGGAGCCGATCTGGGTGGCCAGCCGGATGCGCTGCGCCTCGCCGCCGGACAGGGTGGCCGAGGCGCGATCCAGCGACAGGTAGTCCAGCCCGACATCGAGCAGGAAGCGCAGCCGGGCCTGGATCTCCTTGAGCACCGCACCGGCGATCATCGCCTGCCTGGTGTCCAACCGCAGGCCGTCGAGGAACGCCGCAGCGTCACGGACCGACAACGCGGAGACGTCGGCGATGGATTTGCGTCCCTCGGTGGCATGGGTGAGTGTGACGGCGAGGATCTCGGGCTTGAGCCGGGTGCCACGGCAAGCCGGACAGGGCACCTCACGCATGTAGCCGTCGTACTTGTCGCGCATCTGCTCCGACTCGGTCTGGTCCATCCGGCGCTCGAGGAACGGGATGACGCCCTCGAAGGCGGCGTAGTAGGAGCGCTCGCGGCCGTAGCGGTTGCGGTACCGGACGTGTACCTGCACGTCGGTGCCGTGCAGCACGGCCTTCTGCGCGCTGGCCGGTAGCCGTCGCCAGGGGGTGTCCATCCGGAAGCCGACGGTCTCGGCCAACGCTTCGAGTAGACGCTGGAAGTACTCGTAAGTCTGCCCGGTGGCCCACGGCGCAATCGCTCCCTCGGCCAACGAGAGCTCCACGTCGGGCACGATCAGCTCGGGGTCGACCTCCTTGCGGATGCCGATCCCGGTGCAGTCCGGGCAGGCGCCGTAGGGCGAGTTGAAGGAGAACGAACGCGGCTCGAGGTCATCGACGCCGATCGGGTGGCCGTTCGGGCAGGCCATCCGCTCGGAGAACCGGCGCTGCCGGTGCGGGTCGTGCTCGTTGCGGTCTACGAAATCGAGTACGACCAGGCCGTCGGCCAGCCGCAGCGCGGTCTCCACCGAGTCGGTGAGCCGCTGCTTGGCGCTGTCCTTGACGGCCAGCCGATCGACCACCACGGAGATATCGTGTTTGTCCTGTTTCTTGAGCTTGGGCGGGTCAGTGAGGGGATACACGGTGCCGTTGACGAGGACCCGGGCGTAGCCCTGGGATTGCAGTTCGGCGAACAGATCGACGAACTCGCCTTTGCGCGTCCGCACCACCGGTGCCAAGACCTGGAATCGGGTGCCGGGTTCCAGCCCCAGGACCTGGTCGACGATCTGCTGCGGGGTCTGCCGGGAGATCGGTTCACCGCAGGTCGGGCAGTGCGGCTCCCCGGCGCGCGCGTAGAGCAGGCGCAGGTAGTCATGTACTTCGGTGATGGTGCCGACGGTGGAACGGGGGTTACGGCTGGTCGACTTCTGGTCGATCGACACGGCAGGCGACAGACCCTCGATGAAGTCGACATCGGGCTTGTCCATCTGACCGAGGAACTGACGGGCATAGGCCGACAGCGACTCGACGTACCGGCGTTGGCCCTCCGCGAAGATGGTGTCGAAGGCGAGGCTGGACTTACCGGAACCGGACAGCCCGGTGAACACGATGAGGCTGTCGCGGGGCAGGTCGAGGTCGACACTGCGCAGGTTGTGCTCCCGCGCACCCCGCACGACAAGTCGGTCAGCCACTGTGTTCCCTTCGGAAGGCAGGTGCCCTTCGCTATCAGAGCGCTACCCATGCTATGCGGGGCACCGACAGTCTCGGACCCAGCGGTCCCCCCTGACGGGCGCGACCTTTTGGTGGGCCCATCGGCGCGTTACGGTCGGCCACTATGGAGATTCTCGAGGATTACAACGGCGCGGTTGTACCAGGCGGATCGGCGCAGCGGCGGACAATGGACGCCCTGACCGTCACCAAGATCTCCGTCGGACCGATGGACAACAATGCTTACCTGCTGGTTTGCCGCAGCACCGGGGAGGCATTGCTGATCGATGCGGCCAACGACGCCGATCGGCTGATGGACCTGCTGGGGCATGGAGTGGATCGGCCGGATCTGCGGACGATCGTCACTACCCACC
>JBOHFW010000220.1:0-4209 GCA_050699835.1 Pseudonocardiaceae bacterium | reverse complement strand
TGGTTCACCGGTTCACGGCCATGATCGCTGAGCTGCGGAAGATGGAGGATGTGGCCGGTGGTGGCGGCGTGCTCGCCTTGGCGCGCCACGAGTTCGGGTGGGTCGCCGGATTGCTCGATCAGGCGAGATACGACGAGCGGACCGGTCGGGCGTTGCACGTGGTGCTCGCCGAGCTGGGGCAGTTTTGTGGCTGGTCGGCCTTTGACATTGGGCAGCACGGTCTGGCGCAGCGTTTCTATGTCGCGGCGTTGCGCGCGGCGCACAGTGCTGATGACCGGCCGCTGGGCGCGCACATCCTCGCGTCCATGGCCATCCAGGCCGCAGACTCGGTAAGCCCGCCGATGCCGTGACACTCATCGAGACAGCCCTGGCCGGCACGCGGGGACGACAGACGCCAGCGTTGCTCGCCCAACTGCACATGCGGCATGCCTACGCTTTCGGCTTCCTGGGCGACACCTCGGCCTGCACGGCAGCGATCTTCCACGCCCGCACCCGGGCCGAACAACTCAAGCCGGACGACGAGCCGCCCTGGTTGTATTGGATAAACCCAGCGGGGATCATGGCCAATGCGGGCGTTTGTCACCTGCGGCTCGGTCAGTTCGACCGCGCAGCAGCCATGCTCACCGAAGGCATCGCCCAATTCGACGAGTCATTCGTCCGGGACCGGCAGATCTACGTGACTCATCTCGCCAGCGCTCACACCCGACCGGGGAAACAGCATGACCTCGACGTCGCTGCCGGACTGGGGATGGAGTCTATCGACTTGACCGAGAGCTTGGATTCGATCACCGGACTGGGTTATCTCCGTGACCTTTACCACGAGATGAAGCCACACGCCAAAGTCCCTGCGGTACGGGACTTCTTAGAGCGAGCGCGAGGGCTTGTGGCGGTGTAACAGCGGCGTGTCACCGCCAGCCCTTCCGGTGATCTTCGTTCCGGAGACGTCGGCCTACGGCGACCCGGCGGAGATCATCGGCTGCTCCAACGCCGCCGATGCCGGGCAGCGGCGGCGAGCTGGGCGGCCTCGGCGTTGGGCAGGCCGTAAGCGGGCGGATACGTTGCCGCCGGAGTGGGTGGCGACGTCGAGGGATTCCAGGGCGCGGCGCAGCCGACGGGCTTCCGGCAGCGGCATGGCGGGCGGCTTGGGCGGCTCCGGGAGCTCAGTGGCCAAGTCATCGTTAGTTCTGGTCAACGGGGTCGCTCCTTCCTGTGTTGGGCTGCTTTGGCTGGTCAGGGTGTGGCTGTGGGCATCCCGGCATTCGCAGTGTTCGCGTGTTGCAACCTTGCCAACCGGCTTGGCCGCCGAGGCGTTGTTGGGTGGCCGCGTCCGACTCGCCACCGAGGAAGGCGAGAGCGAGTGATGCGTGCTAGACGACGGGGCCAGAGAGACGGCGCTAGGGATGTTGGCTCTGGCGCTGCTGGGCGGCATCATGGTAGAGCCATGGTGCGGAGCTCCGGCGGGCCTTGCGCACTGCCGCCGCCTGATCGGAGGGGGGACCACGACATGGGCAAGCATGAGGACAAGGACAAGGCCGAAGAACAACGGAAGGTCGAGAGCAACGGGCACAAGCCGGGCCGGGACATCCCGCGCGAAGATCCCGGTGGCAAGCACGGCAAGGACGAGACGGACGACAAGAAGAAGTGACCCGCACGGCGCCGCTGTCATGGGCCGGGCTGGTGGACGGCCTGACCGAGCAGGGGGTGCTGCCCGAGCATTGGCGGGCGGCGTTCCTCGCGGTGCCCCGCGAGATCTTCATCCCGGAAGTGATCTGGCGCTACGCCGGGGACGATCTGGTGCCGCTGCGCCGGTGCGACGAGCCGCAGGAGTGGCTGCAGCGGGCTTACGGTCCGCACTACGTCGTCACCCAGGTCGACGACGGCAGCCCGGCCGGGCTTGAGGGGCGGGGCCGGGTGGCGACCAGCTCGGCGTCGCGCCCGGACATCGTCGCGTTGATGCTCGACGCCGGCCGCGTCGAGCCGGGAATGCGAGTGTTGGAGATCGGCACCGGCACCGGCTACACCGCCGCGCTGCTCGCGGAACGGCTCGGCGCCGGCAACGTGACCACCATCGAGGTCGACCCAGAGCTGGCGGCGCGAGCCCGGTCCGCGCTGGCCACCGCCGGGTACGGCGAGGTGACTGTGATCACCGGCGACGGCGCACAGGGCTACCCGGCGGGAGCCCCGTTTGACCGGGTGCTGTCCACCGTGGCCGCACCCCAGGTGCCCGCTGCGTGGGTCGCGCAGACCCGGCCCGGAGGGATGGTGATCACCCCGTGGAGCAACGCCTATGAACCTGCCGGGCTGCTGTCGCTGACCGTCGCCTCCGACGGCACCGCCACCGGGGGACTGGTCAACACCACCATCTCTTTCATGCCGCTGCGCGAGCAGCGGATAGCCCGCGCCGCGGTCGCCGACGTGGTGCGCGAGACCGACACCCCTGAGCTCAGTGACACCGACTTGCACGCCTCCCACCTGTGCAACGACGACGCGCCCTTCGCGATCGGCCTTCAGGTCCCCGGCTGCCACTGGGAGCACGAGTCCGCCACCAGCGACGACGGCCGCTGGTGCGTGTGGTTCCTCGACTCAGGCTCCCGCTCCTGGGCGCGCTTTGACTACCAGCCGGACACCCGCCGCTGGCCGGTACAGCAGTTCGGGCCACGCCGGCTCTTCGACGAGATCGCCGCCGCTTACCACCGGTGGGACCACGCCGGTCGGCCCCCGGTCACGCGGTGGCGCTTCGCCGTCACGCCGGATGGGCAGCGGGTGGAGCTAACCGGCGCCACCCACGACGAAGACTGAGCAGCCCGCCGGCACGGCGGAGATCAGGACGTGCCGGTTGAGCCGGTGACAGCACAGAATCAGGACATTCTGATGTCCATTCACTGGTTGGTCCGGTGTTGTGGTGGCGTTGTTGAGTTAGTGTGCCGGTCACGTACTAGATCATCTGCTATTGGGGGGCGGGAACTGTGAGTGTCAAGCGTCGCGCTCTGGCGGAGCGTCGTCAGGTCGTCGGTTACAGCCAGGAGACGCTGGCGCGGGTCGTGGGTGTCGACCCCGTCACGGTGGGACGGTGGGAGCGTGGTGAGACCTCCCCGCAGCCGTGGTGCCGGCCCAAACTCGCCGACGCCCTGAGCGTGTCCTTCGACGAGCTGGATACCATGCTCGCCGAAGGACAGCCGATCAAGGACAGGCAGCCAGGTAGCGCGGAGCCGGGCGGTGGCGGCGAGCCAGGCAATCCGGACGAGCCTGTCGATCCTGAGCACGACCCGGTACTCGTACCTCCATGGAATCATCGGGGTACTGTCGAGGCGGCGGCTGTGCTGAGTGGTGGTGGTGACCGGGTGGAGCGCCGGGTGTTCCTGTCCCTCAGTGGTGCTGGGCTGATCGCTCCGGCGTTCCAGTGGTTGGTGCATGAGCCGGGGCCGCTGGTCTCGGGGTTGTCCGGGCGTCGTGTCTCGCTTGGCCTGGTTCACCGGTTCACGGCCATGATCGCTGAGCTGCGGAAGATGGAGGATGTGGCCGGTGGGGGCGGCGTGCTCGGCTTGGCGCGCCACGAGTTCGGGTGGGTCGCTGGGCTGCTGGATCGGGCGAGATACGACGTGCGGACCGGTCGGGCGCTGCATGTCGTGCTCGCGGAGCTGGGGCAGTTTTGTGGCTGGTCGGCCTATGACATTGGGCAGCACGGTCTGGCGCAGCGCTTTTACATCGCGGCCTTGCGCGCGGCGCACAGTGCTGATGACCGGCCGCTGGGCGCGTACGTTCTTGCGTCCATGGCCTCCCAGGCCGCCCGTCACGATGGTCGGCCCGCCGACGCCGTGACGCTCATCGAGACGGCCTTGGCCGGCACGCGGGGGCAGCAGACGCCAGCGTTTCTCGCCCAACTGCATATGCGGCATGCCTATGCTTTCGCCTTCCTGCAGGACGCCTCGGCCTGCATGGCAGCGATCTCCCAGGCCCGTACCCAGGTCGAACAGCTCAAGCCGGAGGACGACCCACCCTGGTTGTATTGGGTCAATCCAACAGCGATTACGGCCAATGCGGGTGTTTGTCTCCTGCGACTCGGTCAGTCCGGCCACGCGGTGGCCATGCTCACCGAAGGCATCGCCCAACTCGACGAGTTTCTCCTCCGGGATCGGCAGTTGTATGTGACGAATCTCGCCAGCGCTCACACCCGGCCGGGGAAACAGCGTGACCTGCACGTCGCCGCCG
>JBOHFW010000219.1:0-23076 GCA_050699835.1 Pseudonocardiaceae bacterium | reverse complement strand
CGACACCTGGCGATGTGAATTAGCGATGGCGCTGGCGGGCTACCAGGGCGCCGAGGGTGGCGAGTGCGGTGACGGCCAGGGCGATCCATAGGGCGACTGGGATTAGCCCGCCGGTCTTATCGGAGCTGCTGGGCCAGGTGTTGGGAGTGGTGGCATGCAGTCCCGCCTGGGGTGGCACGGGGAAGGACTCGGGAGCAGCGCCCAACGGTTCAACGGTCTCGGCGCCGGTCACCAGCCTGCCCACCGGCTGGCCGGTGGGCAGCGCGAACCCGTAATTGAGCAGCCTGGCGGCCTGCTCGGACATCGGTACCGGGCGCTGCTCGCCCCGCAGCAGGACCACCATCAGACGCCGCCCGTCGCGCTGCGCGGCGTCGAGTTGGGTGTGCCGGGCGTCGTTGGTGAACCCGGTCTTGCCCCCCAGCGCGCCGGGGTAGCTCCGCAGCAGTTTGTTGTCGTTGCTGACTACGAAACCCGGCCGGTTACCGAAACCGGGAAAGTCTGCCTGCCGGGTGCCGAGCAGCTCGACCAGCAGGGGGCGGCTGAGCACTTGGCGGAATGCCAACGCCAGATCATAGGCGGAGGAGCTCATCCCTGGGCCGTCCAGTCCGGACGGGGTCGCGGCACGGGTGTCTAGCGCACCCAACTGGGCGGCCAGCTTGTTCATCTGCGTGACGGTGGCCGCCTCCCCGCCCAGCTGATCGGCCAGCGCGTGGGCGGCGTCATTGCCGGAGACCAGGAGCAAACCGGTGAGGAGTTGCCGGATGGTGTAGCGCCCACCAGGACCCAGGCCCACCCGGCTGCCTTCCTGGTTCGCGTCGGCCGTGGTGGCGACCACCACCCGGTCGATCGGCAGCTGGTCAGCGGCCAGCAGGGCGGTGAGCAGTTTGATCGTCGATGCCGGGCGGTGGCGCCCGTGCGGGTCCTTGGCGGCGAGTACCTCACCGGAGTCCGCATCGGCGATCAGCCAGGACATCGCGGTGATCCCGGCTGGTGGATCGGGCGCGCCGAGGGGCAACACCAGCCCGCACTCGCCCATCCGCGGCCCACCTACCGGAGCGTCGGGGACGGAGATCGGCGGGGGAGCCAGGTTGCCTGGCTTGGGCACCTCGGAGGAGTCGACCGGCGGCGGCGGGACGATCTGCTGCGTGCACGTCGGTTGCGCGGCGACGGGAGCCGCGCCGAGCAGCATCATTGCGCTGAAGACAACAATGAACACGGCGAGCACCCGGGACCGGACCATCGGCACGGGCGAAGGCTAGCTCAGGCCTTCGGTTCGGGAATGCATTGCCAGTGTCATCGCAACGAACTGCCGCTCACGACCCGGCGTCTGCCAGGACGCCGGCATCCCCTTCGGGCTCGGCAGGAGGCTTGGCGGCCCGAGCCCGTGGCCGGCGCTGGGCCGGTCGTGGCGGCGGCGGTGGGGTGGGAGGCAGCGGAGCTGGTGCGGTGCCGCCCATGATGATCTCGGCGAAGGTGGCCATCGCTTCGTCGAGCTGCGCGGTGTAGCGCATCTCGGACTCTTCGTTGGCCCGCCGGATGAGCCCGAACAGCGAGTCGACGTCGGGGCGGTGGGCCAGTGCGCCATCCAGCGCACCCAGACGCTCGGTGACTGAGCCGATCCGGCCCCCGACGCCTTCGTCGATCGCATCCAGCCGGCTGGTCAGCACGTCCAGCCGCTGGGTGAGCGACTCCTGCGCACCTGCCAGCGACTCCTGCGCGCTCTTGTCCACCTCGTCCAGCCGGCCCCGGAGTCCGGTCTCGGTGGCGTCGAGCTGCTCCCGCACCGGACCGTGCACGGCAGCGGGCAGCCCGTCGATCCTGGCGTCCTGCCGGTCCAGATGGTGATCCATATCATCGATTCGCTTGTGCAGCCCAGCGATCCGATCCTCCAGACCGTCCATCCGGCCGGCGACGCCTTCGAACCGCCCGGCCATGCCCTCCAGCCTCCCGCCCAATTCGGCGAATGGCTTGGCCAGCTTGTCCACCATCGCCTCGACGGCGCGGCCCAGCGCGGCAATCGCACCGTCCTGCGCTTCCAGCTTCGACAGCGCCTTGTCGACCCGTTCGGCCAGCACGCTGACCTCGGTGCGATCGGGCATCTCGGACAGCCGCTTGCGGATCGAACCCAGCGACTCCAGGGGAGCCAGCCGGGCGTGGATCTCGTCCAGCGCGTCGAAGATCTGCTGCTGCTCGCTGTCGCGGATCTCGGCGGCACGCACGAGCATGCTGCGCATCCGATCGAAGGATTGCGTCGCTGCGGTGTTGTTCACGGGCTTGGCCTTCGCTGGGGAGACGGAGGAGATCCTGATGCGCGCGGATCTTAACTATCCCGGCGGGCATGGCCGCAACCGGGCGACCACGCTGCGCAGCCGGCCACTCCGCCAGGTTCAGTGCACCTGCAGCCGATCCTCGAAACCACCGACCAGGACCCGCCAGGCGGTCACTTCGGCGTCGAAGGGAGGGCTGGGCGCCAACCGGGTCGGGTCTGGCCGCAGCAGGAAGGAGACCAGCCAGCCCAGCGGTTCCGAGCTGGTCAGCGCCTTGTCTGCGGCGTCGGATCCAGCCCACTGCTCGGCGTCGGTAATCAGTTCGACGGCCAGCTCGAGCTGCCCCGGGTCCACCGTCTCGGGACCTCCGGCGAGATCGTCGGCCAGCCCGGCGAGGACGTAGCTGTTGGCCTCGTCAACCGCCACCGCCAGCTCTCGGTCGGCGGCCCGCTTGGTGACCTGTGGCCAGGTGGACACCGCGTCGAGGTCATGCCCACCAGGGTGCTCGAGGAGGTAGCGGGCCAGCGCGCGCGTCGAGGTGAAGGCGTCGATGCGGCCGTTCCGGCCGAGGAACACCGGAGCGTCGTCGAGATAGCAGCGCAGCGTGTAGTGCTCACCCAGATCGCTGATGATCCGGATCGGGTCGATGCCCACCTCCGACCAGAACGTCAACGCGGGATCGCGCACGGTCTCGGTGTCGCGATCCGCCGGCTGCTCCTCGGTGGTGGCCCCGGCCTCGGACAGTTCGGTTGCCGCCGCCTCCAGCGTGTCCGCGTCGACGTCGGGACTGCGGATCACGCCGTCGACGGCGTCGATCACCTCGCCCCACCGATCCGCGATCACGTCGCACATCGCGTCCCACTGCCGGGTGCCCTCCTTGCCCCCGAAGGCCAGGGGACCCCCATCGAGCATGATGAACCCGGGGGTGGAGTCGAGCACCTCTTGCACCGCATCCAGGCCGCACACCTCGGCCAACGAGCGCACGATCGTCATCACGTCGGCGAGCTCACCGATCACCCAAGTGTCCGGTGTCTGCGCGACTAGCTCAGGCACGCCCACCAGGTCGTAACGGTGCGAGTCGGTGGGACGCAGGTCCGCCGCGGGTAGCTGCGGGACCAGCGCCCAGGCCGGATGATCGACGAGGTCATGCGCACCGGCGGTGCGCACAAAGGCCACCAGCGCCGCCACATCGGGAAAGGCGAACAGATTCTCGTCGTCCCCGAGGAAGGCTTCCCATTCCTCGCCGTCCTCACGCCAGCGGGGCGCCCAGAGCGTTACCAGGTCACCCGCGGTCACCGACAACTCGATCGGCACAATGTCCGCAGCCATGCGGGGAGAGTAACGCTTGTGAGTGGCGATGCGAGCGATAACCCGAATCGGCACTCACGACCGCCAGCCCTTGAGATTGGCGCGGATCGCGGCCTCGAACAACTCTCCCGGTGGCACGGCTCCGGCTTTCATCGCGCCGCGAAGTTCCAATGACACCAGGCCGTGCACATTTGCCCACAGCGCGGTGGCGATGAGGTGAGGGTCCGCATCGACCAGCAGTCCCGCTGCCACTGCTCTGCGTACCGCGTCGAGCAGAGTGGTGAAGGTGGCCTCCGCGTGCGCGTAATCCTCTGGTGTGGGCTCGAAGCCGGGTACCGGCGATCCGAACATCACCATGTACAGGTGCGGGTCGGCAAGTGCGCTGGCCCGGTAGGCGTGGCCGAGCGCGAGCAGGTCGGCCAGCGGGTCGTCGGAGGGCGTCACCGCGTCCAGATGGGCGGCGAACCTGGTGAACGCCTCGATGAACAGTGCCCGGAGGATCCCTGGCTTGCCACCGAACAGGGCGTACACCGCGCTGGTCGAGGTACCCGCTTCAGCGGCCAGCCTGCGTAGGCTCAAGGCGTCCGGACCCTCGGAGGTGAGTAGCGTTCCCGCGGTGTCGAGCAGGCGGATCCGCAGCGCATCATCGTGCAGTTTCGGACGGGCCACGCGACAAGAATATCGCAACACTGTTTTATAACGGTGTTTGTATTAGGAGGCCCTGATGAGCGCTTTCGCTGATCTCAACGGTGCTGGGCGGCGTGCTCCCCGTGCCCAGGACGGCGGTCACGCTGTGGTGGTCGGCGCTGGCATGGCCGGCCTGCTCGCTGCGCGAGTGCTTGCCAGCCACTTCGAGCAGGTCACCCTCGTCGAGCGCGACCGGCTCCCGGAGGGCCTGCAGACCCGCAAGGGCGTCCCGCAGGGGCGCATGCTGCACGCGATGCTGCCCTGCGGCCAGCGGATCATGGAGCGGCTCTTCCCCGGTTACAGTCGTGACCTCGAAGCCGCTGGCGCCGTACCCGTGCAGATGCCTACCGACGCGCTGGTCCTGACCCCGGCCGGTTGGGTGGACCGGCGCACCACCGGCTGGCCGACGTTCTCGGCCAGCCGGCCGCTCTTTGAAGGGGTACTGCGCAACCGGCTGAGTGAGCTGCCGGGCCTGACGATCCTCGACCGCCACGACGTGACCTCGCTGCTCACCTCGCCCGACCGCCGGCAGGTCACCGGAACGGTGCTGCGCCCGCTCGCCGACATCGACACCGCCGGGACCCGGGAACTGGCTGCCGATCTCGTGGTCGACGCCAGCGGCCGCAGCTCCCGGGCCCCGGTCTGGCTCTCCGAAGCCGGCTACCCGATGCCGACGATGACGCATGTCGACCCGAACGTCGGGTACGCCTCCCGGATCTACCGCATCCCGGCGGGTTTCAGCGCGGACTGGCAGGTGGCGTTGCTCCTATCTCAGCCGCCGTCGATGCCGCGCACCGGGTTCCTCATGCCGATCGAGGACGGCCAGTGGATGGTGGCGCTGATGGGTGCGGCCGGACAGCACCCACCCACCGACGAGGACGGCTTCGCGGCCTTCACCCGCAGCCTGCGACATCCGGTCATCGCCGATGCGCTCGCGGGCGCTGAGCCGGTCACTCCGATCCGCGCCTACCGCGGAACGGCCAACCGGTTGTGCCACTACGAGCGCCTGGCGCGCCAGCCGGAGCGGTTCGTCATCCTGGGCGACGCGGTCTGCGCGTTCAACCCGATCTACGGCCAAGGCATGAGCACCGCCGCGGTGGCTGCTGAGGTCTTGGATGCCTGCCTGCAGGACCAGCGGCGCCAGTACCCCGCCGGCAACCTCGACGGGCTGGCCCGGCGTTTCCAGCGGCGGCTGGCCCGCCGTAACGCCGACCCGTGGATGCTCTCGACCGGGGAGGATCTGCGCTTCCCGACCACCATCGGCATAAACGTGAGCATCACGACCCGGTTGTTGCACCGTTACCTTGACCGGCTCCTGCCCGCCGTCCTGCAGGATCTGGGTCTCGCCGAGGTCTGGTGGCAGGTGTTCGGCATGCTGGCTCGGCCGGCGGCGCTGTTCACCCCACGAATGCTGGCCGCCGCGGCCTGCGCCAGGCCCCAGGACGCGAGCATGTCGTCGAGTTCCGCGCCGCCTGTTCGGCCGCTTGCGCGCGCCGCGGGCTAGCGTAGTGATCATCTCCGGCGAGAGGACCGGCCATCGTGACCCCCGCTGATGCACCACGATTGGCGCCAGTCAGCGCGGACGCCGTCATCATCGGCGGGGTCCGCAGCCCGTACCTGCACGCCGGGCCGGTCGATGCCGATGAGGCGGTCGTGTTCGTGCACGGCAATCCCGGCCCAGCCCAGGACTGGCGGCGCCTGGTCGCCCGTACCGGCGCCTTCGCCCGGGCGATCGCGCCCGACCTGCCCGGCTACGGCGCTGCCGACAAGCCGGAGCGCTTCGACTACACCGTCGCCGGCTACGCCCGCCATCTCGACGGGATCCTCCAGAGGCTTGGCATCCGCCGCGCTCACCTGGTGCTGCATGACTTCGGCGGCCCCTGGGGTCTGACGTGGGCGGTGTCGCATCCGGACTCCTTCGCCAGCGTGACGCTGGTCAAGGGTGCTGCCCGGCTACCGCTGGCACTACCTGGCCCGCATCTGGCGCACCCCGGTGCTCGGTGAGGCCTTCATGCGGACGGCGAGCCTCCCAGCGACACGGCTGCTGTTGCGCCACGGCAACCCCCGCGGGCTGCCGCTGGATGTCGTCGAGCGCATGTACCGCGACTTCAAGGACCCCGACGTCCAGTTCGCCGTGCTGCGCCTCTACCGCGCTACCGACGACCTCGCCGTCTCCTCCGTGCACCTGCGGTCCGGGTTGCGCTCGCTCGATCGCCCAGCGCTGGTGGTGTGGGGGGCACACGATCCGTACCTGCCCGTTCGCTACGCGCAACAGCAGCGTGAGACTTTTCCGCGCGCGAAGATCGTCGTCCTCGCCGACAGCGGCCACTGGCCGATGATCGATCACCCGGTTGCCTTCGAGCAGCCCGTGCTGTGGTTCTTGAGTGGCCTGATCACACCCGGGTGATCAGCTCCCGCAGCAGCTCGCCCATCCGCCCCGCGGCGCTGGCAGCGGCGGCGAGTATGTCGGCGACATTCAGCGGGGCCGCTACCAGGCCGGCGGCGAGGTTGGTGACCAGCGAGATCCCGAGCACCTCCGCGTGCTCGGCGCGCACAGCGATCGCCTCCAGCACGGTGGACATCCCCACCAGATCAGCACCCAGCGTGCGCAGCATGCGGATCTCCGCCGGTGTCTCGAAATGCGGCCCCAGCACCCCGGCGTAGACGCCCTCGACCAGGGTCGGGTCGATCTCTTTGGCCAGCGCGCGCAACCGCGGCGAGTAGGTGTCGGTGAGATCGACATACCGCGGTCCGACCAGCGGGGACGTCGCGGTGAGGTTGAGGTGGTCGCAGATCAGCACCGGCTGGCCGACCTCGAGGCCCTCGGCGATACCGCCAGCAGCATTGGTGAGCACCACCACTCGCGCTCCCGCCGCACATGCGGTGCGCACCCCGTGCACCACCGCAGCCACGCCGTGACCCTCATAGCTGTGCGTACGACCGAGCAGCACCAGGACGCGCCGGTCCTTCACCTGCACCGACCGGAGGATCCCGGCGTGCCCGATGACCTGAGGGGTGGTGAATCCGGGCAGCTCGGCGAACGGGATCTCGACGGACGGGGCGCCCAGCGCGTCGGCCGCGGGGAGCCAGCCACTGCCCAGCACCACCGCGATGTCATGGGTGGGCGCCCCAGCGCGCGCGGCGAGTACCGATGCGGCGTCTGCGGCGATCTGTGCCGGGTCAGTCACGGCGTGAGAGCCTAGGGTCTACAGACCGGGCGCGAATGCCGCCACTGCCGGTTCGAACAGCTTCTTGCGCCCGGCACCCTCCCGCTCGGTCGGGATCGTGACCGAAACCACCCATAGGTCTGCACCGGCCGGCACCATCCGCAAGTAGGTGGTGCGGCGCAGCTCACCACCCTCCTGGGTCCGGAAGGTCGCCTCCAGCGCGCCGCCGGAACGCCGCTGCCGCTGGGTCTCCACCAGTTGCGGCAGGCCCTGCGCGAGCTTGCGCAGGTAGAGGGTCAGGTACTGGTCAGTACTGCCTCCCGGTAGCCCACCGGTGATTCGCTCAACCGCGATGACCTCCGAGCCCTCCGGTGAGACGAAGCGCATCACGGTGCCGGTATTGGTTCCCAGCGCGCGCTGCTCGCGGAATTCCGGCCAGCCCTGCGGCACGCTGACGGTGAACCGAGCCGGCCGGATCCCGTCCGGCTCGCTGACCTGAAGCTGCCTGGGTGTGAGCACCATGTCGTCGGGGCCCGCGCTCGGTGCGGACGGTATGGCCAGTTGGGGCAGCGGGGGCCGGCCGGTGGCGATCCGTGCTACCGCGAAACCGGTTGCCGCCGTGCCGAGAAACAGCAGCACAGCAAGTGTCCACAAAGCCGCTCTGCGGCCGGCGCCGGCGCGCCCGCTGCGGTGGTGAGTTGGGGTGGCAGGACCCGCGTCGGCGGGCCCGGCGAAGGGCAGCGGGCCTGGGTCCGCCGCGAGTTGCCCGCTGTGTTTGCGTGGCACGCCGGGTGTGTGGGTCGCGGTGCTGGCGGCAGCCGCGGTGACGACCGGCACCGGGACCGGGACGGGGAGCCCCGCGGGTCGGGAATGAGCTGGCTGGGGATCAGCCGGTGCTGGCGGCGCGCCCAGCAGCTGGCGTACCCGTGACAGCGGTATCCGCCGCGCCGGATCCTTGACCATCAATCCGCTGATCACCTCAGCGAGCGGGCCGGAGCACGACGGGCTGGGCACCTCATCCTGCACCACCGCGGCGACGGTCGCCATCGCGGTGCCCGCGTCGTAGGGGGGCCTGCCCTCAATCGCGGCGAACAGCGTCGCGCCGAGCCCCCACAAATCTGAGGCCGGGTTGACCGGTCCCCCGGAGGCGATCTCGGGAGCGATGTAGGCGGGGGAGCCCAGCATCAGACCGGTCGCGGTCAAGGTCTGATCGGCCGGGTTGCGGGCGATCCCGAAATCGGTGAGCTTGATCCGGCCGTCATGGGCCACCAGCACGTTGCCGGGCTTGACATCCCGGTGCGTGATGCAGGCGGCGTGCGCCGCCTGCAGCGCTGCCGCCACCGCGGCTCCGATGGCCTCCACCTGCTGCAGCGGCAGCGGACCGTCGCGGGTCAGCTCGGCCAGGCTGCGGGAAGCCACCAGCTCCATCACCACGAAGGGCGCGGACCCCTCCCGGGCGACGTCGTAGAGGGTCACCACGTTGGGGTGGGACAGCGCGGCGATGGCCCTGGCCTCCCGCAACGCACGCTCCCGCAGCGCGTCGGCCTCGGCGGCCGGGATGCCCGGTGGCAGCAGCACCTCCTTGATCGCCACCGGCCGCCCGAGCACCTCGTCGTGCGCTGACCACACCGTGCCCATGGTGCCTCGCCCCAGCACGGCGTCGAGCCGGTACCGGCCCGCCACCAAGCGGGGTGCAGGGTTGGTCACGGCCCCATGATGCCCTCCCGCCCGGCTCACCTCCCCTTCGCCGTGGCGTCGACATGGACAATGACGGGTATGGCGGGCAGGTCAGCAGAATCTGGGTTTGAGATCAAGCCGGTCTACCGCGCGGAGGACGTCGCGGACGGGCTGGCGCAGCGGGTAGGCGAGCCGGGGGAGTTCCCCTTCACCCGTGGGGTGTACCCGACCATGTACACCCAGCGTCCCTGGACGATGCGTCAGTACGCCGGGTATGGCACGGCCATCGAGTCCAACGCCCGCTATCACCAGCTCCTGCGGGCCGGTCAGAGCGGCCTGTCGGTGGCCTTCGACCTGCCCACGCAGATGGGGTATGACTCGGACGAGGCGATCGCCCACGGCGAGGTCGGCAAGGTCGGGGTGGCCATCGACTCGATTGAGGACATGCGGATGTTGTTCGACGGCATCCCGCTCGATGAGGTGTCCACCTCGATGACGATCAACGCGCCGGCGAGCGTGTTGTTGCTGCTGTATCAACTAGTGGCGCAAGAGCGTGGGCTGCCGGGCTCGGCGCTGACCGGTACGGTTCAGAACGACGTGCTCAAGGAGTACATCGCACGGGGCACCTATATCTACCCGCCGGCGCATTCCTTGCGGCTCACCTCGGACATCTTCGCGTATTGCCAGGCTGAGATCCCGCGCTGGAACACCATCTCGATCTCGGGGTATCACATGGCCGAGGCCGGCGCGGATCCGGTGCAGGAGATCGCATTCACGCTGGCCAATGGAGTGCAGTATGTGCAGGCTGCGCTGGACGCCGGGATGGCCGTTGACGAATTCGCGCCGCGCTTGTCGTTTTTCTTCGTCTCTCGCACCACGCTGCTGGAGGAGGTCGCGAAATTCCGGGCCGCCCGGCGGATCTGGGCGCGCCTGATGGCCGAGCGTTTCGGTGCGCGAAACCCCAAGTCGCTGATGCTGCGATGTCACGCCCAAACCGCCGGGGTGCAACTGACCGCGCAGCAGCCCGAGGTCAATCTGGTCCGGGTCACCGCGCAGGCGATCGCCGCGATCTTTGGTGGAGCGCAGTCGTTGCACACCAATGCCTACGACGAGGCGATCGCGCTGCCTACCGAGAAGGCTGCTCGGCTGGCCCTGCGCACCCAGCAGGTGCTGGCCCATGAGACCGATCTCACCGCCACGGTGGATCCTTTCGCCGGTTCCTATGCGGTTGAAGCCCTGACCGATGAGGTCGAGGCCGCTGCGGTCGCTTTGATCGGGAAGGTGGACGAACTGGGCGGTGCGGTGCACGCCATCGAGGTGGGTTTTCAGAAATCCGAGATCGAGAAGACCGCTTACCGGACCGCTATGGAGATTGACTCCGGTGATCGGGTGGTGGTCGGGCTCAACCGGTACCGGCTCGACGCCGAGGATCTCTACCAGCCGCTGCGAGTGGACCCGGCGATCGAGGACAGCGCCCGGGAGCGGCTCGCCGCGCTGCGTTCGTCGCGATCTTCCGCCGAGGTCGAGTGTGCGCTGGATGCGCTGCGCTGCGCCGCTAAGGACGTCGGCAGCAACGTGCTGTATCCGATGAGGCGGGCGTTGTCCGCCCGTGCCACCGTGGGCGAGGTGTGTCACGCGCTGCGCGACGTGTGGGGTACCTACGTGCCCGCCGAGACCTTCTGACCCCGGTCATCGCTCGCCGCGGGTGGCCAGGTTGGTGAGCGCGCAGGCGGCTGGCTTCGGTCGTCAGCCGCAGCGGCGCTGGTGGCAGGTCGCTGATGCGCTGGATGTTTCGATCAAGTTGAGTGGAACGCCTGCCGAAGTATCAGGCGAGGCAGGTGCTTGTTCTCTAAAAGAGGGGTATTCGACGACGTGACGATGGCAATGATCGTGCTCCTGGAGCTGCGGGATAGAGGTGCCTGGTGACTCTGCTGCAACCCAGCCCGCTCTCGGTGGCTGAAGCGCCGCTGGACGTCGCGGCCGGTCGGGGGCCCTCCTGGTTGGACAGCTGGCTGTCCGGGCACAGTTCCGAGCTGGTTGCTTGGCGCCGATACATCCACGCCCACCCGGAACTCGCCTACTCCGAGCACGGCACCACCGCGCTGATCGCCGAGCGTCTCGGCAGCGCTGGCCTGCACCCCACGTTGTTGCCCGGCGGCACCGGGCTGGTCTGCGACATCGGCACCGGTTCGCGATGTGTGGCGCTGCGCGCGGACATCGACGCGCTTCCCCTCGTGGAGGCCACCGGGCTGCCGTTCTCCTCCACCGTGGACGGTGTGATGCACGCCTGCGGGCACGATGCGCACACCGCGATCCTGATCGGCGCAACGCTGGCCCTGGCGTCGGCTCCGGCGTTGCCTGGCCGGATCCGGGTGATCTTCCAGCCGGCCGAGGAGGTAATGCCTGGCGGCGCACTGGATGTGCTGGCGGCCGGGGCGCTGTCCGGTGTGGGCCGGATCTTCGCGCTGCACTGCGACCCGCGGTTGCCCGTCGGTCAGGTCGGTACCCGGGTCGGGCCGATCACCTCAGCATCCGACCTGCTCGAACTGCGGCTGTCCTCACCCGGCGGGCACACCTCGCGCCCGCACCTCACCGCCGATCTGGTGTACGCGCTTGGCACTGTGATTACCGGGCTGCCTGCCCTGCTATCGCGGCGGGTCGACCCGCGCTCGGGCACTGTGCTGGTGTGGGGTGCGGTGCAGGCCGGTGAGGCTGCCAACACCGTGCCCCAGGAGGGATTGGTTCGGGGCACTCTTCGCACCGGTGACCGGGAGGTCTGGGTCGATCTGGAGCCGCTGGTCCGCGAGGTGGTCACCGCGCTGCTCACGCCCACCGGGGTGGGCTTCGACCTGCGTCACGTCCGCGGGGTGCCACCGGTCGTCAACGAGGCTGCCAGCACCGGGCTGCTGCGTAACGGTGTCGCTGCGGCGCTGGGCGCGGACGCGCTGGTTGGTACTGAGCAGTCCTCGGGAGGTGAGGACTTCGCCTGGTATCTCGAACACACGCCGGGATCGATCTGCCGCCTTGGCGTCTGGCTGGGTGAAGGTGTGCAGTACGACCTGCACCAACCCACCTTCGACCTCGACGAGCGCGCGCTGCCCCTCGGCGTGCGCGTCATGACCCACACCGCCCTAGCCGCCCTCTCCTGACCCTAACCCTCACTCCCGGCGTGTCGCGCCCCCCTGCCCGGTGTGTCGTGGCCTAGTGACCGGTGCGTCGTGGGGAGCAGCACGTCTGGTGTCAACCCAGCCTGGCTTCCCACCGGGAGGTTGTCCACAGCAGGGGGTAGTTGTCCACAGCTGGCAATTCCGATGCTGGCGGTGACCTGTGTCGCTCGGCGAGGCTCACACCATGCACACCCTCCCAGACGATTCTCGCGGCCCATGGACTTACGCGCGGTTACGCACCGTTCTCGGTCGCCGAACGCTGGACCGCATGCGGGCTGACGGCCGGATCCGCCAGATTTGGGGCGTACTGGTTCCGCGGGAGTCCCTCCTGGATCCGACCACTCGGGCAGCCGCGGCTCTACTCGCAGCCGGACCTGCGGCTGCCCTGACCGGCCTCACGGCTGCCTGGCTGCAGGGCTGCCCGGCCGCGGCAACGCCTGCCGTACACGTGGCTGTGCCCTATTCGAGTTCGCTACGGACTCAGGACGGACTGGTCGTCCACCAAGGTCGCCGGCTGCTGAACGAGGTGATCGAGGTGCGGGAGCTACGTACGGTAGCGCTCGAGATCGCGATCACCGAGTTGCTCTGCACGGATCGGGCCAGGCGTGCTCTTGCGGTCGCGGACCAAGCAGCGGCGCTGTTCCCGCAGCGGGAGCGGTCGGAGTTTCGTGAGCGGATCGCCGATCGGCTGGCGACCCGGCCCGACCGTCGTGGGACCGCCCGTGCTGGTGCGCTGCTTGCCCTGATCACGGGGAGGGCCGATTCACCTCCGGAGAGCTGGCTGAAACTGCTTGTTGTGGAAGCAGGCTTTCCCGCACCGATGGAGCAGTTCGAGGTGATCGACGCGCTGGCCCGCATTCGGTATGTCCTGGACCTGTGTTGGCCGGAGTTGCGCATCGCGCTGGAGTACGACGGTTACGAGGCTCACGAGTACCGGCTGGATCAGGATGCCCAGCGCGACCTGGACCTGGAGCGACGTGGGTGGATCACCATCCGGGCTACCGCAGCGGACCTCCGCGAACCCAGCGCATTGCTCGCGAGGCTTGATGATGCCTTCCGATCCAGGGGGGCGGCCTACTTCCGGATGACCATCGGCGAGCAGCGGCGTCGTGCGGCAGGTGGTCGCTGAGCGGGCACAGCTGCGAGAGCTGATGTCTCGGTGTGCTTGAGAGCCGGATATGACGTGCGCCACGGCGCGACATGCCGGGCACGGGGGCGCGACATGCCGGGCACGGGGGCGCGACATGCCGGGCGGGAGGGGCGGGAGGGGTGGGAGGGGTGGGTTAGGGGCCGATGCCGGCGCAGGGGCGGGCGCGCAGCTCGGCTACGTAGTCCTCGGGGGCGCCGGCTGCCTCGGCCGCGTCGGCGATGACGCCGAGGTAGCGCGCCGAGGGCAGCCCACCCTCGTAGGCGTCCAGCACGTAGAGCCAGGCCAACGCCGAGCCGTCCAGGGTGTGCACCCGCAGCCGCAGCTTCTTGTGCAGCCCGAAATCCCCGCCCTCCCAGCGATCGAGCAGTTTTTCGTCCTCCGCGGTCACGTCGTAGATCACGACGAACACCTGGGAGACCGGGTCCTCGACGACGGTGGCCAGCGCCCCTTCCCAGAGGAGGTCCTCACCACCGAAGGTCAGCCGCCACCCGATCAGCCAGCCGGTCATCGCCATCGGCGAGTGTGGCGCGCGCTGCATCATCTGGGCGGGATCCATGTTGGACCCATAGGCGGCGTAAAGCGGCACGCGCGATAGCGTAGCCGTCGCGCGATGTGTCCCGACGTTCCCGCCACCGCTGTCAGTTACGCCCTGTTCATACCCGGGCACTGAACGTGTTGATCGCCGAGCAACCTCAGGCGTATCCACACGTCTCTACGGTGAGAGAGCTGGCATGAGGAGGTTGCGATGCGGATCGTTGCCTGCGGGCTGATCGCTGGCGCGGCCCTGCTGGGCTTCGTCCCGGTGGCCCTGGCTGATGCGACGATCAGCACTGCCAACGCGGACAGTCAAGCCGCGCCACAGACCGAGGTGAGCATGCTGGCGGTGTCGCTCACGGTGGGTGGCGCGGTCGCTACGGCCGGATCCGGCATAGCGCTGGTGCTGAACCGGCGCCGCGCCCTCAGTCGTCAACCCAGCCGAGTGTCCGGGTGACCGCCTTGCGCCACTGGGCGTAGAGCTCCTCCCGGCGTGGTGGATCCATCGTCGGGTCCCAGCGCCGATCCACCGTCCATTTCTCCCGGATCTCCTCCACTCCGGACCAGAAACTGACTGCCAGCCCAGCGGCGTAGCCGGCACCCAGGGCGGTAGTCTCAGTGATCACCGGCCGGATCACTGAGACGCCCAGAATGTCCGCCTGAAACTGCATGAGCAGCTCGTTTCCCACCATCCCGCCATCCACCTTGAGCGCGGTGAGCTCCATCCCGGAGTCGGCATTCATCGCATCGAGCACCTCACGGGTCTGGAATGCGGTGGCTTCCAGCACCGCCCTGGCCAGGTGCCCTCGGTTGACGTAACGGGTCAGACCGACGATGGCGCCCCGCGCGTCGGGACGCCAATGTGGCGCGAACAGTCCCGAGAACGCGGGGACGAAGTAAGCGCCACCGTTGTCCTCGACGCTCCCCGCCAGCTGCTCGATCTCCGCTGCTGAGGAGATCATGCCCAGGTTGTCCCGCAGCCACTGCACCAGCGACCCGGTGACCGCGATCGAGCCCTCCAGCGCGTACACCGGGTTCTGCGATCCGAGCTGGTAGCAGATCGTGGTGAGCAGCCCGTGGCGGCTGGGCACCGGCTCGGTGCCGGTGTTGAGCAGCATGAAGTTACCGGTGCCGTAGGTGTTCTTGGCGTCTCCGACGGACAGGCAGGCCTGCCCGAAGGTGGCCGCCTGCTGGTCACCGAGGATGCCCGCGATGGGCACCCCAGCCAGTGCGGCGGGCTCCTTCACCGTGCCATAAACCTCTGACGACGAGCGGATCATCGGCAGCATCGACACCGGGATGTCCATCTCCCCGGCGATCGCCTCGTCCCAGCACAGCGTGCCCAGGTCCATCAGCAGGGTCCGGGAGGCGTTAGTGGCGTCGGTGACGTGCAGCCCGCCGGTCATATTCCACAGCAACCAGCTGTCGATGGTTCCGAAGCACAGCTCGCCGTGGTGCGCCCGCTGCCGGGCGCCCTCCACATGGTCCAGGATCCAGCGGATCTTGGGGCCGGAGAAGTAGGTGGACAGCGGCAGCCCGGTGCGGTCTTGGTACCGGCGGAGGCCGCTGGAGCCACCGAGCTCGGTACACAACCGGTCGGTGCGGGTGTCCTGCCAGACGATCGCGTTGTGCACCGGCTCGCCACTGCGCCGGTCCCACACCACTGCGGTCTCCCGCTGGTTGGTGATGCCCACTGCGGCGATGTCGCTTGTGGTCAGCCCGGCCTTGGTGAGCGCCCCTGCGGCAACCTCCCGGGTGTTCGCCCAGATCTCCAGCGGGTCATGCTCCACCCAACCCGCGGCGGGGAAGTGCTGGACATGCTCCCGTTGGTCGACGCTAACCACCCGACCGTCGTGGTCGAAGACCATGCAGCGGGTAGAGGTGGTGCCCTGGTCGACCGCTGCGACGTATCGGCTCATCGTGTCATGCGATCAGGTGACCGTCCTCGAGATACACCATGGTGTTGTCACGGTTCGCGTGCGCCGCCGCCGTCATTCGCCGTACCAACACCGGAGGGAGCACACAACCCAGCTCGGCGAGATCGAAGAACCCGAAACCGTGCAGCTCCTCTGGTGGCACCACGATGCGAGCCACCTCTGCCGCAGAGAGCACCTTCCCGTCGAACACGGCGACCACGCTCTCGGGCCGGTCATCGGCTGGCGGAACCCAGTCCAGGACCAGCAGCCGGCCAACGGGGCAGTCCAGGCCCAGCTCCTCGACGATCTCCCGCTGAGCCGCAATCCGGGGGAACTCGCCAGCCTCGACCCTGCCGCCGGGAAGCTCCCAGTGTGGCTTGTAGGTGGGCTCAACCAGCAACACCCGGCCTTCGGCATTGAACAACAACATCGAAGCGGCCATGCGCTTTCTGGCGGACCAGTCAGAGGCGGCTGACAATTCGTGAGAGGCCGCCGCAGGCCCAGGGCTGGCTTCCGTCACTGCGCCAATCTTAGACGGAGTTGCTCAGCCTGCCTCTTGATTTCCCCGAGAAGGCATCGCGATTGCCACCAGCGCGCGGGTTCGCTGTGAGGTACGAGCCTCGCCTGCCCGAGGAGTGAGCGTCCGTCCATGGCTAACGTGTCCGAGCTGCTTCGCTCCGGGGACGACCGTGGTGGGCAACGCCAACGGTGGGGCAGCTGTTCGATCGCGCGGTTGAGCAGATCGAGGTTGCGGCAAGCGAGTCGTGGCCGGGGTGAGCGGCTCCGGTTGGCTGAGCACGTGCCCAGTGTGGAGTCAGTCACCGAACATGCGCTTCAGTTCGGTAATGGTGGTGGCTGGGTCTGTGGCGTGAATGGTGGCCATACCGAGCGAACTCGCTGCGGCAAGGTAGCGCGCCACGCCATCGACGTAAACGCATTATTTACCGGGCAGCTCCAGACGTTTCAACGTGAGAGCGGATATCTGGGGATCCGGTTCTCGCAGCCCCACCTGGTCGAAGATGACGACCACGTCGTAACGGTCGCCGAGCTGGAAGCGCGCGTAGCTGCCTGCTGCGAGCAGGTTTGCTTACCGATGACAGCGCCGACGAGCTGGTCACCATGCTCGACCGGCTTCGAGACAAGCTTTGACGAGCCCACGCTCAGGCCCCCACGCGGTAGCGTGCAGCAGGCGGTCGGTTACGACGCAGGGGGTGGACCGGTGCAGCAGGCTGAGCGCGAGCCCCCCCGGGCGGCTCTGTCCAGCGTTGAGTTAGCCCCTGGGCAGCTCTGCCCGGCGCAACGAGCGGCGGACTGGCACCGGCTGGGCAGCGAGCAGTTCGACATCGTGGTCATCGGTGGTGGTGTGGTCGGTTCGGGTGCGGCGTTGGATGCCGCCACCCGGGGTCTGAAGGTGGCCCTGGTGGAAGCCCGGGACCTTGCCTCCGGCACGTCCAGCCGGTCGTCCAAGCTGTTCCACGGCGGGCTGCGGTACTTGGAGCAGCTGGAGTTCGGGCTGGTCCGAGAGGCGCTGCACGAGCGGGAGCTGATGCTCACCCGGCTGGCACCACATCTGGTCAGGCCGGTGAGCTTCCTGTACCCGCTGGCCCACCGGATCTGGGAACGGCCTTATGTCGCCGCCGGATTGGCGCTGTACCAGACGCTGGGCGGGTCGCGATCCGTGCCGGGGCAGCGTCACCTCACCCGGGCGGGAGCGTTGCGCTTGGCACCCGCGTTACGCCGCGACTGTCTCGTCGGCGGGGTGCACTACTACGATGCGATCACCGACGATGCCCGGCACACCATGACGGTAGCCCGCACCGCCGCCCAGTACGGCGCCGCGGTGCGCAGTTCCACCCAGGTCATCGGGTTCCTGCGAGAGGCGGACCGGATCTGCGGTGTCCGCGTGCGGGACTGCGAGACCGGAGAGGAGACTGACGTCGGGGCGCACGCGGTGCTCAACTGCACCGGTATCTGGACCGACGAGATCCAGCGGCTGTCCGGCGGGCGAGGCCGGTTCCGGATCCGTCCCTCCAAGGGAGTGCACATCGTGGTGCCGCGGGACCGCATCGTGTCGGAGAGCGGGCTGATCCTGCGCACCGCCACATCGGTGCTGTTCGTCATCCCGTGGCGCAACCACTGGATCGTCGGCACCACCGACACCGGCTGGAACCTCGACCTGGCGCATCCGGCGGCGACTCGCGCGGACATTAACTACCTGCTGGACACCGTCAACTCGGTGTTGGCCACACCGTTGAACGATGCCGATATCGAGGGCGTCTACGCCGGCTTGCGGCCGCTGCTGGCCGGGGAGAACGAAGAAACTTCGCGGCTGTCCCGGGAGCACGCGGTTGCTCGGGTCGCGCCCGGCCTGGTCGCGATCGCGGGCGGCAAGTACACCACCTACCGGGTGATGGCGGCCGACGCAGTGGGCGCGGCGGTGCCCGATCTGCCTGGCCGGATTGCACCCTCGATCACTGACAAGGTGCCACTACTTGGGGCGGATGGTTACCACGCTCTGGTCAACCAGGCCGATACGTTGGCGGCCCGGTACCGGCTACACCCTTACCGGCTACGGCACCTGCTGGACCGCTACGGCTCGGTGGTGCACCAGGTACTGGCCCTGGCTGCGGATCGCCCGGATCTGCTCGCGCCGCTCCCAGAAGCGCCGGACTACCTGCGGGTCGAGGTGATGCACGCGGCCAGCCACGAGGGTGCTCTGCACCTGGAGGACGTGCTGACCCGGCGCACTCGGATCTCGATCGAGTACCCGCACCGGGGCGAGGCGTGCGCTGCTGAGGTTGCTGACCTGATGGGCGAGGTGCTGGGTTGGACAGCGGCGGTGCGAGACCGGGAGGTTGAAATCTACCTCGCCCGGGTGGCCGCCGAACGTGACTCGCAACGCCAGCCCAACGACTCCGCCGCCGACGCCCGCCGCAATGCTGCACCAGAAGCTCGCCCGCGGCTCCTGGAACCGGTGAGATAACCCTTATACCGTGTTCACAGCCGGCAACGGGCCAGCTAGGAGCTGATCGTACAGATCACAGTACCCTGGGTGACCGAGGCTCCGGCTTGCGTCGTGAGTCCGGTGACGATGCCCGCCTGATGGGCGGTGACCGGGTTCTCCATTTTCATCGCTTCGACGACAACGATGAGATCACCAGATTGGACTGGATCTCCGTCGGACACCGCGACCTTGACGACGGTGCCCTGCATGGGCGCGATAACCGCGTCGCCCGATCCCGCTGGCGCTCGACGGCTGCCGCAGGTGCGGGGTTTGGTCAGGGCACCACCACCTCGCAGGGCCAGCTCACCCGGCAAAGAGACCTCCAGCCGCCGGCCGCCGACCTCCACGACCACGGTCTGCCGCGGTTGCGGCGCTGGCGCATTCGCTGCGGCGCCAGCACGCTCGAGCACCGCGGAGAACTCAGTCTCGATCCACCGGGTGTGCACTGCGAAGTGCGCACCGTCGGTGGCAGCGAAGGCCGGGTCGTCCACGACTGCCCGGTGAAAAGGAAGGACCGTGGGTAGGCCGTTGATCACGAACTCGGCCAGCGCCCGCCGGGACCGGGCCAGCGCCTGCTCCCGATCCGCGCCCACGACGATGAGCTTGGCCAGCATCGAGTCGAACTGCCCGCCGATGACGCTGCCGGAGCGTACCCCGGTGTCCAGCCGCACTCCCGGTCCCGAGGGCGGATCGAACACCGTGACCACACCGGGGACCGGGAGGAACCCCCGGGCCGGGTCCTCGGCGTTGATCCGGAACTCAATCGCATGCCCGCGCGGCACCGGGTTGCCGGCGATGGTCAGCTTCTCGCCGGCCGCGATCCGGAACTGCTCGACCACCAGGTCCAGACCGGTGGTCTCCTCCGAGACCGGATGCTCCACCTGTAACCGGGTGTTCACCTCCAGGAAGGAGATGGAGCCATGAGGACCCACCAGGAACTCCACGGTGCCGGCGCCGATGTAGGCCGCCTCGGCGCAGATCGCCCGGGCCGCCTCGTGGATGGTGTGCCGTTGCTCGTCGGACAGGAACGGGGCCGGAGCTTCCTCCACCAGCTTCTGGTGCCGGCGTTGCAGGGTGCAGTCCCGGGTGCCGACCACGACGATGGTGCCGTGCTGATCGGCCAGCACCTGCGCCTCCACGTGCCGCGGCCGGTCCAGATAGCGCTCCACGAAGCACTCGGGCCGCCCGAAGGCCACGACGGCCTCGCGCATCGCGGAATCGAGCTGCTCGGGGATCTCTTCGATGTTACGGGCGATCTTCAGGCCGCGCCCGCCCCCGCCGAAGGCGGCTTTGATCGCTATCGGTAGTCCGTGCTCCTCGGCGAACGCCACCACCTCATCCGGCCCGGACACCGGGTCCCGGGTCCCTGGCACCAGCGGCGCCCCGGCCTTGGCGGCCAGCTGCCGCGCAGTGACCTTGTCGCCCAGGTCCCGGATCACCTGCGGTGGCGGTCCGATCCAGACCAGCCCGGCGTCGATCACCGCCTGGGCGAATTCGGCGTTCTCCGCCAGGAACCCGTAGCCGGGGTGCACCGAGCCTGCGCCGGCCCGGGCCGCCACATCGAGCAGCTTCGTGGGGTCGAGGTAGCTCTCCGCCGGTGTGGCACCGCCCAGTGCGAACGCCTCGTCAGCCAGGGTGACGAACGGGGCGTCGCGATCCCCCTCGGCATAGACGGCGACACTTCTCAGCCCGGCATCCCGGCAGGCCCGGATCACCCGGACGGCGATCTCGCCGCGGTTGGCGATGAGCACCTTGCCCAGGGCAGTCGTGGTGGGATGGGGCACCGATGCCTCCTGGATGGGTGCGTGCGGGGGATTGCCCGAAGTCTAGGGCCGCGGTGGCGTCGTGACTGATCGCAAAGCGCAGGGTTCACGACCACAGCGACACCACGGACACTCCGACGTCGGTAAGCAGACGCCGGGTGAGCGGCAGGCTAATACCGATCACACTGGAGGGGTCACCGTCGATCCCGTCGACGAACCAGCCGCCGCGGCCGTCCAGGGTGAACCCGCCGGCCACGTGCAGCGGTTCCCCGGTGCCGACGTAGGCCTCGATCTCCTCCCCCGACGGGGTGCCGAGGTGGATCACGGTGGTGTGCACACCGCTGGCGGTCGCGGTTCGGATGCCCTCGTCGAGGCGGATCACGGCGTGCCCGGTGAGCAGCTCGCCGCTGCGGCCCGCCATCGCCTGCCACTGCCGCGCCGCGACGTCAGCGCAGCCGGGCTTGCCGACCAGTTTCCCGCCGATGTGCAGCATCGAGTCACAGCCGACGACCACCGCGTTGGGATATTCGATAGCGACTTCCGCCGCGACCGCATCGGCCTTGGCCTGAGCCAGCGCGGTGACCAGCTGCGCTGGCGTGGCGCCAGTCAGCGTGGCGGCCAGCGCGTCCTCGTCCACTCCGGAGGGTCGCACCACCGGATCGATCCCGGCGCTGCGGAGCACGCCGAGCCGGCCTTGGGATGCTGACGCAAGGACAAGACGCACGGTGGTCAGTCGCGGGTGGAGAACATGCCGGTGAAGGTCATCCGCAGCACGCAGTCCTCGCCACGGTGCGCCGAGCCGACGATCTCCACCAGGCCGAGGCCAGGACGGCTCCGGGAGCGGCGCGCGCCGATCACTTCCAGCCGCATCCGCAGCACGTCACCGGGAAACACCGGCGCGAGCCACGACATCTCCCGGCCGCCCGGCGAGCCTTGCGAGGTGGAATCGGCCAGCACAGTGTCCACATACGCCCGCATCCACAGGCACGCGGTGAACCAGCCCGACGCGCACAGCCCGCCGAGTACCGAACGTTTCGCTGCCTCCTCGTCCAGATGGAACGGCTGCGGATCGAACCGGTGATTGAAGGCGAGCATCTCCTCCCGATCGATCTTGGCCTCACCAAGATCGATTATGGTGCCCGGGCTCAGGTCCTCGAACGCGATCGTGCCCATACCGCCGATCCTGCCATCGCCCGCGGCACCGCGACTGCCAGTGAGTGAGCGCGCTTACTCGGCGAGGAATGGATTGCGCACGGTCAATGCGCCGAACCGGCGACCGTGGTGCAGATCTTCGGTGACCAGCTCGGTGGCTCCTCCCCGCAGTGCCGCCTCGACGATCAGCGCATCCCAGAAATTGATCGAATGCTGCTCGGAGCGCCGGCTGGCTGAGATGATGAGCATCGGATCGGTGTCGACGCGGCACCACTCGCTGTAGTCGTGTATCACCTGACGCGCCTGCGCCGGCGTCAGCGGCGGGCGGAGTTTGTGCGTCGCGACGCTGTAAAACTCCTGGAGTACCTGGGTGCTGAGGATTCCGAGGCCCGATGTCCACAGCTGCGTGAGCAGCTTCTCGGCAGCCCCGTGCTTGACCTCGTCGTGGGTGTCTTGTGCGTAGACGAGGACGTTGGTGTCGACGAACGTCGCCCCCGAAGGAGCGCTCACGCGCCGTACCGGTCGAGCCGTGGCCCGTATAACTCATCCCGCGTCCAACGGCGGCCTCCGTGGTCGGTTGCCGCGGACATCATCTCCAGCGCCGACTCCCGTGCCCGGATGTACCGGTCCCGCGCTTCGATCAGCTCGGTGATCTGCTGTGTCACCAGGCCGCTAACCGACGTGCCACGCTCAGCGGCGATCACCTTCGCTCGCCGGATCAGGTCATCGTCGAGCTGGATCGTGAGGTTGCGCTTCATCTCCACAGTATGGCACGTGGAGCACGTGGTTCAGTGTGGGAGCGCCAAAGCGCGCCAGGCTCCAGGACCGGGACGCAGCGACGTGCGCAGCCGGTGCGTCGGGTCGGCCCAGGCGCGGCGCGTCGCGGTTGGCTCCGCGGTGGCAGCTTCGGCCAGCTCAACGAGTACCGCGACCAGCGCGGCGAGCTCCTCGTCCGAGGGCTCACCGCGCACGATCTGTATCTCCGGTGCTGGTGACCCGGTGCTGGGTGCGCTCATCGGTGCCGGACTCCATCTGCAGTTTGCTGGCCAGCTGGCTCACATCCTGGGCGTCCAGCACCGCGGTGGCCCGGATGGAGCCGTTCAGCGTCAGCCACATCCGAGCGCCGCACCCGAGACCTTGCTGGGTGATGATCAGAGTAGCGGGCCCGTCCTCGGGTGTCTGCACCTGCATCGTGGCCCGGTAGGTCTCCTCCGGCGTGCTCACCAGAATCGCCACCTCTCCGCGTGGGACCGCCGTTCGGCCTGGTAGGGGGTCACGGGCCGA
>JBOHFW010000218.1:0-11488 GCA_050699835.1 Pseudonocardiaceae bacterium | reverse complement strand
GGCCGAGCCGGCAATCGGGCTATCCACCCGGATCTGCGCTGTTCCGCCAGCTGGTCCGGCTGGTCCTCGGCGCGGTGCTGGTTGGTGCGCTGATCGTCGGTGGCACGGTCTTCCGGGTGTGGCAGGTGGCCCGGGTCGACGACCGGGACCAGGCCGACGTGGTGGTGGTGCTGGGTGCGGCGCAGTACGACGGGACGCCCTCAGCGGTGCTGGGCTCCCGGTTGGATCACGCCGCGCGGCTGTGGCGCACCGGAGTCGCGCCGGTGATCGTCACAGTCGGTGGCCGGCGGGTCGGCGACACCTACACCGAGGCCGAGGCCGGCCGTAATTACCTGACGTCCTACGGGATCCCCCAAGATGTCGTGGTGCCGATCGGTGAGGGCCGCGACACCCTGGAGAGCCTCCAAGCGGTGGCGCACCGGGCGGGCAGCGCGGGTTGGCATACCGCGGTGATCGTCAGCGATCCCTGGCACTCGTTGCGGGCTCGCACCATGGCCGATGATCTGGGCCTCATCTCCTGGACCTCACCCACCCGGAGCGGCCCGATTGTGCAGACCCGCACCATCCAGGCCCAATACATCCTGCGGGAGAGCGCCGCGCTGCTGCACTACCGGTTCACCCACGCCCCGGCCGACGCACTGGGCACCGATCTCGGGTGAGTCTCGTGGGTCACCCCTACACCGAGCACGACCGGGCTCGGCTGGTGTCCGAGCCGGCCAAGCGCGCAACTTTGCCCGGATCGGCACCGGAGCGCCGCAGCCCCTTCGCCCGGGACCGGGCCCGTGTGTTGCATTCCGCGGCGTTGCGGCGGCTTGCGGGAAAGACCCAGGTGGTCGGCCCGGGGGAGGGGGACGTACCCAGGACCCGGCTGACCCACTCGTTGGAGGTCGCTCAGATCGGCCGCGGGATTGCCGTCGAGCTGGGTTGTGATCCGGACGTGGTGGAGACCGCCGGATTGGCGCACGACATCGGCCACCCACCTTTCGGTCACAACGGCGAGCAGGTGCTCAACGAGGTTGCCGCGGGTTGCGGTGGGTTCGAGGGCAACGCCCAGACTTTGCGGATCCTCACCCGGTTGGAGCCCAAGCTGCTCGACGCCGTGACCGGGGTCAGCCGCGGACTCAACCTCACCAGGGCATCGCTGGACGCCACCGTCAAGTATCCGTGGCCGCGCCGGAACGGGACGGTCAAATTCGGTTTCTACGCCGACGATGCCGCGGGGTTCGGTTGGCTGCGCGATCGTGCGCCCGAAGGGCGACGATGCCTGGAAGCCCAGGTAATGGACTGGGCTGATGACGTCGCCTACTCGGTGCACGACGTGGAGGATGGGATCCTGGCCGGCCGCATCTCCCTGGGTACCCTGGCCGACCCGGTGGAGCGGGCCTTGCTCGTCGAGCTGGCAGCGACACATTTCAGCCTGTTGCCCAGCGCGGATCTGGAGGCCGCCGCGGCGGGGCTGCTCGCGCTTCCGGTGCTCAATGCGCTGCGGCGATATGATGCCACGTTGGCTGCTCAGGTCGCATTGAAAGAACTCACCAGTGAGCTGGTGGGGCGGTTCGTGTCGGCGGTAGTGTCCGCCACCCTGGTCCGGTTCGGGCCACCTCCGCTGGGGCGTTACCGCGCGGATCTCGTCATCCCGGGCCAGGTGGCCGCAGAGGTGGCGCTGCTCAAAGCCATGGCGCTGCGGTTCGTGATGAGCGACCCGCAGCGGCTTTCCGTGCAGGCCCGGCAACGGGAGCTGGTGGCGGAGCTGTGCGCCGCTGTGCTGCACCGGGCGCCGGAGCCGCTGGATCCGGCACTGAGCCTCGCGTGGCAGCAGGCTCGCGATGACCGCGCACGGCTGCGGGTGATCATCGACCAGGTGGCCGCCCTCACCGACGCCCAGGCAGTGCGCTGGCACGCGGCGCTGCACACTGGGGGCGCCTAGCTCAGTGTCCGCGCTAACAGCGCGCGGCTCAGGCCTGGTAGTGCGACGGCGAGGCGGCGGTGGCGCGGGACCGCCACGCGCCGGGCCAGCACGTGGTAGTCGGCGGCTTCGATCTCGTCCAGGATGCCGCCGTAGAGGCGGAACGCGGTGGCCACGCAGGCCCGTGAGACCGGGGCGAGCATCGGGATCCCCGGCGCCGCCCTGCGGTAGATCGCCCGGGTGCGCGCGACGAGGTAGGCCAGCGCACGGCGTACCCGGGGATCGGAACGGCCGGTACCGCGGCACCACCGCAGCAGCTCCCGGTCCACCCCGAAGGACGCCAGCTCCTCGGCGGGTAGGTAGATCCGTCCGCGATCGAGGTCCTCCCCGACGTCGCGGAGGAAGTTGGTGATCTGGAAGGCGACACCCAGCGCGGCGGCGTGCGGCTCGGCGCGTTCCCGAGGCACCACGGTACCCAGTACCGGCAGCACTTGCAGCCCGATGACCGCCGCCGAGCCGTGCACGTAGCGGGCTAGCTCGTCGAAACTCCGGTAGTCGGCGACCCCGCCCTGTTCCACGGGTCGGTCCATCCGCATGGAGACCATGAAGTCCGCGAAGTGTTGCGGATCAATCCGGTAGCGGACCGCGGTGTGCACCGGCGCCGCCAGCACGGGGTGATCCGAGCTGCCCCGCGCTAACCCTTCGCGCAGCTGACCGGCGAAGGCGTCCAATTCTGCGACGCGCTGCGGCCATGGTCGTGTATCGGAGAGGTCATCGACGATCTCATCGGCGTACCGGGCCAGCCCGTACAGGGCATGGATCGCCGGCCGTTGGGCAGGCGAGAGCAGCCGGGTCGCTAAGAAGTAGGTGCGGCCGTGCGCCGCATTGAGCTCGCGGCATCGGGTGTAGGAGGCACGCAGTGCGGGCTCGGTGATGCCCGCGGCATCGAGTTCTCGACTCATGTCGCCCCTACCGGCGCTGGTTCGACGCAGCGCGCTCGGAGGCCGAGCGGATCTCGGCGGAGCAGGGCGGTACCCGCGATCAGCGACACGATCACCATGGCGAGCTGGTACGGCCACGAGGTGAACGCATCCTCCCCGGTCGGGTAGGTGCACACCACCAGCCAGGTGCAGCCCGCGACCACCCACGCCAGCGTGCGTCGCGACCACGGCAGGACCGCGCCGAGCACGAGGGCCCAGCTGAAATACCAGGGCAGGGTGGCCGGTGCCAGCAGCGCCGCCCACAGCAGCACCAGCGCTGCGCGGCGAACAGTGTGCGCCCCGCCCTCTCTGGCCAGCCACCATTGCCTGGCGAGGATGGCCAGGAAGACACCGGATCCCAGTAACCGGAAGATCTCGATGAACGGCTGGCTACTCCCGTTATCGAACGGTGACGCCAGGGCGTACGCGAGCCCGCCGGCGGCGGTGGGCAGCGACATCCAGTTGACGATCAGCGACGGTGCGTCCAGGGCCGGGATCCAGCCCAGGCCGACGCCCGAGAGCAACGTCATGCCGGTGAACATCGCGGCGAACACCGCGATGCTCGCCGCGCCGGCTCGCGCCAGTTGGGCGCCGCGGCTGCCAGGGAGGTGAGAGGCCCAGATCCACACCAGAAACGGCAACGCGACTCCGGCCGACACTTTGATCGCCATCGCCATCGTGCCCAACGCAATCCCTGCGGCGTGCCGGCGCTCCAGCACCAGCAGGGTGCCCATCACGAGTAGGCCGGTCATCAGCAGATCGTTGTGCGGTCCACCGACGAGGTGCACCACGACCAGCGGGTTGGCGATCACCAGCCACAACGTGACAGCGGGATTGCCGCCGAGGCGCTGCGCCAGCTGGGGAAGCGCGAAAACCAGCAGAGCCAAGCCGCTGAGCAGCACCAACCGCATGCCGATCACGCCCAGCACGAGGTCCTCGCCGGCCAAGGAGTTCATCGTCTCGGCGATGAAGATGAACAGCGGGCCGTAAGGCGCTGGGGTGGTTTGCCACACATAGTGCACGTTGTCCGCGATGGCTCCGGGCGGCAGCTCCGAGGGCCCAACCAGGTAGGGATCCAGTCCGCGCAGCGCGAGCGCACCTTGCGCCAGGTAGCTGTAGACGTCCCTGGTGAACAGCGGCGGCGAGAGCAGGACGGGTGTCACCCACGCCGCGCTGGCGACCTTCAGCTGCCGGGTGGTGGCGGCGTCGGCCAGCACGTCGCGTCCCAAGCGTACCCACGCCCACACGAGCATCCCGATGCCGACATAGAGCCCTGCGGTGGCCAGGTCGTGCCCGTGCCCGTAGCGGATCCAGGACAGCGGCCCTCCGGTGATCAGGGGGTCGCTGACCAAGATGCCGCCAGCGCCGATCGCCATTACAGTGATCAGCGCCGACCCGGTCAACCCGAGCAGGACCGTGCCGGACAGCCGCCGCCTCGGGCGCACCCGGTCGAGCAGCAGTGCTGGCTGGCGCTGGTGTGAGCACGGACCGGGACCGGGCTCGAACAGCGCGTAGCCAGCGGCCGCTGCCGCAGGCCGTGGATTCGACGTCATGGCGGCCCGTATGGTCCCACAGCATGTTGCTACTCAAACCGGTGGTGACCGTGTTGTGACCGGCTGGTAATCCAGTTGGTGTCAGCGGCTCAGGGCGGTGCGCTGGCGGGCTGCGGAGGCGGTGATCCGGGCAGCGGCGAGCTTGCCGGAGATCAGCGCGGTGGGCACGCCCACCCCGGGCGTCGTGCCGCACCCCGCGAGCACGACGTTGCTGCGCCCCCGGACCAGATTCGCCGGGCGGAACGGTCCGGTCTGGGCGAAGGTGTGCGCCGCGGAGAACGGCGTGCCGACCGCCAGTCCTTGGGCCGCCCAGTCCGCGGGGGTGACCACGTGCTCGACCTCGATGGCCTCAGCGAGGCCGGTCAGCCCCCGCTGCTCCAGGGTGCCGACCAGCTCATCGCGGTACGCCGATCCGAGAGTGGCCCAGTCCAGTGGCGCGGTATGCAGGTTGGGGCAGGGCGCAAGGATGTAGAACAGTTCCCGTCCGTCAGGGGCCAGGCTCGGGTCGGTGGCGGTGGGCCGGGTAATCAGGAGCGACGGATCGGTCATCAGCCGTCCTCGATAGATGATCTCGTCGAAGGTACGCTCCCACGCCTGGCCGAAGGTGATCGTGTGGTGCGCCAGCCCCGACCAGCCCGGCCCGCGGCCCGGCCGGACACCGGCGTGCAGCACCACCGCCGAGGGTGACCAGCGCAGCGGCACCAGCCTCCGTGGCGCACGGCCGAGCAGCCGGTGCACCACCGGGAGATCGGGAGTGAGCACCACCGCGTCCGCGCTCATCCGCTCGCCATCGGCAGTACGCACGGCGGTGATCCGATCCCCGGAGTGCTCCAGGGCGGTCACCGTTGTGCGGTAGCGCAGGTCGGCGCCGGCGTCGCAGGCCGCGTCGGCCAGCGCCTGGGGCAGCGCATGCATTCCTCCCCGGGGGAAATAGACTCCTGCCACCGTGTCCATGTAGGCGATCACCGCGTACGCACCGAGGGCATGCTGCGGAGGTACTCCGGCGTAGAGCGACTGGAAGGAGAAGATCCGCCGCAGCCGCTCGTCCTTCAGGAAGCGGCCGACCTGGGCGCCCAGCCGGCCGAAGCCGCCCAGCGCGGCCAAGGTGGCCAGGTCGCGGACGGCGTCCCGGCCCGCCACCAGATCCAGCGGGGAGTCGAAGTTGCCGCCGATGAATCGCCCGATCTCCACCTGGTACAGCTTGGTCAGCCAGCGCCGCAGCTTGAGGTAGCCGATCGCTTCGGCAGTGCCGGCCACCGAGCGGATCTCGGCCTCCATCGCGTCGGCGTCGGTGTGCACGTCGATCACCGACCCGTCCGCGAAGCGGGCCCGGTAGGCCGGGTGCAGCGCCACCAGCTCCAGCCGGGCGGCGAGTGAGTCGCCTACCGCGGCCAGCGCTTCGTCGGCCAACTCCGGCATGGTGAGTACGGTGGGGCCGGTATCGACGCGGTATCCGGCGAGATCCATCCGGCCGGCCCGACCACCTGGGTGGGGCTGCGCTTCCAGCACGGTCACCCGCCGACCGGATCCGAGCAGGTGCAACGCGGCAGCCAACCCGGCTAGTCCGGCGCCGACGATGACGATGTGATCGGTGGGTCCCGGCACGGTGCGCATAGGTGGCACGGTACGCGTGCTGCGTTGCCGTTCAACAAGCCCGTTCAGCGCACCCGGCAAGTGGCTTGTGCAGCGAGCTCGCTCAGCCGGGTGCTGGCCGGTTCGTCCAGGTCAGCGGCGCGCAGGATGCGCAGCGCGGAATCGGTCAGCATGGTGATCCGCTGCTCCACCTCGGCTACCGCGCCGATCTCGATCAGCAACTCGCGGACCGTGGTCACGGTGTCCTCGTCCACCTGCGGGTTCCCGATCGCACTGCGCAACAGGTCGGCCGCTCCGGTCGGGCGTTTCTCGTCGGCGGCGCGCAAACCGTAGGCCAGCAGCAGCGTCCGCTTGCCCTCGCGTAGATCGTCACCGGCCGGCTTACCGGTGACCCGAGGGTCGCCGAACATGCCGAGCAGGTCGTCGCGGAGCTGGAAGGCGACCCCGATGTCCGCGCCGAAGCGACGGTAGGCGTGGATCAGTGCTGGCTGTGCTCCAGCAATCGCGGCGCCCAGGTGCAGCGGGCGCTCAACGGTATAGGCCGCGGTCTTGTACCGGTCGATTTGCAGCGCGGCCTCGGGCCGCTCGTCGCCGCAAGCCTGGGTGAGGACATCGAGGTATTGCCCCGCGAGCACCTCGCTGCGCATCGCCTGCCATACGGCGTACGCCCTGGTCAGCTGATCAGGCCACAGATCCGCGCTGCGCAGCATGTCGTCAGCCCAGGCTAGGGCGATGTCGCCGACCAGGATGGCGGCGGCTGAGCCGAACCGCTCCGAGGTGCCCAACCATCCGGCCGCGCGGTGCCGGGCCGCGAAATCGACATGCACGGTCGGCGCCCCGCGCCGCGTGCTCGAGTCATCCATCAGATCGTCGTGCACCAGTGCGCAAGCCTGGATCAGCTCCAGGGAGCTCACCGCGCGGAGCACTGCCCGCGACTGCGGGTCGATCGGCGAGCCGCCCGCTCCTCGCCAGCCCCACCAGGCAAAGGTCGGACGCAGCCGCTTGCCACCCCCGAGGACGAACTCGCGCAGCGCATCCACCGCGGCGACGAACTGCGAGTCGATCTGGGCCGCCTCATCGCGCTTGGCCTGGAGAAAGGTTGCCAGCTCGCGGTGCACTTCCGCGCGGAGGTCGTCATCCTGCGGATGAGGCTGCTGATTTCTCGCTAACCCATTGAGGGGCCGAGTTCGGGCTCCGCGGGTGGCGTTCCCCTGCGCCATCGAACCTCCTGGGATCGTGGGTCACGGCACCGCGTAGCCGGGCTTGCACTCGCTGTGCATGCCGACGATAGGGGTAGTACGTGCCAGCACGTGCCCGGGTTCGCCCGCGGCACGGATCCCGGTTCAGTTGGTCGCCATTCAAGTACCCGCAACCCCGGTCGTGGGCATCCGTAACCGCTACCAACCTTGGGACGTGCCAACCTTCGGACCCGCTAGAGCGGCAGCGTGCGGCCCAGGACGGCGAAGTCCCGGGAGTCACCAGCGAAGTGGTAGTGACGCAGCAGGTCGGTGAATCCGAACCGGCGGTAGAGCCGCCAGGCTCTGGTCGGGCCCTCTGGAGTGGACAGCAACGCGCGGGGGGCGTCGACTCTGGACAGTAAGTCGGTGAGCAAAGCACTGCCGATGCCCCTCCCCTGCGCATCCGGGTGGACATGCAACTCGGTCAGCTCGAAATAGTCGGCAAGCTCGCGTTGCGCCGCCGCGGGATCGATCACTCTCAGCCCGCGGTGCACCTCATCGTGCCACCACTGGCCAGGTGCCCCCCGGTAGCCGTAGCCGATGCCTATCAGGGCGTCCGCATCGAAGGCGGCGACACACAACCAGCCGGTCCGGAGCATGTGCTCCAGCCACATCGGGCTTCGATGTCGCGCCGTGCCGGGCGGGTAGCGCATCGCGGTGACGTAGACCTGCAGCGCTTCGTCAAGTCGCTCGCGCAACTGCGCAGCCGTCAACTCCGCGAGCAGGACGCCTTCGCGGGCGGGCATCGCGCTCACCGCCGACCTCCTGTGCTGGCCGACACACGTCGAAACGGGCGGTACCGACAAGGTACACGAATCCTATGAGACCTCGGCCCGACCTCGGCCCGACCTCGGCCTGCCGCCTTTCGGGGCGTGTCACTTGACGGCACCGCTCCTCAAGGGGTTACTCTGTAGCAGTGTTCGAACATATGTTCGAACACGAGTCTGGTGGTGGCGCGGGGGAAGCGCGTCGCCACCAGACTCCGCCGGCTTCCCCCCGGCGGAGTCGATCTGTGTTGTTCATGACGACTCCCGCCCCAGGAGGCCGCTGTGCTCACCGTAGCTCCGCCAACCCTGTCCGTTAGATTGCGGTTTGACAGCCCCAATCACAACGAAAGCAACTGTCACTGTGAGAGCAACTGTCACTGTGAGAGCAACAGCCGCCGTGACAGCAACAGGAACTGCCCACCTAGCGTACGTGTGCAGCTCGAGCACGCACGGCAGGAACTGTTTGACGCTGAGTACGCCACACATCCTGTAGAACGCTATGCACAGGCACACGTCGCGGCGCTGCACGCGGCGGCTGCTGTGCTGGCGGCGCGGGCCCGGCCCCGTGGCCGCGCTCGGCCGACCAGCGTGTGGACTTTGCTCACCACGGTCGCGCCGGAACTCGCGGAATGGTCTGCGTTCTTCGCCGCCGCTTCGGCAACCCGGGCGGCCGCCGAGGCTGGCGTGCGTCGTCTGGTGACCAACCGTGATGCCGACGACATGGTGCGGCAGGCCGGTCAATTCCTAGCCCTCGCGCAGCGGTCGGCTTCGAGGAACTCCCGATGACGGCTCCGCGGCCCCTGATCGACTACGGCCGGATGCTGGATGTGATCGGCATCGAGGGCGAGCTGTTGCTCAGCACGGCGGCCTCAGCCTTGCCGTATGCGGCAGGGTCCGAGGTACCTGGTTGTCCCGATCTCACGCTGGAGGCGACCCTACGACATGTCGGTAGCGTGCACCGAGTGGCCCGGCTGTGGGCACGGGACGGGCGCCGGCCCGAGCACTGGCAGCGATCTCCGTCAGATGACGACCTGGTGGGTTTCGTGCGAACCGGACTGGAAGAGCTACTCGCCGAGCTAAGCCAGCATGACCCGAACGAACCCTGTGACACCTGGTGGCCGGCGGATCGTACGCACGGCTTCTGGCGGCGTCGGATGACACACGAGACCACTGTGCATCGAGTCGACGTTCAAGCGGCGGCTGGCGGACCCGTGCATGCGGTCGATCCGGAGGTAGCTCTGGATGGCATCGACGAAGTGCTGTTTCTGTGGTTCGGTCACCGCCTCGGCGAGCTGCGGATGTCGTCACCGCGACAGGGGGTGGTCGCACTGTCGGCCGCAGAACGGCGCTGGCTGGCGATCTTTGAACCTGGTCGTTCCATTGCTCGGCGGGTGAGTGAGGCCGACGCTCGGTCTGCTGAGGCCGTGGTGAGCGGAAACCCGATGGAGGTCTACCTCTGGTCGTGGGGTCGGCTGCCTGATCAATCGGTCCAGATCTCCGGTGATCAGGACGCCGTCGCCCATCTCTGGGCGCTGCTGCGGCCGGCCACGCAGTAAGCCAGCCCGGCCAGGCCGCGGCATCAGGCGCGGAGCCGCAGTCCGCGGGGGGTGGCTCGGAACCCGGCATCGCGTAGCAACTCGGCCAGTGCCGACCCCAGCGTCGCCTGGCCGTCGGCTCGCTCCACGGATAGCGAACCCAACCATCCCTGCCTTACCGCGCCGGCGAGGGTGCCCACGGCGGCGCGCAACCTGCCGGTGTCCTCGGCGAATGACAGCAGTGATCGACCCCCGCGTTCGACGTAGAGCACGGCGGCACCGTCCACCAGCACAACCAGGGCTCCGGCCTTGCGCCCGGGTCGGTGCCGCAAGTCGCCCACGGTGGATGGCCACGGCAGGGCCGCTCCATAGGGCTGGGCGGGGTCGGTCGCGGCGAGGACGACGGTGGCCGTCCTGCCTTCGACGGGCTGACTGAAGGCGCGCAGCTGGTCGATGGCACCCGGGACCGCGAACTGCGCGGCTCCGAGTCCTTCGACCACGTATCCGCGACGGCACCGGCCGGATTCCTCCATCGCCCGCAGCACCTTGTAGATGCCCGCGAAGCCACCAGATACCCGTTCGGTGTCTAAGGCGCCTCTGGTGAGTATTCCGTGCCGCTCGAGGAATGTCTCAGCCCGTGCATGCGCCCGGCGGGTCAAGTCGGGCCGGGTCGTGGGGTGTTCTGACGTGGGTGGGTGTACCGGAGACAGGGGTGCAGGTACCGAGGAGAGTGACCAGCGTCCGGCGACCGTCGGTGGACCGGCGCGGGAGGGCACCGACGGTCGACCTGCGCGCATCCGCGCGTATCGGCCGCGCGGGGGAGACCGGCGTGGCCGGTGCGCGGGTGAGCGGCCGGAGACCAGCGCCCGCAGTGGTGCCAGCGTGTCGTTGGTCGCCAACCCAGCCCACACCAGATCCCACACCGCCGCGACCACGTCGGCGTCACCAGGCGCCGCTTCGCCGTCGGCGAGGAGGAACTGAGCTGTCCGGTCCGCAAGCTGCCGAAAGAACAGCGCGCCACCGGCAGCTGGACCACCGGCTGGATCCCAGCCCAGAGCCCGCAAGACGCCGCGGTGCACGGGGGTGAGCGCGGGCTGCTCATCAAGGTCTGGCAGCACCAGATCAGCCAGGTCGGTGGGAGCCAGGGCGATCCATCCATCGCCTCCCGGTAGTGACCCACAGCCGATCCAGCTCACCTCGCCGGACACGGTGAGCTCATCAAGCAGGGCGGGGGAGTAACCGGGAAGGCGGACCGGCAGCAGCAGCGATTCCAGCGCGCTGGCCGGTAGCGGCGCACCAGCCAGTTGCTCCACGGCGCCGAGCACGTCCTCTGGGGTGGGCATACGGTGCAGGCGCCGCACCGGCCCGGCCGTGGGCGGGTCCCAGGAGCCGATTCCGTGCCAGGCCGGCAGGAACCGGCCGAGGGCGGCCTGCTCGACCGGCTCCACCTCGGCCCGCAACCTGGCCAACGACGCCCGCCGCAGTCGCCGTAGCACCTCTGCGTGGCAGTACTCGGTGCTCCCACCGCCCATCTCAATCGGACGCAGCTCACCGCGCACCAGAGCGCCGGTCCCGGTCATCCGATCCAGCACCGCCCCCACCACAGCGACGCCGAGCCCGAAGCGAGCTGCCGCAGCGGCGGCGGTGAACGGCCCGTGGGTCCGCGCATAGCGCAGCAGGAGATCCCCGAGTGGGTCGGTCACCGGCTCGGTGAACGCCTCGGGAACACCGACCGGCAGAGCCACGCCGAGCGCGTCGCGTACCCGCCCGGCGTCCTCGATGGCGATCCAGCGCTGCTCGCCGGCGATCCGGACCGTGATGGCCCGCCGGGTCGCGCCGAGCTCGGCGAGCCACTCCGGAGCGACCCCGCGCCGCGCGGCCTCGACCTCGGTGAGATCGCCCAGTGCGCGCAGCAG
>JBOHFW010000217.1:0-3533 GCA_050699835.1 Pseudonocardiaceae bacterium | reverse complement strand
TGCTACCTCCTGTCGGGCGGAGCCGTGGTGACAGTCTGCACTCGCCGAGTGCGCTACGCACATCCCCACTTCACCCGATTTACGGATAACAATCCGTAATATTTTACGTACCCTTATCCACGGCGGCCCGCGGTCAGGCCCCAGACTTGGCCCGGTTTCGCCAGCTCCACCGCCAATCCGGCCCGCAACCCTCCCCCGACAGGGCCGGATTGGCGCCACCACACCGGCAGACGGGATCGTGATGGGCGCACTGTTAGTTCGGCCCGCGAGGCAGGCCCGGCGGGCCGGAAGCACCACAACGCCGGTTGGTCGCCGGTCGAGCACGCCAGCACGATTCCCATTCGTCGCCGTGCCCCGTGCCCGGATCTCGACGACACTGCTATGAGACCCGTGACCCCCACCGGCTGGACCGTCGATCAAACCAGCCATCGGCTCGTCTGTGAGCTCCTGCGCGGGGTCCTGCGCCACGCCGGGCAGGCAGGGTCCGGCGCCGTCGATGGGGTCGGCTCGATGTTGTACCAGGTCAGTGCGGTGTTGTACCTGCTGCTGCTCGATCACCCGATCGATCGGCGAGGCCACTGCCGGTCCTGCCGACGCACCGGCGCGGTGATCGGGTTCCGCCGCCGACCCTGCTTGATCCACCTGCGGGCGAGCTACTGGCTGCTACGCCAACCCGATAAGGCCATGCTGCTCTCCCCTCTCGCCGACGAACGGGGACCGGGCACCACTCACAGCGGTGGCACCCTGGTGCGCCCCGATATCCCTCAATCTCGCCGTGTTGCACCACCTGATGGCCAACCACCATTCCCCGACAGGTCGCTGGTGATCACAGGAGGCATGCCATGGTCGAGGTGAGTTACGACGTCGATGCCGCGGCGCTGGCGCGGGAGACTGCGGTGTCGCGGGTACGGGGGGCTCATGCGGTCCGGACGGACAGGTGCATGTCTTCCCGATCGAGGACATGGAGCCACGCGGCACGCCGAGCCTCCGGGTGCCCGATCCTCAGTTTCCCACCAAGATTCCGGCTGGCCGTCCGTCGAGCACCCCCGTGCCCCCAGCTCCTGGCGGCCAGCCGGACCCCAACCCTCAGGCCGGGAACTCGAGAGTCGGCCGCGGCAGTGGGAGCGCTGTCCCGAGCAGGGCCCTCATGGTTTCTGTTCCTTTTCCCAGGTACGGTCCGGTGAGGGCGTCTCGCGAGACACGACCCAGACCTTAACCTCGCGCCAGCTGTTTAAACAGGACTCTGCGGCAAATCGGCCGTAGACCTTCCTCCGGAGGACCCTGTGACAATCCAGCCCGCGTTTAGTTCACCGCAACGAAGACTCCGCCAATGGCGGATCGCCCCCGCTCGCCCGTCGTGGATCTCCTGGCCAGGAAGTAGGCCGACGGCATCGTCACCACCGCTTGACGTGGAGTGCTGATCGGCCGGCGGGGGTCTTCCTCACCGTGGCTCGCGGAGCATTGCCCCTGGTGCGTTGACCGTGCGGGCTGAGCCCGTGCCTGAGCATGTGGTGCTCATTCTCTCGGGCGGTCTGGATAGCACGGTTCTCGGGTACCGGCTGCGCGCGGACGGTACCCGGTTGACGATGCTGTCGTTTGACTACGGCCAGCGCTACCGGTGTGAGCTGGGGTACGTTCACCGGCCGCCCACTCGATCACACTCGCGAGTTCCTCGATCTGGGCCACGGGGCCATGTACCACGACTGGGACCTGCCACGGATGGTCGTCACCGCATTGGTCGCCGCGCCCCGCTCGGCGGTGCTCGACGTCGGAGGCTTCGACGCCGGGTTCGACGCGCACGGCTGGGGCACCGAAGACACCCATCTGGGTGCGGCGCTCATCGCGGCCGGCTGCAAGATTGCCCCGCTACGGCAAGCCCGCGGCTTCCACATCGACCCGCCCGACGCTGCGGCGCAGTGGCAGGCCAAGTTCGCCACCGCGGCCCCGCGCATTGACTACTACCGTCGGCTGCTCAAACAACCCGCCCCGACTGGCCGAGGCAGTGACCTGGCAAACCGGGCCGAGCGGCTGCTGTATCGAGCGGAGAACCTGCGATGAGGCGCATCTACGCCGCTGACGGGTATCTGGTGCACGACCCAGGGACCGGGTTGACGCACCGCGCCCCGAACCCGTTGCCGCCCGACCGGGTGCGCCGTGAGGAAACCGAGGTCTCCAGCTGGCCGGTAATGGCTCCCGGACAACTCGGTCGGACGATGCCGCTGAGCGTGTGCTGGTCACCGATCGTGCGGTGCAATCTCCATTGCCCGCAGTGCCTCGACGACACCACCGTTCCCGAGCTGCACGCGACCGATCGCCTTCGCATCGCCGGGGTGCTGGCCGCCGCCGGGGTCCTTGGGGTGGACATCTCCGGCGGTGAGCCGTTGCTGCTGCGGGATCTGCCCGCGCTGGCGCAACGGATCGCCGCTGGTGGCCGCACGGTGGTCTCGGTCACTACCAACGGGTGGCATCTGGCCCGCCGCGGCGCGGGCAGCTTCACCCGCGCCCAGGAGGGCATCCGGGCGGCGCTCTCGGCGGGGATACCACTACAGATCCAGATGGTGCTCATGACCAGTAACCACGCAACCGCCCAGCAGATGGTGGACCTCGCCGCCGACCTCGGCGCGACCGGATTGACATTGCTGCAGATGCTGCCCATCGGCGCGGGCCGACGGCTGCACGATGAGATGCTCACCGATCCGGCCGCCACCCGCCTGCTCGCCGGGCTGCGGGTACCCGAGGGGCTGCGGATCAGGCTGCGGACCCGCACCAGCGCCGGAGGCTTCACGGTCGTCCGCGCCGATGGGCGCGTGTGGCGCAACGACACACAGGCGCTGCACATCGACGGCGTGCGACCACTGACCACCGTGGCCGATCTCGCCCTGATCGCCCCGGACGGCTCAGCATGACCGGCCTCCCAACCACGGCTGCGCGCGTGTTCGCCCGCCGGCGCATCATGCAGGTGACACCCGACGGGTACCTCGCGGCGATTCAACTGCTCGCCGAGGCCGCCCAGCTGCGGCACGGACCGATCACCGCGGTGATCGGCATAGCCAACGGAGGGCTCGCGCCGGCCCAGGCGCTCGGTGCGCTCCTGACCGCGCCGGTGTACCGGGTCGACGCCCAACACAACTCCACCGACGCCCTCTACACGCAGGCCAACGGCCACGTGACCTACGACCTGTTGCCGCTGGCATCCGCACTGGCCGGGCAGCGGCTGACCGGGCGGATACTGCTGGTCGACGACATCTGCGGGACCGGCGCCACATTCCACGCGCTGCGCCCAGCCTTGGACAGCCACCTCGCCTGCGGGGCAACCATCAACACCGTGGTGCTGTGCCGCAACGCCGGTGCTGTCCACGAGCCTGATCTGTGGTTGTGGACTGTCGATGACTGGGTGCGCTTCCCCTGGGAGCCGGTCCTGCCCCCCGGCGTGGCGGTGGAGAACCTCGTGCTACCCGGGCGCGTGCAACCACAATGACCACCCTGGCGTTCATCCTCGTGTCCTGGCGACCGGACACACCAGCCGGCATGGA
>JBOHFW010000216.1:0-6793 GCA_050699835.1 Pseudonocardiaceae bacterium | reverse complement strand
CGACAGCTCTGCTGTTGAGTTCGGGAGCGAGAGAGCGGTGGGAAGGAAGAAGAGGCGGGGTTAGAGGCCGGCGCGTTCTACGCGCTGGCTGGAGGAGACCAGGGCGGCCAGGCGATCTCCGACGGCGTGGGTGCCGCCCGGGTGGGTGTGATCCCGAGTGGCGAGGTCGAAGGCCACGGCCGCTTCTACCCGGCGAGCCGGCTCCTCCATCCCCAGATGGGCGAGCATCAGGCCGATCGACAGCACCGCCGCGGTGGGGTCAGCGACTGCCTGGCCGGCGATGTCCGGAGCAGAGCCGTGCACCGGCTCGAACATGCTGGGGTTGCGGCGGGTGACGTCGAGGTTCCCGCTGGCAGCCAGGCCGATCCCGCCGGTGACGGCGGCCGCGAGGTCCGTGAGGATATCGCCGAACAGGTTGTCGGTGACGATCACGTCGAACCGGCCCGGATCGGTCACCAGGTGGATGGTGGCCGCGTCGACGTGCTGGTAGGACACTGTTACGTCGGGATACTGCAGCGACACCTCCTCCACGATGCGCGACCACAGCGAACCGGCGTGGCTGAGCACGTTCGTCTTGTGCACCAGCGTCAGATGTCTGCGCGGCCGCGCTGAGGCCCGGGCGAACGCGTCGCGCACGACCCGCTCCACGCCGAATGCGGTGTTGATACTGACCTCGGTGGCGATCTCGTGGGGGGTGTCCTTGCGCAGCAATCCTCCGTTGCCCGCATAGGGGCCCTCGGTGCCCTCCCGGACCACGATCAGGTCGATGGTTCCCGGATCGGCGACGGGACTGCGGACCCCGGGATACAGCCGCGCCGGACGCAGGTTCACATGGTGGTCCAGCTCGAAACGCAGCCGCAGCAGCAACCCGCGTTCCAGGATGCCGCTGGGCACGGAGGGATCTCCCACCGCGCCGAGCAGGATGGCATCGTGCTGGCGGAGCTCGCCCAGCACCGACTCAGGGAGTAACTCGCCGGTGGCGTGCCAGCGCGCGGCGCCCAGATCGTAGGGTGTGGTCTCCGCATCGGGGGCGACCTCGTTCAGGACCTTGAGCGCCTCGCCGGTCACTTCCGGGCCAATCCCGTCGCCGGGGATCACCGCGAGCCGCATGCGCCACCTCCAGTGCCCGGGCCCCCACCATGGGGACCCTCCGCAGCGGGCAGGTTACCCGCAGCCACCCAAAGCACCTCACGGGGATACTCCAAATGGGGACACCCGAATGGGTACGTCTGTCCAACATCATGGACCCGCTGGACTGGCCACGCTACGGGCCCGATCGGTGGACCGCGCAGACCGTGGGGCGCGGCCGGCGTGGCCATGGACCCGGGTCAGCCGAAGGTGATCGGGCGAGCGGTGCGGGCACTCACAAAGAGTCCGATCGCCGCCAGCACCTCGTCGGGAACAGGACGGTCCACCCGCAACATCATGATCGCGTCGGTGCCCGCGGTCGTCTGGCTGATCTGGGCCGCCTCGATGTTGACTCCCGCTTCGCCCAGCAGCGTGCCGACGATGCCCATCACACCCGGACGGTCCGGGTATTCCAGCAGCACCGCCTCGCTCTGCGCGCGGAGATCGAAGTTCCGGCCATTAACCTCGACCAGTTTCGGCACCTGCGCGGGCCCGGCCAGCGTTCCCGAGACCGAATAGACCGTGCCGTCGGCGAAAGCACCCCGGACGCTGACCACGCTGCGGTGGGTCGGGCTCTCCGCCGCGGTGGTCACGGTGACGGCGACCCCGCGCTCCTGGGCAAGCCGCGGTGCATTGACGAAGGTGACCTGCTCGTCCACCACACCGGTGAAGATGCCGCGCAGCGCCGCGAGTTGCAGGACGGAGACGTCCTCGGCAGCCAGTTCGCCACGCACGTCAACGGTCACTGAATCGGGTGATCGGGTCGCCAGTGTCGCGAGCACGGTACCCAGTTTCTGGGTCAGCGGCAGCCAGGGCCGGACCTCCTCGCCCACGACCCCACCGCTGATCACGTTCACCGCGTCTGGGACGAACTCACCGCGCAACGCCAGCAGCACACTGCGCGCGACATCGGTGCCCGCCCGGTCCTGCGCCTCGGTGGTGGAGGCGCCCAGATGCGGGGTCACCACAACCTGCGGGAGCTCGAACAAGGGGCTGGCGGTGCACGGCTCGGTGGTGAAGACGTCGATCCCGGCGCCGCCGACCTGGCCGCTGCGCACCGCGTCGGCCAGCGCCTGCTCATCGACCAGCCCGCCGCGGGCGGCGTTGATGATCAGCATGCCCGGTTTGGCCTTGGCCAGCTGGTCAGCGCCGATCAGCCCCAGCGTCTCGGAGGTCTTGGGCAGGTGGATCGAGATGGCGTCGGCGCGGGAGAGCAACTCATCCAGGTCGACCAGCTGAATGCCCAGCTGCGCGGCCCGCGCCGGGGACACATAGGGGTCATAGGCGATCAACACGGTGCCGAAGGCCGCCAGTCGCTGTGCGACCAGCTGTCCGATCTTTCCCAGCCCCACCACACCGATGGTCTTGCCGAACAGCTCGACACCACCGAATGAGCTGCGCTTCCATTGCCCGCTACGCAGGCTGGCATCGGCGGCCGGGACGCGCCGAGCCACCGCCAGCAGCAGCGCGATGGCGTGCTCCGCGGCCGAGACGATGTTCGACGTAGGCGCGTTGACCACCATCACCCCGCGCTCGGTGGCCGCCGGCACGTCGACGTTGTCCAGGCCGACGCCCGCTCTGGCGACGACCTTGAGCCGGGGGGCGTGCCCGAGCGCCTCGGCGTCCACCTGGGTGGCCGAGCGCACCAGCAGCGCCTCGGCGTCAGCCAGTGCCGCGAACAGGGCTGGACGGTCGGTGCCATCGACGTGCTGGACGTCGAACTCGCCGTCGAAGACGTCCAGCACCGATGGTGCGAGCTTCTCGGCGATCAGGACGACGGGTCGCTTCAGAGTGGTCACGACGGCCCAGTCTAGACCGCGGACGTCGAGGTGCGCGGCTCAGTATCCAGCCGGTGCACGACGTCTCGCACATCGCTTCGGCCATGCCATCGATTCAGGACAGGTACGGTGCGGCGTAATTCATTGCGGGCGGATTGTGAGCCGATCTGCGCAATGGCATCGAGGGTTTCCGACGCCACCCGGCACGCTTCTTCCGGCTGGCCGGCATTGGCATACGCCCGCGCCAGCTTGGCCCGGGTAATAGTGGCCGTACGCGGCGACCTGGCCAAGGATTGCATGCGTGGTTCCAGCGTCGGAATGACACGCTCCCCGTAGCCGAGGTAAATATCACACGTTGCCTGGTAGACCGTTAAAAAATCATCAACTGCCACAGTGCGCTGGAGCGCGACGTCATCGTCACTCACCGGCTGAGCAAGCCAGCCAATCGCCGTATCAAGGGCGCGGCGACTCTCATCCCGGTTGCCCGACAGCGCATACCCGAGGGCCATCTCGCTGACTGCCCACCCCTTCATCCGCAGTGACGCTTGGGACATCTCGAGGACGGGCCGCGCTTGATCAACAACCCGAAGGCCCTCACTCGAAGATCTTCCGACCATCATCGCCCGCCGGACAAAACCATACACAGTCATCCCCGGCCAACCGGCGGCCTGCGCCCACTGCGACGCTCTATCGTTCCACCATATCGTCCCCGGCAAATCTCCTGACTCTTCGCTCAACCAGCTCAGCAACTCCGCGTACCGAGCCTGCAGCATGCTGCACCGGTTCCGGTCCTCTCCAGCCGTCCGGCGACGAAACCCATCAAGAACGGCGACATTACCCATCATCCCGTCGATGAGCTGAGCAGGCGGCAGCATTCGAGCAGCCTCCTGGAAACCACGAAAAGCGTCGTCTAGAGATTGGAGGACATCACCGCTGACTTGGATGCCGTCCAGCGCCTGCTCGAACTCGCCTTGTAGCTCCCCGGTCACTATTCCGAGACCAAGAGCTGTCAGCACTTCGCGCCGAGACAAGGGCATTGCGGCACCTCCTTGCGGCAGCACCACCACAAACACGTCCGTCTCGGGCATCCCGGAAGCGGGGTTCTCAGCCGGGGTGCCGCCAGACCCGCCAGACCCCCGCGTCAGAGATGCCACCACACTACCCGTTCCATAAATCCGATCCAGCTCCTCAGCTAGCCACGGCTGCAGCGCGCGGTGCCCCGACTCGACATACGAGACGAGCGACAGCGCACATCGGGCTTGCCGCGCCACCGCAGCCAGCGTCAACCCCCGCGCCATCCGCAACTCCCGCAGGACCGCTCCGAGCCTGACATCACCTGGCACTGGACTCATCCCCCTTTTGACCGCGTTTCACAGCCACCCGCTGTCGCTCGACGACTGGAAGTGAAACACACCACGCTATCCGGCACGGCCCCAGCGCCGGGCTGTGCCGCTGGCGATGCGAGTAATGGAAGATAGCGCGACGGCGCAAGAACACCGGATATTTGCCCAGCGACTCATCGCAGCCGGTGAGCGGCTTCGGCACCGGGCGGATGGCAGCGAGCGTGTGGTCATCGACAGAGAGGCTGTCTTCGCAGATGCCCGAGCCCTTTACCCGGCTACCGAAACCAGCGCGGTGTGCCACCCGCAGGCGTGACCACTGTATGGGAGACGAAGCATCGTGTGCTCCAACAGCAGTTGGAGCGGTTAGCGAATGGGCTCCATGGCGCTCAGCCCGCGGCTGCACTGGTGGAGCACACCGTACGACTGCTCACGTTTGCTGTAACTCTGTTGGAGCAGCACCGAGTCAACAAACGGGACCAGTGCCAGTTCTGCGGTTGGCCACAATGGAGGTGGCTATCCTGGCATCGGCGATCGCAATGCGCAGTATACCGCGCTCTGACATTCTCCATGGACCAGAACTTGGAGGTGGTGTGGTGGCAATTGCTCGCGGCCTCACCAGATGGTGATCTGGCGTGGGTAGGGATGCTTCCGGAGCCGTTGGTCCTTGCTCACCAGCGACCAGCCGCATTCCACCGCAGTGGCATAGATCAGGCGATCCGCCGGGTCACCGGGGAAGGTCGACGGCAGTCCAACGGCGGTGTGGGCGATGGCCGGCGTGATCCCGATCGTACGGACCCCGGTGGCCAGCCGGGCCAGCCAGGATGATACTGGGATGGTGAGCACGATGCGTTCGTGCGCGGCGAGCCAGGCGAGTTCGTACCACGAGATGGCGGCGACGGCGAGCTCGTCGGCCCCCGCGATCGCTTCGGTTGCCGAGGCGCTGAGCCGTTCGGGCTCCGCCGACCACCACTGCAGTACGTGCGTATCGAGCAGCAGGGTCGTCACGCCGATTCCCACACCTCCCCGGTGCTGAACAGGTCCTCATCGGTCGCGGTGCTCCGTGCCGTGCCCGCGAGCACCCCCCGCACCGCGGGCGGTCCACTGGCCGGGACAAGCCGCGCCACGATCCGGCCGTGCTTGGTGATCTGCACCTCATCACCGGCGGCGACTTCATCAAGCAGCGCGAGGATCGTAGCCTTCACCTCGGTAGCGGTCATTATCCTAGTCACATAGTCATTATACTGGTTATTATGTGAGCAGGGCTGAGCGCCGAGACCTATTCATCCAAGGTGAGGTGGAGCACGAGCTCGCCGTCCCGTACAGCCACCGGGTAGGCCCGCACCGGTGCTTCGCCAGTGGTGCACTGGCCGTCGACCAGGCGGAACGCGTGGTTGTGCAGCGGGCAGATCACCTGCTGCCCGTCGATGAGGCCATCGGCCAGCGGCCCACCCCGGTGCGGGCAGCGCGCCGCCACCGCCCGCACCCCGCCATCACGCAGCCGGAACACCGCGACTTGCTCGTCGCCGACGGTGAACGCACGACCCTCACCCGGGGGGATCTGATCAGCCGGCCCGAGCCGGCGCAGCCCGGCCTCGCTCATGGACCCGGCACCTCGATCAGCGGCAATACCGTGCGGAATTGGCCGTCGGTCACCGGATTTGCCCAGTTCCGCCAAGGATCGCGGTAGGCGTCGACCGAACGCTGGACGTCTTCGTCTAAGCGGGCGGCGATACCGTCACGGTCCTCAACGAGGATGGCTTGGAGCTCGGCTAGGCCGATTCGGGGGACGAAGGCGTAGCTGCGTTCCAGCCACTTGGCGTTCTCCCGGTAGTACTGGATGAACCGCCCGGTGAGCGTGACGGCATCTTCGTGGCGAACCACGGTGGCCAGCAGGTCGCCCTTGCGTACGGTCGCGCCAGCTGCGCCGCCGATGTAGATCTCCCACTGGCCACCCTCGACCGCGACGATGCCGACGTCCTTGACGTAGGACTCCGCGCAGTTACGCGGGCAGCCGGAGACGGCCAGCTTCAGCTTCGCTGGGCTCTCCAAACCCTGGTAGCGCCGCTCGATGTCGATGCCCAGCTGGGTTGAATCCCCCAGGCCAAAGCGGCAGAACTCGCGGCCCACACAGGTCTTGACGGTTCGGAAGCTCTTGCCATACGCAAAGCCAGAGGGCATGTCCAGATCGGCCCACACCTTGGGCAGGTCTTCCTTGCGCACCCCGAGCAGGTCGATGCGCTGCCCACCGGTGATCTTGACCATGGGGATGTCATAGCGCTCCGCGACCTCGGCGATCCGGCGCAGCTGCGCGGGGGTAGTGACGCCCCCGGGGATCTGCGGCACCACCGAGAACGTCCCGTCCTTCTGGATGTTGGCATGCACCCGGTCGTTGATGAACCGGGCGTCGCGCTCGTCGATGTACTGCTCGCCCCACATCATCTTCAGCAGCGACGCCAGCGCCATCTTGCTGCCCGCGTGCTCCGCGCCGTCTACCGCGAGCGCGACGAACACCGCCGACGGGCTGCGCAGCTCGCGGGCCCGGAT
>JBOHFW010000215.1:0-4343 GCA_050699835.1 Pseudonocardiaceae bacterium | reverse complement strand
GCTCTGGATCCCGCGGCCGTGGTGTCCGGACCCGGTGTGCTGAAACACTGTGCGAGGAGGACCCGTGAGTGATGCCAACGGCGGGACGCTCCCACCGCCCTCCAGTTTGCCCAGCCACGCAGCCACTCCCGCCAGGGACGCTGAACTGATCGAGCGGACGGTCTTCGAGATCCAGCGGGTGATCGTGGGCCAGGACCGGCTGGTCGAACGGATGCTCGTGGGCCTGCTGGCCCGCGGTCATCTGCTGCTCGAAGGCGTGCCAGGGGTAGCCAAGACCCTCGCTGTGGAGACCGTCGCTCGGGTAGTGGGAGGCACGTTCTCGCGCATCCAGTTCACTCCCGACCTGGTGCCCGCCGACATCCTCGGCACCCGTATCTACCGGCAAGGCCGCGAGCAGTTCGACGTCGAACTCGGGCCCGTGATGGCGAATTTCGTGCTCGCTGATGAAATCAACCGCGCGCCGGCCAAGGTGCAGTCGGCGTTGCTGGAGGTGATGGCGGAACGGCACGTCTCGATCGGCGGCACCACGTATCCGACGCCTGCGCCGTTCCTTGTACTGGCCACCCAGAACCCGATCGAGAACGAGGGCGTCTACCCGCTTCCGGAAGCGCAACGCGACCGGTTCCTGTTCAAGATCCTGGTGCAGTACCCCACGGTTGAGGAGGAACGGGAGATCATCTACCGGATGGGTGTGCACCCCCCCGAGCCGCACCGGGTGCTTGACCCGGCCGGGCTGATCCGGCTCCAAGAGGCCGCGAGTCGGGTGTTCGTGCACCACGCGCTGGTCGACTACGTGGTGCGACTGGTGCTCGCCACCCGAATACCCGCCGAGCATGGCCTGTCCGATGTTGCCGGATGGGTGGCCTACGGCGCTTCCCCGCGAGCCAGCCTGGGCATTGTCGCTGCAGCCCGCGCGTTGGCGCTGATCCGCGGGCGGGATTACGTGCTACCGCAGGATGTAGTCGATGTTTCGGCCGACGTGCTGCGACACCGTCTGGTGCTCTCCTACGACGCGCTGGCCGACGGTGTGCCGGTAGAGCACATCGTGACCCGCGTGCTGCAAACCGTTCCGCTACCCCAGGTCTCGGCCCGTCCGCAGAGCGCCCGCCCGGTTGCGGGTGATCCGGAAACCCCAGCTGGGGTGGCCGGGCAACACTGAGTGAAAGACGGTCTTCGGTGATGATGGCGCGTGGCGAGCGGCACCGGTGGGCGCCGCCGGCGTTGCGCGAAGGGCGCATGGAGGCCGGGCTCCGCGCCTTGGAGCTCACCGTGCGGCGCCGCCTGGACGGGCTGTTGCAAGGCAATCACCTCGGCCTGGTGCCCGGGCCGGGCACCGAGCCGGGGGAGGCCCGGCGGTACCAGCCCGGTGACGACGTCCGGCGGATGGACTGGGCGGTCACCGCCCGCACCACTGAGCCGCATATCCGGGATACGGTCGCGGACCGGGAACTGGAGACCTGGCTGGCCCTCGATCTGTCGGCCAGCCTCGACTTCGGTACCGCGGAGTGCGACAAGCGAGAACTCGCGATAGCCGCCTGTGCCGCCGTCACCCACCTGACCAGAGGGGGTGGGAACCGGGTCGGCGCGGTGGCCAGCACCGGTGCGGACGTGCTGCGGGTGCCGGCTCGCGGCGGCCTGCCGCACGCCCGCGGGATGATCCGCCGGATCGCCGAACTACCGCGAGCCGCCGAAGGGGTCCGCGGGGACCTGGCGGTGACGCTGGAACAGCTGCGCCGCCCACCGCGGCGCCGTGGGCTGGTCGCGGTGATCTCGGATTTTCTCGGTCCGCGATCGGGTGAGGTCTTCGACTGGGAACGGCCGCTGCGCGGGCTGTCCGCCCGGCACGACCTGATCGCCATTGAGGTACTCGATCCCCGCGATCTCGACCTGCCCGATATGGGCATGGTGGTGCTTGCGGATCCGGAGACCGGGCGGCAGAAAGAGGTGATGACTACACCGTTGCTGCGCCGGGAGTTCGCCGCGGCGGCAGCCGCGCATCGCGACGAAGTGGCCCGAGCGCTGCGGCGCTGCGGCGCTGCCCAGCTGACACTGCGCACCGATTCCGACTGGGTGTCTGACATGGTGCGCTTCGCGGTCGCCCGTAAGCGCCTGTGGTCAGGAGGCGTTGCATGAGTCTCGGCGGGTTCAGCGCTCCGTTGTGGTTTCTGTTGCTGGTGGTGGTCGCCACGCTGGCGATCGGCTACGTCTGGATGCAGCGTCGGCGACGTCGGCAGGTGCTGCGTTTTGCCAATCTGGCCATGCTGGAGCGGGTTGCGCCCAAGCGTCAGGGCTGGCAGCGGCACCTGCCCCTGGCGCTGCTGCTCATGGCCTTGGTGCTGTTCACCCTCGCGCTGGCCGGTCCGACCGCGGAGCAGAAGGTGCCGCGCAACCGGGCCACCGTGATGTTGGTGATCGACGTGTCGCTGTCCATGCGGGCCACCGACATCGAGCCGAGCCGGATCGCAGCGGCCCAGCGGGAAGCCAAGCGGTTTGCCCACGCGCTCACCCCCGGAGTGAACTTGGGTCTGGTGTCCTTCGCCGGTTCGGCCACCGTGCTGGTCTCGCCCACCACCGAACGGGCCTCGGTGATCCGGGCCGTCGACAATCTCAAGCTGTCCGAGGCCACCGGCACCGGTGAGGCGATCTTCGCCAGCCTGGCCTCGATCGAAGCGTTCGGCGCCGTGGTCTCGGATGCGCAAGGTCCGCCACCGGCCCGCATCGTGCTGCTCACCGATGGCAAGCAGACCGTGCCGACCCCCGACGGCGACGATCCGCGCGGCGCATTCACCGCGGCCCGCGCCGCGGCCGCCGCTAAAATCCCGATCTCGGCGATCTCCTTCGGTACCGCCTACGGTCAGGTAGAGATCAACGGTGAGCGCCAGCCGGTGCCCGCCGATGACGAGTCGATCCGGCGGGTCGCGGACCTCTCCGGTGGGCAGTTTTACGACGCCAGCAGCGCTGGCCAGCTCAGTGACGTCGTCAACACGCTGGGTGAGCAGATCGGCTACGAGACCAAGCGAGCGGACGCGAGCAAGCCGTGGCTGATCGCCGGCACCCTCGCCGCGATACTCGCTGCCGCGGGCGCGTTGGCCATCGGGCAACGGCTACCGTGATGGGCTCAGGAGTTCCAGCGACCGTAGGGGGGCAGGTGGCCCGTTCCGTCCTCGTCACCGGCGGCAACCGTGGTATCGGGCTGGCGATCGCCCGTGCCTTCGCCAAGCAGGGCGACCGGGTTGCGGTGACGCACCGCGGCTCCAGCGTGCCTGACGATGTGCTCGGAGTGCGCTGCGACGTTACCGACGGCGCGGCCGTGGAGGCGGCATTCGCCGTGGCTGAGCAGGCGCACGGTCCGATCGAGGTGCTCGTCTCCAATGCCGGAATCACCGACGACACGTTGCTGCTCCGGATGACAGAGAATCAGTTCTCCCGGGTCCTGGACACCAACCTCACCGGCGCCTACCGGGTGGCCAAACGGGCCGCCAAGAGCATGCTGCGCGCCCGCTGGGGCCGGATGGTGTTCATCTCCTCGGTCGTGGCGCTCTCCGGCGCCCCTGGCCAGGTGAACTATGCCGCCAGCAAAGCCGGGCTGATCGGCGTCGCCCGGTCCATCGCGCGCGAGCTGGGTTCCCGCTCGATCACGGCGAACGTGGTCGCACCCGGCTACGTCGACACCCAGATGACCGCAGACATCAGCCAGGCGCGCCGGGACGAGATCCTGGGATCGATCCCGCTGCGCCGCCAGGCCAGTCCCGAGGAGGTCGCCGCGGTCGTGATATTTCTCGCCTCGGACGCGGCCGCGTACATCACCGGAGCGGTGCTGCCCGTTGACGGCGGACTGGGCATGGGTCATTGAGCACCGGTAGTGATCGGCTGGCGGGGAGGAGAACACGTGGCGGGTCTGCTCGAGGGCAAGCGGCTACTGATCACCGGAGTGATCACCGACGCATCGATCGCGTTCCACGTGGCGCGGGTCGCGCAGGAGCAGGGCGCACAGGTTCTGCTCACCGGTTACGGCCGGTTGCGCCTGGTGGAGCGGATTGCGCAGCGGCTGCCCCAACCCGCTCCGGTGCTGGAGCTCGACGTGGCCGACCAGGGTCAGCTGGACTCGCTGGCGCAGCGACTCGGTGAGCACGTCGACGGCCTGGACGGGGTCTTGCACTCCATCGGCTTCGCCCCGGCCTCATGCCTGGGAGGGGGGTTCCTGAGCGCGCCGTGGCCGGACGTGGCCACGGCATTGCAGGTTTCCGCCTACTCGTTCAAGTCGTTGGCGATGGCCTGCCTACCGCTGCTTGGCCGGGGTGCCTCGATCGTCGGGATGGACTTCGACAACCGGCAAGCCTGGC
>JBOHFW010000214.1:0-4047 GCA_050699835.1 Pseudonocardiaceae bacterium | reverse complement strand
TGGCGCGCATGCCGGGCTGCGCGGACCGTTCGTGATCCTGGAGTTCGCCGAGGAGCCAGCGCTGGTCTACCTGGCGAACCAAAGCACCGAGATGTTCCTGGAAGAAGAGACCGATCTGGCCGCCTACCGGCTGGCGCTGGAGAATATCCTGAACGCAGCCCTTGCACCCGCTGCAACGACCGAGCTGATCGCCCAGATCGCCGCCGAGCTCAGCTGAACCCGCGGGTTGCGAAGGGCCACACGAAGCACTGGAGAGGAGCCCGGGATGCCTACGCTGGACCTCAGCGGCGCCCGCTGGCGCAAGAGCTGCCGCAGCTTCGATACGGCGAACTGCGTCGAGATCGCCGTCCTCGACGGCGACCGCTGGCGAAAGAGCAGCCGCAGCACCGATACGTCTAACTGCGTCGAGGTGGCCTTCGTCGGCCCGGTGGTCACGCTGCGCGACTCCAAGAACCCGACCGGCAGCGTGCTGGCCGTCCCCCCGCCCGCCTGGACCGCCTTCACCACCGCGCTGCGCGCCAACGAGCTCGGCTGCTGACCCGAAGCGCGGCGCCAACGATCGCGGTTCGCCGTATCAGCCGGTACCGCGACGGGGAGAGACTCCACGCTGAGCCTTGGGGAGGAAGGTCGGACCGCTGGTCGCCGGATCAGTGCTCGCGTCGTTCGTGATCGCGGCCCGTTCGCCCCGTGTGATGTGGTCGGCGATGGCGGCAGCAGCGGCGAGGATGTCGGTCAACCGCTGGTCGTTGTGGCGACTCACAGCGCAATCGCCTCAGCCAGGACGTCGCCTCGAATCGCTGGCTTGAGCGTGGCAGCGGGCACGACGTCGACATCGACATCGACACCGAGCAGCTCGGTCAGTTCTCTGTTCAGCCCGGCCAGAGACACGACGCCAACGCCATCGTCGAGGTCGACGAGCAGATCAATATCACTGGTGTCAGTGTCCTCACCCCGAGCGACGCTGCCAAAGACCCGCACGTTGCGTGCACCGCGTCGAGCCGCGATCTCGATGAGAGCACGACGGTGCCGACGTAGACGCCGGCCAAGGCGTGTGTCAGGCAGCCCGAGCCGATTGCGCGGTGCGGGAATCAGCTCGAAGGAGAGCTGGTGGCCGGTAGCCTCGATCAGCTTGGCAAGGGTGCGAAGGCCCGGTTCACGCCGGTCGGATTCATAAGCGCTGATCACCGATTGCGCAACGCCAGCGCGTCGCGCGAGATCGGTCTGCGACAGACGAGCCCGGCGACGAGCCTCACGGATCATCGTTCCAGAACTCGTATCTATACCGTGATGATATCATGGATTGTCTATAGGCATCTCCCCGTCCCGCCGAGGGGTCGGGGTGATCTGGTCAGCAAAACGGAGGTCAGAGCAGCTCGCGTACCGCTCAACGCTGGCGACGGTGCACTTGCTAGTCCTGGCGTCCTCTGGCGGGTTGGTTGCCGCCACGCGGGCCACTTCGCGCGTCGTCCTTGAAGTACAACCCCACTCGTCTATTGTGCGCGCCACGCCCCGTCCGTATGCAGCGAAGGGACCACGATGGGCTACTGGCGGCGGCACCCACGCAAAGATCTCGAAGAGGTGCTCATCGCCTTCCACCAAGCCGGGTGGCGCATCGAGGACACCAGCACCTACTACCGGGTAAAATGCCCCTGCGGCGACCATCAGCGGTCGATCCACTTGACGCCGAGCAACCCCAACTACGGCCGGCAGGCGTTACATTGGTTGCGGCGGCAGCCGTGCGGCAGTGCGGGAGGTGTGCGGTGACGGTGGGTGTAGGCATCCACTGGACATTCCGGGTCATCGGCGACGTTGACCTGTTCGAGTATGCCGACGCGGTCACCGAGGCGCTGCTGGAGCAGGAGAAGCGCTCCCCGGGTGTGCTGGACTCGGCGGTGTCCGTTGACCGTGAGCGGAAGGTCGTGGAGATCGAGGTGACTGCTGAGGGCGCTGATGACGCTGAGGCGGTAGCGACCGGGCAGGCCGCAGTGACGGCGGCTGTGCAGGCGGCTGGCGCCGAAGTGGTGTCGCTGGTGCCGACCGACCTGAGCACGACGGTGCTGGCACCGGCCTGAACCACGCCGAGGGGTCGGGGTGATCTGGTCAGCAAAACGGAGGTCAGAGCCTGATCCCTGCAGGGCGCACCGCCCACCAGCGAGCCGGCACAAGCTCGCGAAGGTGGTTGAGACTCATCCGGGAGAGGGGCACTCAGCCTATTGGGGATGGCGAGTTCTACGCCCGCGAGGAGCTGTTCGCTGAACCGGGTGAGTTGGAAGACTTCCTGGACTTCCTTTACGAGTCTCGGCGAGCTGGGATCGCATAACTGTCAATGGATTACGTCGCGCTCGACACTGACGTCGCGTCCAATCTCATCAAGCACCAGATCCCGCCAGTGCTGCTGGCCCGCTGGCGACCTTGAACGTGAAAGATTACCTGGACTTCGCCGAACACGGGCTGAAGCTCATCAGCTCAGACTAACGCCGGGTGTCGCGCTAGCCACTTGAACCCAAGCACCATTTACTCTGGGAGATTGTCCTGGGCCCAGCGGCGCAGTTCGGCTTCGGCTTCCTCGCGGGTCAGGGGGCCCCGGTCCAGCCGAAGCTCCTTCAAATACCGCCAGGCGCGGCCGACGTCCGGGCCGGGTTTCAGGCCGAGCAGCTCCATGATGGCGTTGCCGTCCAGGTCCGGGCGCACTGCGGCCAGATCCTCCTCCGCCCGGATCCGCTCGATGCGGGCCTCGAGATCGTCGTAGATGCGCTGCAAAGCGAGCGCCTTGCGACGGTTGCGGGTGGTGCAGTCAGCGCGGACGAGCTTGTGCAGCCGGGGCAGCAGCTCCCCAGCGTCGGTGACGTAGCGGCGCACCGCCGAGTCGGTCCACTCGCCGCCGCCGTAGCCGTGGAAGCGCAGATGCAGGAACACCAGCGCCGCAACGTCCTCAATGACCTGGTTGGGATAGCGCAGGGCGCGCAACCGCTTGCGCGTCATCTTGGCGCCGACGACCTCGTGGTGGTGAAAGCTCACCCCACCGCCGGGCTCGTGCCGGCGGGTGGCCGGTTTGCCGATGTCGTGCAGCAACGCGGCCATCCGCAGCACCAGGTCGGGTTCGCCTTCTTCCAGGGCGATCGCCTGCTCGAGCACCGTCAACGAGTGCGTGTAGACGTCCTTGTGCTGGTGGTGCTCGTCGATCTCCAGGCGCATCGCGGGCACCTCGGGCAGCATGTATGCGGCCAGCCCGGTATCCACCATCAGCTCCACACCGGCCCGCGGATCCGCCCCGAGCAGCAACTTGGTCAGCTCCGCGGCGATGCGCTCGGCGGTGATCCGGCGGATCTCGCCGGCCATCGCTGCCAGCGCGTCGCGGACCCGCGGGGCGAGGGTGAAGCCGAGCTGGGAGACGAACCGGGCCGCGCGCAGCATCCGCAGCGGGTCATCGGCGAAGGACTCCTGCGGCGTCATCGGGGTGTCCAGCTCACGGCGAGCCAGCGCGGCCATCCCGTCGTGCGGGTCGACGAACCGGCCACCGCCGCGCAGGGGCAGCTGGATAGCCATCGCGTTCACGGTGAAATCACGGCGGGTGAGGTCATCTTCGACGGTGTCGCCGAAGATGACGTCGGGATTGCGGGATACCCGGTCGTAGCGGTCGGCCCGGTAGGTGGTGATCTCGCACTGGATGCCGGCCTTGGTCGCACCGATGGTGCCGAAGGCGATCCCGGTGTCCCAGACCGCGTCCGCCCAGCCGGCCAGGATCGCCGTGATGGCCTGCGGGCGCGCGTCGGTGGTGAAATCCAGGTCGCTGCCCAGCCGGCCGAGCAGCGCGTCCCGCACACTGCCGCCTACTAGATACAGCGAGTGACCGGCGGCGCTGAACCGTTCGGCCAGCTCGTCGGCCACCGGCGCGATCCGCAGCAGCTCCACAACAGCATTCTGCTGCGCCCGCCCCACGCCCGCCCCATACTTTCCCGCCACAGACACAGACACGAAGAGCAACCCTAAACCCCCCGCGCTGTTGTCGCCGAGTTCGACCACAGCGCTGTGGCTGGACCGTGGGAC
>JBOHFW010000213.1:0-12412 GCA_050699835.1 Pseudonocardiaceae bacterium | reverse complement strand
GTTCTGGACCACGGTCGATCCGGCGAGGATGCCCGAGGCACCGCCTCCGGAGTGGCGGCAGTCCCTGGAGGATCCGAGGGTTCACCGCTGGAACCCCGACGGTGCAGCGCAGTGGCTGCTCATGTGGGGAGCCAACCTGTCCGTACCGCGCCAGGCCTTCCTGGATGCGGGCGGGTTCGACACCGGCATGTCGGGCTGGGGCTGGGACGACCTGGAGCTGGCCTTCCGGCTGTCGCGGGCGGGCCTGCGGCAGGTGTACGCCCCCGACGCGTGGGTGCTCCACTACCCGCACCCCCGGGCGCCGCTGGCGAGCCGGATGGCGAGCTCCGAACGCAACTGGCTGCGCGCCTATGCCCGCCACACCGCGCCCGAACTGGAGCTGTGGGATCACTGCGACTTCTGGGGCTACGCCGATTGCCTGGCCCGGGTGGAGCGCACCTGGCGGGACGTCGCCCAGCGGCTGTACGACCCCCCGCCACGCCGGGAGGGCCTCGGGCGGCGCGTGCTGTTCGGCTTCGCCCCGCCCGCCGAGCTGGCGCCGGGCGACGTGTTTGTGCTGCCACCGGCCGTGGGGTGGCCTCCGGATCCGGGCGTGGTGACCGCGTACGGGCTGCGCACCCCGCTCGGGGACGGCAGCGCGGAGGTGGCCGTCGTATCCCCGGCCATGCTGGCCTTCGACTGGCCCCCGTCGCCGGGCTGGCCACCGCTGGTGGAGGTCATGCTCCGGGAGGCTGTCCGGGTGGCCGGCCGGGTGGAGGTAGCCGGCCCCGACGCCGGACGCAGACTTGGTGCGCTGGCGGAACGGGCCGTCGGGTGAACGCCCCGGCGGACCGCTTCGTGGTCGCGGTGTGCTCGGGGCGGATCGAGGACGTGCGGCGCCGGTGGGAGCACAACATCGGACAGCTCGACAAGGACGACTATCTGGTCGTGATGGACTGCGCCGAGACAGCGGAGATCCGCCGGGTCGGCGAGCAGATCGCCGCTGCGGGCGGCATGGTTCACGTCCAAGGCGAGCGCAAGGGCCTGTCCGCAGCGCGCAACCACGTGCTGGCGGCCCATCCTGACCGGCGGATCCTCTTCCTCGATGACGACGTCTATCTCGACCGCCGCGCCCTCGACGCCATCAGGGACGCGTTCAATGACGGCGCCGAGGTCGTCGGGGCGCGGCTGCTGCCGCCCCCGGAACGGTCGAGGCTCCCGTGGTTCATGACCACCGGACAGATGCACCTGCTCGGCTGGCACGCCACCTGGGCGCCGGTGAAGATCTGGGGTGCCTGTATGGGGGTGGACGCGTCGTTCGCCGCGCGCTACGGCCTGACCTTCGACCTGAAGCTCGGCCGGACGGGGCGGCGGCTGGAGTCGGGCGACGACACCAGCTTCATCGCCCGCATGAAGGAACTCGGCGCGCGGGAGACCGTCCTGCCCGATGTCGGGGTGGTGCACGACGTGCATCCCGAGCGCATGTCGGTGCGCTACCTGACGCGGCGCGCCTACTGGCAGGGCCGTAGTGAGGTCCGGCGCGGCCAGGGCCGCGATGGTCTGCGCAAGGAGTGGCGCCGCTACCGCAACGGCGGCGGTACGCCCCGCGCATTCCTGCTGGGCCTCTGGTACGTGGGTGCTGTGGCCGTGGGCATCGCCCATGAGGCCGGCCCCATCCGGCGCTGGTCTGCGCGTCAGGGGACGATCAGCGTACGACGAGCCGGTCGCCCACCACGATGAAGTCCAGCCCGATCGCCGCATAGGCGCGCAGGGCCTGGGCGGCGGTGTCGACCAGGGGCTCGCCACGCGTGTTCAGCGATGTGTTGATCATTACGGGCGGCACCCCGGCGTCCGAGAGCGCGCTCAGCACCTCGTAGATCAGCCCCGCCCGCTCGTCCACCACCTGAGCCCGGGCTGAGCCGTCCACGTGCACGGCCGCCGGCATGACCGCCCGAGCCTCCTCGGTCACCTCGGTTGCGCCCAGCATGTAACGCTGCAGCGTGGGCCGCTCGGACCAGAACCGCCCGGCGTCCCCGATCCGCGCCACCGGGGCTAGCGGCCGCCAGCGCTCGCGCCCCTTGGTGAGGTTGATCTCGTCCCGCACCGCGGTGCTCGACGGGAGCGCCACGATCGACCGGTGCCCCAGCGCCCGCGGGCCGACCTCGGCCCGGCCGACCGCCAGCGCGCCGACCGCACCGCCGCGCAGCAACTGCACCACCCGGTCCACCCGGAGCGGCTCAGAGGTGGCCGGGATCTCCTCGCCGGCCCGCAGGATCGGTGAGCCGAGGTACGGGTCGAGCGGACCGTCGGGCCGCCCGTCGCACAGGCTCCAGGCCGCGCCCAGCGCCACGCCCGCGTCGTGCGGGATCGGGGGTGCGTGGACGGGCTGCGGGAGCATGCCGTTCGCTGAGCAGTTGAGCGCCACCCCGCCCGCCAGGCAGACGTTCTCCAGCCCCGTCTCCGCGCGCGCCTGGGCGACCATCGCGGTGATCGCCCGTTCCACCGTGTGCTGCGCGCTCCACGCCAGCCGCACGGCCTCCGGCACCTTGCTGAGGATGTCGGTGTCGACGTCGAGCGACGTGCGGCCGAGCAGCCTGCCGATGTGCTCGGTCCACGCCGCCAGCACCTGGTCGTAGGTGTCCTCGTCGGTCCAGGCGAACGGGGGAGTGAGGGTCTCGTCGAGCAGCGGCCAGGGCTCGATACTGGCGTCCCGTCCGTAGCAGGCCAGGCCCATGGTCTTGCCCGCGCCGAGGATCCCGAAGCCCAGCGACCGCGAGACGGCCGCGTACATGATCCCCAGGGATCTCGCCCGCGACCAGCGGCGCCGGCGCACCAGCGGCCGCCCGCGGCGCGCCTCGAACAGGCTGGCCGACTCGTCCTCGCCGTTGCCGTCGACCACCAAGATCGCGGCCTCGGCCGCCTCCGAGGCGTACAGACCGGACACTGCGTGCGCCCGGTGGTGGTCGACGAAGACCACGTCGGGGCGGCGGGACTGGCCGGCCAGGCCGATGCCGTCCAGCAGCCGGTCGGTGCTGCCGAAGCCCCACGGCATCGAGTGCGCCCCATACACCCGCGGCACGTCCCAGCCGACCGCCACAACGTCCACGTCGGACGGCTTGATGCCCGCCGTCTCCAGGCAGAACGAGACGGCGTTCACCGGCTGCTCGTGTGCGCCGTGCTTGGTGCGGGTGAACCGCTCCTCCTCGGCCATGGCGTGCACGTGGCCGGTCTCGTCAACCAAGCAGCCGGCGGTGTCGTGCCAGCCCACCGGGGGCACATTCACGCCAAGGATCCAGGTCATCGTGCGTTCCCCGGCACGCGGGCGCGGTGCTGGGCCCCGCACGACTTGCAGAACTCGGGGCTCTGGTTCAGCACGGAGAGCCGGCGGAACTCGGTCAGACGCTCGTCGTTGATGCGCTCCTCCAGGCTCGGGCTCTCCACGTGCCCGAAGTTGAGCAACTCGGTGAACGGCTTGGCGCAGCAGGCCGCCAGCAACCCGTTCCAGGCGATGTAGAAGTTGTTCCAGAGCGCCTTGCAGCTCTCGAAGCCGGTGATGGTGCGCTGGTCGTGCCAGGCGATCTCGATGCCGAGCTGGCGGCCCCGCTCCACCAGCGCCTCCATCGCCTCGACGTACTCGTCGGTAACGTAGAAGTCATACCGGTCCAGGGGGATGTCGGTCGCGGCGAGGTTCATCCCGTTGATGAAGAGCGAGTACCCGCCCCACTCGGCGAGGGTGTCCACCACTTCGGGCATCCCGTCGAAGTTGTCCGGGGTGACCACGCTGTTGAAGCGCAGCCGGGTACCGTGCTCGGCGCACAGTGGGATCAGCTCGCCGACGATGCGCCGGAACGTGGGCCACACTCCCGGCTGGCGGACGATCTTCTCGAATCCGTCGCCGACCGCGTCGATCGAGATCCGCAGCTCGGTGAGGTCCGGCAACACCGGGGTGAGGACCCGGACCGTCCGCGGCAGGCAGGCGTTGGTGCACAGGGAGAGGTAGATGTCGGGGTTGAGAGAGCGTGACAGCTTCACCGCATCGACGAAGCGCGAGTAGAGCAGCGGCTCCCCCAGACCCCCAGCCAGGTCGAGGTAATCCAGGTGCGGTACATACCTGTGCGCCAGCCGCTCGAACAGCTCCCACTCCATCTCGCGGTTGGGCACGAGGTCCTTGAAGAGGGTCTCCCGGGGGCACGTCACGCACGCCAGCTGGCAGCGGCTGGTGATCTCGATTGTGGCCTCGGTGGGCAGTCCCTCGAGCCTGATCGAACGCGCTTCGACAGAGGCGAGGAACCGTTGTTTCAGCTCGTGCCGAGTCTCAGTCATAACGTCACTCCACAAACCGGATCGAGCAACACTGATATCACAGTTATCTGGTGAAAAGATTATCTTGCCGGACGGCGCTTCTGAATGCCAAAGTCAGGGTGCTGGACAATGTTCGATCGGCAGTCTTCACGGAGGCGGCATGGCGCAATATCTGGTCACTGGTGGGGCCGGTTTCATCGGCTCTTACCTGGTGGAGTCGCTGGTGCGCGAAGGGCACCGGGTGGTGGTGCTCGACGACCTGTCCGGAGGCACCCGGGAACGGGTTGGCGAGGCGGAATTGGTGGCCGGCTCGATCTGTGACACCGCCCTGGTGGACGGGCTGTTCGAACGGCGCCGGTTCGACGGCGTGTTCCATCTGGCGGCATTCGCTGCGGAGGGGATCAGTCATGCCGTCAAACGCTTCAACTATGAGACGAACGTGCTCGGCACCATCAACCTGGTGAACGCCGCGCTGAACGGCGGGGTAGGCTTCTTTCTGTTCACCTCGTCGGTCGCGGTCTACGGTTCCGGGCGGACCCCGATGCGCGAGTCCGATATCCCCGATCCGGTGGACAGCTACGGTATCGCCAAGCTCACCTGCGAACGCGAACTCGAGGTCACCATGCGGGTGCAGGAGCTGCCATTCCTGGCGGTACGGCTGCACAATGTCTACGGCGAGTGGCAAAACATGCGCGACCCCTATCGCAACGCGGTCGCGATCTTTCTCAACCAGATCCTCCGGGACGAGCCGATCACGGTGTACGGCGATGGCGGCCAGGTGCGCGCCTTCACCTACGTCCGCGACATCGTGGACCGGCTCGCCGCCGCCCCGCGGACGCCGGCGGTGTGGGGCCGGGTGCTCAACATCGGCGCCGACCGCACTTCCACAGTCCTCGAACTGGCTCACGCCGTGCGTGCCGCGATGAGCGTGCCCGACCATCCCATCGTGCACCTGCCCGTCCGCGACGAGGTGCGGGTCGCCTACACCGACAGCACTCTCGCAAGGGAGCTGATGGGCGACTGGAAGGACACCCCGCTGGAGGAGGGCCTGGCCAGGACCGCCGCCTGGGCCCGCGCCCAGGGCGCCCAGGAGCTGTACTCGGTGCTGCGGCACGAGGTGGACGAGCGGCTCCTGCCGGATTGGGCCCGCCATGTCGAGAAGCGCTTGGCTCAGGCCGCGACCTGGGTGCGCTCCACGTAGTCGAGGAGGTCCCCGACCGTCTTCATCTTGGCGAGGTCGTCGTCCGGGACCTCCACGCCCAAGACGTCCTGGAGGGCGACGCCGATCTCCACCATGGCCAGCGAGTCGATGTCGAGGTCGTCGATGAACTGCTTGTCCGGGGTGATCTCGGCCGCGTTGATGCCGGTGATGTCCTCGACGATCGCGTCCAGCTCGGTCTGGATCTCCTGCCTGGTGCGTGCCATGTCCGGTTCCTCTTTCACGTGGGTTCGGTTGTCTCGGGGTTGTTCGGTGCCGTCCGGTCGAGTACTTCCAGCGCGTGCTCGGTCAGCTCCGCCACGCTCGGGTACTGGAAGAGGGCCTTGGCGGCGAGCGTGCAGCCGATGCGCTTGGCGATCCGCTTGCGGACCACGACCCCCATGAGGGAATCGAGCCCCAGCTCGTAGAAGTTCTGCCGGGGGTCGAGCCCGGCGGGGCCGGAGAACTTGAGCACCTTGGCGACGATCGCGCCGATCTGCTCCTGCACCCACGTGCGGCGATCCTCGGCCTCCACCGTCCGGCCCGACCCTGCGGGTCGGACGGGCTCAGGGGCGACCAGGGCCCTGGGGACCAGGTCGGCCACGATCGGCAGGGCGGTGCGCGCGGAGTACGCCTCGTAGAGCTGCGGCCAATCCACGTCCGCCACCATGAGCTGCGTGCCTGCGCCGTCGAGCAGGTGGTCCAGGGCGGCGATTGCGAGCGCGGCGGGCATCAGGCGCATCCCGGACTGCTCAATGATCTCGCGGTGCGGCCCGTCGCCGTGCCCGTCGTACCAGGGACCCCAGTTCAGGGTCCGGGCGGGCAGCCCCCGCGCGGCACGGGCGTGCGCGATGGCCTCGGCGAAGCAGTTCGCGGCCGCGTAGTGGGCGAGCATCCGCGAGCCCAGCAGCGCGGTCGTGGAGGAGACGCACAGGAAGGTGCGCACCGGATGCCCGGCCGTGAGCCGGTCCAGCACGGCGGTGCCGGTCACCTTGGCGCTGAACATCGCGGCGATCCCCGCTTCGTCCAGCTCCGTGACCGTGGCCAGGTTCCCCTCGACGGCGGCCTGATAGACGCCCCGCAGCGGCGGCAGGTCGGCGCCGAAGCGGGCGAACACCGTCGCCATCTCCCGCTCGTCGGCGACATCGGCCGCGATGTCGGTCACGGTCACGCCGCGTTCGCGCAGCGCGGCGGCCTTGGTGGCGGACGCGCCCCGCAGGCCTTTGCGGGAGACGACCACCAGGTGGCGGACGCCCCGGTCCGCGAGATGGCCGAGCAGGTGCGGCCCGATCCGCCCGGTGCCGCCCACGACCAGATGACTGCCCTCAGGGATGAAGGCGCGGTCGTTCGGCGCGGGCGGCTGGGTCCGGCGCACCCGTGCCGAGTAGCGGATCCCGGCGCGGTGGGCGACCTGCTGCTCCGCCGCGGCCCCCGCCTCCATCAGCACCAGTGCCGCCGCCGCGGCCGGGTCGGCGTCGTCGAGGTCGATCAGGCCGCCCCACAGCTCGGGATGCTCGACGGCGAGGCATCGTCCGATGCCCCAGACTGTGGCCTGTGCCGGGTTGATCCTGGGCTCCCCGCCCACCGCCTGGGCGAAGCGGGTCACCAGCCACAGCGCGGGCGGCCGTCCAGCCTCGGTGAGCCGCCGGATCAGCCTCGAGACCTCGGCGGCGAGCCGCTGAGCGCGTTCGGGATCGTCACCGGCGTGGCCATCGGCGTCGAGCGCACCGCAGTGGACGACCGTGCCGATGCCGTCGAGCGGCCCGATCTCATCGAGCCGCTCCGCCGGAACGACCGTCGCCCGCGTCCCCGCCGCGACCAGCTGCCGTTGGAGGGCCTCGGCGGTCCCGCCCCGGTCGGCGAGCAGCAGCCACCGTCCCTGCCTGCCCGCCACCCGCTGCGGGAGTGGCTCGGGCTGCCAGGTCAGGTGGTAGAGCCAGCCGGCCGGAGACCTGCCGGTACGGGCGGACGGGCCGGGCGAGGGGGTGTCGATCCAGTACGGGCGCCGGTCCCAGGAGATGGTCGGCGGGTCGGCCGGCCTGCCGCCCGGGAACAAGCGGTCCCATCCGATCGGCAGGCCTGCCCGATGCAGAGCGCCCAATCCTGCGAGCAGCGTCCGCCGTAGGCCGAACTCGCGATGGACGGTCGGGAGCACTAGCGGATCCCCAGCGCCGCTGGCCTCGAGCGTGCTTGCCACGGCGCGGGTGAGCACCGGGTGCGGGCTGACCTCGATGAAGACCTCGTGGCCGTCTTCGGCGGCGGCGCTGACGGCGTCGGCGAGCCGGACCGGCCGGCGCAGGTTGGCGGCCCAATAGCGGCCGTCGAACACCGCATCCGCGCGCGGGTCGCCGGACACGGTGGAGTAGAACGCGATCTTCGGGCGGCCGGGAGAGAGGCCGTCGAGCCGCTCGACGAGCGGTTCGAGCAAGGGGTCCATCTGGGGGGAGTGCGAGGCGACGTCCACCTCCACCTCGCGCGCCTCGATCCCGCGCTCGCCGAGCAGGGCCAGCAGCCGCCGGACCGACGCGGTGCCCCCCGACACGACGGCGGAGCCGGGACCGGCGATGACGGCCACCGTGACCGCGGCGGAGAGCCCGACCTCGTCGATGAGCGCGGTTACCTCCGGCTCGGGGGCCTCCACCGCGGCCATCGCGCCCCGCCCCGCGACGCCCGCTAGCAGCCGCGATCGCCGGCAGATCACCCGCGCGCCGTCGGCCGGGGACAGTGCCCCCGCCACCACGGCCGCGGCGACCTCGCCCATGGAATGGCCGATTACCGCCCCGGGGGCGACCCCGTGGTCGCGCCATACGGCCGCGAGCCCGAGCTGGGTGGCGAACACCGTGGGCTGGATGACGTCGATCCCGTGCGCCGCGGTCTCGTCCGCGCGCTCCAGGACCTCGGTCAGGGAGAAGCCGGACTCGGCCTTGACGACGGGCTCCAGCTCTTCGATCACCTTGCGGAAGGCCGCCTCGCCGGCGTGCGGTTCACGGCCCATGCCCACCCACTGCGAGCCCTGGCCGGAGAACACCCAGACCGGCGCGCGCACATCGGCCCGTGCCACCCCGATCTTCGGCTCGCCGCCGAGCGCCTCGATCAGCTCCGCGCGGTCCCGCGCGACGACGGTCAGCCGGACCCGTTCGTGGGAACGGCGCAGCGCAAGCGTGTGTCCCACGTCAGCGAGCGGGACCGTCCGGCCGGGGCCCTTGAGCCAGCCTGCCAGCCGTTCGGCTGCGGCTCGTACCGCCGCCTCCGATCCCGCCGACAGCGGGAAGACCGCCGCCTGCGGCTCGGCCCGGCCGCCCTCGGCGGGATCGCCCGGCGCACCGGCCGGAGCCTCCTCCAGCAGGACGTGGGCGATGGTCCCGGCGAAGCCGTAGGCGCTGACCACTGCACGGCGCGGGCGCTCCCCGCTCCCGGGCCAGGGCATGCGCTCGACGGCCACCCGCAGACGCAGCTCGTCGAACGGGATGTGCGGGTTGGGCGAGCCGAAGTGCAACGACGGCGGGACCTCCGCCCGCCACAGTGCCAGCACCGTCTTGATCAGGCCGGCGATGCCCGCCGCGGCCTCCAGGTGACCGAGGTTGGTCTTCACCGACCCCACCAGGCAGGGCCCGGCCGCCGCGTCCCGCACGGACAGCACCTCACCGAGTGCCCCGGCCTCGATCGGGTCGCCCAGTTCGGTGCCGGTGCCGTGTGCCTCCACGTACCCGACTGAGCCCGGGTCTATGCCGGCGTCCGCATACGCGCGGCGCAGCAGTTTGGCCTGGGAGCGCGGGTTGGGCGCCGTCAGCCCGTTGGAGCGGCCGTCCTGGTTGACAGCGCTGCCGAGCATCGTGGCCAGGATCCGGTCACCGTCGGCGAGCGCGTGCGACAGGCGCTTGAGCACGACCACGCCGCAGCCCTCGCCGCGGACGAAGCCGTCGGCGGCGGCGTCGAAGGTCTTGCACCGGCCGTCGGGGGCCAGCATCCCCGCGTTCTCGAAGGCCATCGTCACGGCGGGATGCAGCATCAGGTTGACCCCGCCCGCGACTGCCAGCCGGCACTCGCCGGCCAGCAGGCTCCGTGCGGCGAGGTGGACCGCCACTAAAGAGGCCGAGCAGGCGGTGTCGACCACCATGCTCGGCCCCTCCAGTCCCAGCAGGTACGACAGCCGGTTGGCGATGACGCCGAGCGAGGATCCGGTGCCCGTCCAGGCCTCGACGGCCTCCGGGTCAGCCATGCTCAGGTAGCCGTAGTCCAGCGTGGACGCACCGACGAAGACCCCGGTCTCGGTGCCCTCCAGCGAGCGCGGCGGCACGCCCGCATGCTCCAGTGCCTCCCAGGCCACCTCCAGCAGGAGCCGCTGCTGGGGATCTATGGCGGCGGCCTCGTGCGGCGGGATCTGGAAGTGCGCGGCATCGAAGCCCGCCACGGCGTCCAGGAAGCCGCCCCTGGTCGGTACGGCGAGCGGCGGGTCGATCTGCCATCGCCCTGGGGGTAACTCCCCGAGACCGTCGCGGCCCGAAATGAGCAGTTCCCAGAACGCTTCGGGGGAGTCCACCCCGCCGGGGAACCGGCAGCCCAGGCCCACGATCGCGATCGCTTCGCGGGCCGCTGCGGGGCTCGCGTCTCCAGCTGTCGCGGCCGGATCCGGCGCCTTGCTCGCCGCGCTCTGCGGGCGGGCCAGGAACTCCGCGATGGTGGCGACGGTCGGATAGCGGAAGACGAGCGTGGGGTCGAGTGAACGATCGAGCAGATCCTCCAGCATCCCGGAGAGCACGACCGCGTCGCGCGACTGCAGGCCGTACTCCTCCAGCGGCCGGTGCACGTCGATGTCCTGTTCAGGCGTCCGCAGCCGTTCGGCCAACTCGGCGGTGAGCCACCGGCGCAGGCCGGGCTCGTCGAGCGCGGTCATCGCAGGTCCTCGGCGGCCGCGAACCCGCCGTCCAGATAGCGCTCGCGGCAGGTCCCGCGGCGCACTTTCCCGCTGGTGGTACGGGGCAGCGCGCCCGGTGGCACCAGTACCACGTCGTGTGGCTCCACCCCGTGGTGGGTCGCCAGCGCCCGGCGTGCCGCGCGCCGGAACCGGTCGTGGCACCAGGGGTCGTCGATGACGTCGCGGCGCAGCTCCGCCAGGACCACCAGCCGCTCGTCGCCCTCGCCGTCGACGCCGAACGCCGCTACGGTGCGCGGCCGCAGCTCCGGGTCGGCGTGCACGATGGTGATCTCCAGATCCGCCGCGTAGTGGTTGCGGCCATCCACGATGATCAGGTCCTTGATGCGGCCGGTGATGTAGAGCTCGCCCTCGTGCAGGAAACCCACGTCTCCGGTGCGCAGCCAGGGCTCCTCGCCCCGTCTGGGCGCTCCGGCGAGGCACCCGCCGAAGACCTCGGCGGTGCGCTCGGGCCGGTCCCAGTAACCGTCGCCGACGTTCGGGCCCCGCGCCCAGATCTCGCCGGCGGCCCCGGCGGGCACGGCCGCGCGGGTCACTGGATCGACGATCTGGACGGTCACACCCGGCAGCGGGGTGCCGGCCGAGACGATCCGCCATGCCATCGGGTCGTCCCTTGGGCACGGCCGCACCCGCCCGACGCCCAGCGCCGCGCGGTCGAACGTGCCCACGACCACCCCGCCGATCGACGAGGTCACGGTCAGCGTCGCCTCTGCCAGCCCGTACCCGGCGGAGTGCGCTGCGGGGGAGAACCCGGCGCTCTCGAACGCCGCCGAGAACGCCTCCAGGCTGGCCAGCCGGATTGGTTCGGCGCCGTTGCACAGCACGCCGAGGCCGCTGAGGTCCAGCCGCCCCTTCTGTTCCTCGGTCACCCGACGGATGCACAGGTCGAGAGCGAAGTTGGGGGCGGCGGACCAGTCGGCCCGGTACTCGGAGATGAGCCGCAGCCAGCGGTACGGGCGCTGGATGAACGCGTACGGGGTCAGGTGCACCGCGCGCCCGCCCGAGCCGAGCGGGAGCGCGATGCCCGACACCAGCCCCATGTCGTGGAAGTAGGGCAGCCAGGACACCCCGACGTTGTCCTCGGTGTACTCCCACCGCTCGCGCATCTGGGCGACGGCGGCCATCAGGTTGCGGTGCGTGATGCGGACCCCGGCGGGGACGCGGGTGGAGCCGGAAGTGTACTGGACGTACGCCAGCGGTTGCGCCTCCAGATCGGGTGCCTCCCAGCGGTCCGCGTCGGCGTCCTCGCCGCCCGGCTCGTCGACGATCACCAGGGCCGGTCCGCCCGGCGCGGGCAGGGCCGCCACGTCGCCCTGCACGTCCGCCGTGGTGAGTAGGCACCGGGGCTGGAAGTCGGCCAGGATCGCCGTCAGGCCCAGGTTGCCGCGGAACTGGTCGGGCGGGAAGAGCGGTGCCGCCACGACGCCCGCGTACAGGCACCCGAGGAACGCGACCACGTAGTCGGGGCTGTGCGGGCACAGGATGGCGGCGCAGGTGCCCGGTCCGAACTCCCCGGCGAGCCGGACCGCCAGGGCGCGGGCCCGCTGGTCCAGCTCACCGAAGCTCGCGGTAACCGCGACTCCGTCCCGGCTCGCGCCGTAATCAACGAATGTCAACGCCGGCCGGTCGGGAGCGGTCCCGGCGATGCCGTGCAGCGTGTGTACGAGGTCGCTCATGACCTTTGCCGAGCCCCTGACCCGGTCAGTGATAGGTCGCTGTCCTCCCGGTCGGCGGCCGCTTCCCGGAACCATTCCAGAGTGCGGCCGAGGCCGTCCACGGTCGAGATCGCCGGCTCCCAGCCCAGCAGGCTACGGGCCAGCCGGATGTCGGGACAACGCTGCCAGGGATCGTCCAGCAGGCCCGGCCGGAAATCGATGTCCGGTTCCACCCCGGCGAGGGCAGCGATCAGTTCGGCGATCTCCAGGACCGACCGCTCATCGGGGTTACCGAGGTTGACCGGCCCGTCGGTGTCGCTCAGCGCCAGCGCGATCAGGCCGTCG
>JBOHFW010000212.1:0-7100 GCA_050699835.1 Pseudonocardiaceae bacterium | reverse complement strand
CCACCGCGCTGGTCACAAATCTGCCCTACAACGTGGGCGTTCCGGTGCTGCTGCACCTGCTGACCGAGCTGCCGAGCCTGCGCCGCGGGCTGGTGATGGTGCAGGCCGAGGTGGCCGATCGGCTGGCTGCGCCGCCGGGCACCCGATGCTATGGCGCTCCCAGCGTCAAGGCGGCCTGGTTCGCCGAGGTCCGCCGCGCCGGGCAGATCCCCCGCGCGGTGTTCTGGCCGGTGCCCCACGTGGATTCCGGTCTCGTCGCGTTGAGACGCCGCCCGGCACCGTCCACAGTGCCCAGAGAGCAGGTCTTCGCGCTGATCGATGCCGCGTTCGCGCAGCGACGCAAGACCCTGCGAGCCGCCCTGGCCGAGTGGGCAGGAACAGCGGCCATCGCCGAGCAGGTGCTGCGCGCCGCCGGAGTCGATCCGAGCGCTCGTGGTGAGCTGCTGACCGTCGAGGACTTCGCCCGGATCTGCGCGGCGCGGCGCTGAGCAGACCGAAAAGGCTCATAACGCCCGCGCACGTACCCTGGTGATGTGCTCGCCGTCGTCCCGCAACCAGTTACCGTGTGCGCCCCCGCCAAGGTCAACCTCCACCTGGGCGTAGGCAACCTGCGCTGGGACGGTTACCACGAGCTGGTCAGCGTGTTCCATGCGGTGTCCATCGTGGACGAGGTGACCGTCGCGGCCACCGACGAGCCCGGTGTGCAGGTGTACGGCGAGGGTGCCGGAACGGTGCCCACCGATCGGAGCAACCTTGCGTGGCGTGCAGTGCTGCTGCTCGCCGAGCACGTCGGGCGCCGGCCTACCGTGCGGGTTGTGCTGCGCAAAGCCATCCCGGTGGCTGGCGGGATGGCCGGTGGCAGTGCGGACGCCGCGGGCACTCTGGTCGCGCTGGCCGGGCTGTGGCGCCTGGAGCTGGGCCGCGAAGAGCTGGCCGGCCTGGCCGCCAGATTGGGCAGCGATGTGCCCTTTGCGTTGTGCGGCGGCACCGCGCTGGGTACCGGACGGGGCGAGTCCCTGGTGCCGGTGCTGACTCGGCACACCTTCCACTGGGTGATCGCGCTGGACCACCGTGGCTTGTCGACTACGGAGGTCTACCGGGAGTTGGATCGGCTTCGCGCTCAGGCTTCATCACCACAGGGTTCCTCGCCACAGTGGCTCGGCGACGCCGAGCCACTGCTGGAAGCGCTGGCCTCCGGTGATCCTCGACGCCTGGCGTTACTGCTGGGCAACGACCTGCAAGCCGCCGCGGTGTCGCTGCGTCCCACGTTACGCCGCACCCTGCGGGCCGGGGTGGATGCGGGGGCGCTGGCCGGCATCGTGTCCGGATCCGGCCCGACCTGCGCGTTCCTGTGCACCGACGCTGACGCCGCGATCCGCGTTGCTGCCGAGCTGGCTGGTGCCGGCGTGTGCCGGACGGTCCGGGTGGCCAGCGGTCCGGTGCCCGGTGCCCGGATCGTGGAGGACCCGCGCCCGGTACCGCCCCCCGAGCCCCTCACGCGCGCCTGATGGCCAACCTGGTTAACCTGGAGGCGGTCTCGAAGTCCTACGGGGTCCGCCCGCTGCTGCGCACCGTCTCGCTCGGCGTCGATGAGGGCGATCGGATCGGCGTCGTAGGACTCAACGGTGGCGGCAAGACCACCCTGCTGGAAGTACTCGCTGGTCTCCAGCCGCCGGAGGAAGGCCGGGTGAGCCAGGCCAGCGGACTACGCGCCGCGGTGCTCACCCAGCGCACCGAACTGCCCACGCAGGCCACCGTGCGCCACACGGTGCTGGGAGTCAGCGCCGAGCACGAGTGGGCCGCTGATGCGCGGGTGCGCGACGTGCTCGAAGGGCTGGGCATCCCGGCGTTGGGACTGGACCGCTCGGTGGCCGGCCTATCCGGTGGGGAGCGGCGCCGGGTCGCGCTGGCCGCCGCGCTGGTTCCCGAACTCGACCTGCTGATGCTCGACGAGCCGACCAACCACCTTGACGTCGAGGGTGTGCGGTGGCTCGCCGAGCACTTGCTGGCCCGGCGATGCGCCGTAGTCGTGGTGACCCACGACCGGTGGTTCCTCGACACCGTGTGCACCCGGACCTGGGAGATCACCAACGGTCGAGTGGAGGGCTACGACGGCGGCTACGCAGACTGGATCTACGCCCGGGCCGAGCGGGCCCGGCAGGCGGACGCGGCCGAGGACCGGCGGCGCAACCTAGCCCGCAAGGAACTCGCCTGGCTGCGCCGGGGGCCCCCCGCGCGCAGCTCCAAACCGCGCTACCGCATCGAGGCCGCCGAGGCGCTGATCGCCGAGGTACCCCCGCCGCGCGATACCGTCGAGCTGGCCGCCTTCGCGCGCCGCCGGCTGGGCCGCACCGTGCTGGAGCTGGAGGACGTGACGGTCACCATCGATGGCCGCCCGTTGCTGGACGGCGCGATGTGGCGGATCGGGCCCGGTGAGCGGATCGGGCTGGTCGGCGTCAACGGCTCGGGCAAGACCACGCTGCTGCGGCTGCTGGCGGGGGAGCTGGAACCGGCGGCGGGGCGCCGCGTGCAGGGCCAGACGGTCCGGCTGGCGTACCTGAGGCAAGAGCTGGAGGACCTACCTGAGTCGTTGCGGGTGCTGGAGGCGGTGCAGGAGATCGCCAACCGGATCGTGGTCGGTCGCCACGAGCTGTCCGCCTCGCAGCTGGCTGAGCGGCTCGGGTTCCCGGCGGCGCGGCAGTGGACGCCGGTGGCGGAGCTGTCCGGCGGGGAGCGGCGCCGGCTGCAGCTGACCCGGCTGTTGATGTCCGAGCCGAATGTGTTGCTGCTCGATGAGCCCACCAACGACCTGGACATCGACACCCTCCAGCAACTGGAGGACCTGTTGGATGGCTGGCCCGGCTCCATGGTCGTCGTCTCTCACGACCGCTACCTCATCGAACGGGTCTGCGACACGGTGGTTGCACTGCTTGGTGGCGGGCGGATCACCCACCTGCCCGGCGGTATCGAGGAGTATCTCGCCCGGCACACCAGCGCTGCCCTCCCCGCTGTCACCGGATCCGCTTCGGGAGCGCCCCCAAGCCAGGCCGCCGGGCAGCGGGCCGCGCGCAAGGAACTGGCCCGGTTGGAACGCCAGCTCGAGCGGTTGGCGGGTCGAGAAGCCGACCTGCAGCAGCAGATCGTCCAGCGGGCCGCCGATCCTGTTGCGTTCCGGGAACTGGATGGTGAGCTTCGCGCGGTACTGGCCGCGAAGGATGATCTGGAGACCCGCTGGCTGGAAGTCGCCGACGCCGCCGGTTGAGATGCGGGTCTGCCCAGCACGGCCGTAAGGTGACTGGTTGTGAGTAGGTTCCTCGACACCCTCCTGACGCACGGGGCGCCTGATTCACCGTCCCGGTCCGACCGCGGCATGACCACCGGTGAGCCCACCCAGCCGTGCCGCACCACCTGGACCGAGGTGCACCAGAAGGCCCGCCGGGCCGCCGGGTCGCTGATCGGCACCGCCGCGCCCGGTGTCCAGCACGGTGACGCGGTTGCGGTGCTGGCCGGTGACCCCGCGCTGATCGCTCCCGCGGTGCAGGGAGTTTGGCTGGCCGGTGGCAGCGTGACCATGCTGCACCAACCCACCCCGCGGGCTGATCTGGCCAGCTGGGCCGCCGACACAGTCCGGACGCTCGGCATGATCGACGCCAAGCTGGTGCTCCTCGGCTCGCCCTTCGACCGGCTTGCCCCGCTGCTGGACCAGCGCGGGATCGGTTACCTGATGCTCACTGCCCTCGATCACCCCGCCGTCCCACCACTCGCCGCGCCGGTGCCGGTGGACGAGGACGACACCGCCTTGCTGCAGCTCACCTCCGGCTCGAGCGCCGAACCCAAGGCCGTCCGGATCACCCACGGCAACCTCTACGCCAACATGACCGCGATGATGCAGGCTGCGGACCTTGATCCAGCCAACGACGTGATGGTGTCCTGGCTGCCGCTGTTCCACGACATGGGCATGGTCGGGTTCCTCACCATCCCGATGGCGCTGGGCCTGGAGCTGGTCAAGGTCACCCCGGCGGATTTCATCTCCCACCCGCTGCTGTGGGCCGAGCTGATCAGCCGGCACCGCGGCACGATCACCGCGGCACCGAACTTCGGCTACGCCCTGCTGGCTCGCCGGCTGGCCACCACCGATGAGCAGTACGACCTGTCCAGCCTGCGCTTCGCGCTCAACGGCGCCGAGCCCATCGACCCGGCCGCGGTCCGGTCCTTTACCGCGGCGGGAGCCCGGTTCGGGCTGCCGGAAACCTGCACGGTGTGTGCCTACGGGATGGCCGAGACGACACTCGGGGTCTCCTTCGCGCCGTGGGGGGTCGGCATGCAGGTGGACACCGTGGACGCCGATGCGCTGGAGACCCGGCGCCGGGCCGAACCAGCTGAGCCCTCCGCGTCGCATGTCCGGGCGTTCCCCCGGCTGGGACCGCCGTTGCGCGGGATACAGGTGCGGGTGGTCGGCGAGGACGGTCAGCTGTTCGGTGAGCGTGACGTCGGCCGGATCCAGCTGCGCGGCGAGTCGGTGACCCGCGAGTACCTGACCACGACCGGACCCCTGGCTGCCCAGGATCCCGAGGGGTGGCTGGACACCGGCGACGAGGGCTACCTCGCCGAGGGTGACGTCGTGGTCTGCGGCCGGCGCAAGGACGTCATCATCATGGGCGGGCGCAACATCTATCCGATCGACATCGAGCGCGCCGCGGGACGGGTCGACGGTGTTCGCCCGGGCAATGTCGTGGCGGTCCGCCTCGACGCCGGCGCACGCCGGGAGTCCTTCGCGGTGGCCGTCGAGTCCACCCGGGTGGGAGACCCGGAGGCCGAGCGCATCCTGCGCAAGGAGATCGCCGCCCGGGTGCTCGACGCGGTCGGCCTGCGCCCCGGCGCGGTGGTGGTATTGCCACCGGCCGCCCTCCCCAAGACACCCTCAGGCAAACTCCGCCGCGATGCGGTCCGCGACCGCATCGCGGAGTACCTGTCCTGACGCTCCTGGCGCCACTCTCGATCCCAAAGTCAGCTACCGGCAGCACCGGCCGCGGAGGCTCCGACGATGAGGAACGTAACCGGCCAGAATGCGACAGCGAAGATGCCGAGTACGAGGCCGGCGATCGACATGCCCTTGTTAGTTGCTTTGCCCTGGCTTGCGTAGTACAGACCGATACCGCCGAACACAATGCCCAGAATGCCTAAGATCATGCCCAGGCCGGGGACCCATGCCAGGCATGCGCCGATGATACCGGTCACCAAACCGGTGACACCCATGCCGTTGGACGGTGCGGATTCGGCGACGGCCATCACAAATCCCCTCAAGAGTAGTGGAGGTGCAGCTCTGTGCGGCGCCACGGCCAGACTTACGAGCCTCGGCGGTGTAGACGGCGCGATGGTACCGGTTCTGCAGAGCTGCTTATTCGACAGGGTATGAGCTGCCTCCGAGGGTCCTAAGCGCAGGTCATCAGTGCAGCGGCCGCGGAACGGGTCGCCGGGAATTTCGACCTGGCAGTCTCGGCGACCCGACGCGGATACGACATGGCCCGTCGTCATGAAGACCCCGGACTGATCGGCTTCGGCCGATTTTGCTGGTCGCTGCAACTGATGCGGCTGACTGCACGGGGCCGCGCGTCGCGGGTGCTCACCGCCGGGCGCTGGTGCAGGACGGCGCGCCGCGCGACGCCGAGGCGATCCGGCACCTGGACACCGCGGACTTGCTGACCCCGACCCGGATCCGCAACGACCGATCGCCCGGGACCTGGTGCGCATTCTGCACCGGCGTGCGCGGCGCCAGGTGGGGGAACTGGACAGCCTGCGCTACCGCCTCGGCATCCCACAGCGGAGTTGACTCCTCTGCGCACCCCGGCACTGATACTTTGAGTTGCCCAGTGAGTTACTAGCTGACTGGCGAAATGGATGCCACCAGCGGCGAGCTGACTAGGCTGACTGATTGGGGCGAGTGAACCAGGGGCGTTGATAATCAGAAGCGATGGAACTCAAGCAGATCGGTCCGCAGCATCCGAAGATCAGGCAGGTGCTGGCGATCCAGCGCAACACCGCGCCGAATCCCCGCAGGATGATCATCGCTGAGGGGTTGTGGGCGCACAACCTCCTGCTGGAGCACGATGTCTTCATCGACACGTTCCTGTGGTGCCCGGAAGCCGCCTACGGTGACGAGGCGCGCATGCGGGCGGTGGAGCTGGCGGAGCAGGCGCATCTGGCCTACCAGGTGTCGGAGAAGACGTTGGCGCGGATCTCCGAGCGGGACAAGCCGGACGGGCTGTTCTCGATCGCGCAGTTACCCATACGGGAGCCACAGGACCTACGGCTTGGTGAGTCGTCACTGATCATGGTTGCCGATGGCATGGAGATTCCCGGCAACCTGGGGACGCTGATCCGGACGTTGGACGCGGCCGGTGCCGACTGTCTTGTGTTGACGAATCGGCGCACGAGGCTGACGCATCCGAAGGTCTTCCGGGCCAGTCAGGGAATGGTCCTGAAGATGCCCGTTCTGGATTTCGAGCGCACCGAAGACGCGATCGGCTGGCTTCAGTCGAACAGTGTGAACGTTTATTTGGCGGACACTGTCGATGCAAAGAATTATCGGTCGTTCGACTATTCGAACAGTCGCACGACGTTCGTTCTCGGTGCGGAGCGTTACGGTATTCCAAAGCCATGGTATGAGGCGGGTTACGAGCGGGTGTTCATCCCCATGCTGGGTTCAGCTGACTCCCTGAATGTGTCGATTTCGGCGGCTATTTTCCTGTTTGAGGCGCGAGCCCAGAAGAATCACTGGTAAACCGAGTGGTGTCCGTAAATGGCCTACTGTACTGTACCACCGCGCCCGGTCGTTCTATTTTTGGATCGAGCCGGAATCGGTCGGGCGCGAACTCGGTTTCGTTGATTCCGAACGTCTGCGCCATGCGATACACGTCCGGGACGTACTTTGCGTTTAAGGTGTTGGCGTTGAACCGCACGCTCAGTAGCGTTTTGTACTCGTTGAAATGAAGGGACACACGTCCGAACCTAGATGATCGATTCCAAGGGTTCGGTGGTCGTAGGCCAGCGCGTTTGGTTCAGGAGGCACGCTTGGTGTTGCCACAGTCCGTGAACTAGAC
>JBOHFW010000211.1:0-6590 GCA_050699835.1 Pseudonocardiaceae bacterium | reverse complement strand
CGCCAGCGTCATCCACCCGGATGACCGGGATGAGGTGCAGACGTCCGTGCGAACCGCCACCGACGCGGGGCGGCCGTTCAGCCTGGAGTACCGCATCGTGTGCGCCGACGGCAGCGTGGGCTGCGTCCTTGAACGCGGTGAGCTCGTCCGCGCAGGGGCCGCCATCTGGTTGGACGGGGTGATCTTCGACCTGACCGCGCGGAAGCAGGCGGAGGAGGAGTTGCGCGCCCACCGGGCCCAGCAGGCCGCCAGCGAGGAGCGCGCGCGGATCGCCCGCGAGCTGCACGACTCGGTGTCACAGGCACTGTTCTCCATCACCCTGCACGCCCGGGCAGCTGAGTTGGCACTGGAGCGCGACGGTGTCGACGAGCACCACCCGTTGACTCGCAACATCACCCAGCTGCACGAGCTGAGTCAGGGAGCCCTCGCGGAGATGCGGGCGCTCATCTTCGAGCTGCGGCCCAAAGCGCTGGCGGAGGAGGGCCTGGTTGCTGCCATCCGGAAACACGCCGCGGCCCTCACCGCGAGGGAAGCCCTGCCCATCACCGTCGACGGGCCGGGCGAGCGGCTTGATCTGCCGGATGACGCCGAGGAGCACCTGTACCGCATTGTGCAGGAGGCGCTGCACAACACCATCAAGCATGCCGCCGCGAGCCTCGCCGCGGTCACCGTGCACGCCGTGCCGACCGCGGTGACCGTCACCGTTGACGACAACGGATGCGGCTTCCACACGCCCGTCGAACACCCTGGTCACCTCGGGATCGGCACGATGACCGATCGCGCCGCCGCCATCGGAGCCGACCTCACCATCCGAAGCGCGCCAGGCGCGGGGACCACACTGACCGTGCGGCTGGCGCGCAGTGCCCGCGTGGGCCCTCCCGCGGACGTGTCCCCAGCTATCGCCGAAGCAGACCCGACGTGACCGACGTCAGCACCGGTGCCGAGCCCCACATCCGGGTTTTCCTGGTCGACGACCACGGAATCGTGCGCCGCGGGATGCGCGCGTACCTCAGTCTGCTCGATGACATCCACGTGGTAGGCGAAGCTGCCAATGGGCGGGAGGCGCTGGACCGCATCGCTGTCCTCGAACCCACCGGGCAGCTGCCCGACGTGGTGCTCATGGACTTGCTGATGCCGGTCATGGACGGCGTCGAGGCCACCCGGGCACTCAAGGAGCGATTCCCCGCGGTGGAGGTGGTCGTGGTGACCAGCTTCATCGAGGAGGCGAAAGTCCGAGCCGCGTTGGAGGCCGGCGCTTCGGGTTACGTGCTCAAGGACGCCGAGGCCGACGAACTCGCGAGCGCGATCCGCGCCGCTGTGCGCGGCGAGATGCATCTCGACGCCGCGGTCACGCGTCAACTCACTGCCGCGCTGCGCGCGCCGCACGTAGGGGCGGTTACCTTGACCCCGAGGGAGCGGGAGGTGCTGACGCTGATCGCCGACGGCCGCTCGAACAGACAGATCGCCACAGCGCTGGTGGTCAGCGAGCGCACTGCACGCACGCATGTCAGCAACATCCTCGCCAAGCTCGGGGTGGCCTCCCGCACTCAAGCCGCGCTGTGGGCGGTACAGGAGGGCATAGCGTCCGGGGACAGCGGATGACCCCGACGGCGCGGGACTGGGGCCGGCGAGGGACTGGGGCACAGCTGCAGTGCCGGCAAGCCCGCGCCACGCCGCGTAGGGTCATAGCCGGGAAGGCGGCCTCGACATGATGGCGCTGCTCCGCAGGGCGGCGACGATGGCGTCCGGCTGGCAACCCTTCTCCAAAAACGCCGCGGCACCGGCGTGCAGTGCCTGGACGCGCAGGCCGCCACGAGCGCTGAGGACGACCACGGCCAGCCCACGGCCGCAGAGGTGACGCAGCAGCGTGAGACCCACCTCATGCTCGGGAAGTAGCAGGTCGAGCAGCACGACATCAGGCACCAGCCGCGCCGCGAGCCGGACCGCCTGCGACATATCCCCACACGCTCCCGCGACCATCAGCCCGTCGGTGTCGGTCAGCAGCGCGGCCAGGCCGGTGCGTACCCGGGCGTCCTCATCGACGATCAGCACCCGGGCCTGACCCGCGGCCGCGCTCGGGCACTCCGGGAGGTGGGGGTTCAGCGCGAGCTCCCATCACGTGAAAGAAACGGTCCGATTCTCTTCGATCGTGAACTAGCCGTCGGGTCGGCGCAGGGTACGCACGACGGCTGTGGTGGGAGTCGTTCGGCCATGCACCGCCTCGGCGCAATGACGTAGCGGACGCGTGCGGCACGACGCGCGGTCAACGTTGGAACGGTGCCCCACACGGTGCCGACCCGCCGGTTCTACGTCATCCCGCCGAGCCGCCTCGGCGAATCGTCTGGCGTGCAGTCTCGGCATCCCGCCGATGTGGGGAACCGCGATGGCGCCGAGGCTGTACGGGAGCCGGTATCCGGTCGCCCGGGCTCCGGGCGCCGCTTCAGCTCATCGCCTGGGCGCCGTCGAGCACATGCCGCTCCGCTCTGGGGGTGCGGGACGACGCGCCGGGTCCGGCCACGGTGGCCGCTGCATAGCCATGCTCACCAGGAAGGATGGTTGAGAACGATGTTGACTCGTCGAGAACTCCCCGGCAACGAACTTGCTGTCAGCAACGTGCACGCTCGCGCGTTCTCTCCTGACGACTCGCATGGGCTTACCGTGCGGGCGACGCTGGTTGGCGACCTGCCCGCACCGGGGCGTTCGCTGCCGTGCCAGACCGAGGACACGGATCTCTGGTTTGCGGAAAACCCGGCCGATCTGGGTCGGGCCCAGCAGCTGTGCGGTCAGTGTCCGATCCTGGCGCAGTGCCTGGAGGGTGCGTTGCGGCGCGGCGAGCCATGGGGTGTCTGGGGTGGCCAGATCTTCGATCGGGGTCAGGTCATCCTGTTCAAGCGCCGCAAGGGTCGTCCGGCCAAGCCGAAGCCCAGCTTCCGGTTGGCGCAGGGAAACGAGCGTGAGCCGCAGTTCGCGTGAGGACGGTGCCGGGCGAGCAGGTGATCCGTCATCGTTCAACGCCCTGGCTGCGTGATGTCATCGGTCACGCCTGCGGTGACAGCCATCTGCTCGCTCCTCAGGTCGTCTTCCCCGTGTGATTACCCGTCATGGGCGCGTCCACACACCTCGCTGTGGGTAAGGACGAATCACACGAGTAACTAGCTCGGATGTCGGGTATGTCACCTTGTACGCAAGCGACGAGCACGGCTTGCGACGAGGACTAAGGAGAACGTCATGACCGTTGGCGGGTATGCACGCAGCCGCGGCATCGAGCCGCACCAGCAGGCAGCGAGGCGCAACGGCCAACTCGGCCGGCGGCTAGTCGCAGGGGGCAACCGCGTCCAGGCTCGGGTGCGGCGAGATATCCGCCGTGAGGCGGTGATGTACAGAGTGCTGAGCCTCGGCACGGGCATTCTCGGCGGTGCGCTTGCTAGCGCCCTCGTCAGCCGACTCTGGAGCCAGTTCTCGGACCGGAATGAGCTGCCCGATCCCACCGCTCTGGACCTCCACCTCCGTGAGGCGTTGATCGCCGGTGCCGTCCAGGGTGTGGTATTCGGCGTAGTCAAAACCGCCCTAGCACGAGGCACCTCAAAAAGCTATCGCCGCCTCACCGGATCCGACCTGAAGCCCTGATACGACCTACTTATCATCAAGGGCCCTCTCCAGCTGCTTCTTGGTCATCGTGGAGCGGCCCTTGATCCCGGCCTTGCGGGCGTCTTGGTAGAGCTGTGCCTTGGTCCGGCCACGAGGGGCCGAGGAATTGCCTGAGCGCAGCCCACCACGCCGTTGTGGAGAGATATCGTGGGTGGACGTCGTACTGGCCTGCTTCGCCTCGCCGGCCTGGGCCCGGTTCTTGTTCACCGTCCGAGCGGCGATCTCCTTCGCTCGACGCGGATTCGTACCACGTTCCTCGGCTTGCTCCTTGATGTGCTGGTACTGCCGCTCCCGTTTGTCACTCCACGCTTGAGGCATTGCCACATCCCTTCTTTATCTCTGATCGGTGGCCGGATGGACATTGGCGCGATCGACCGACATCTCATCCTCGAGGATCTGCTCATCCCGCCGTCGATCTCGCACCGCCTTCAGGATTGCCATCGTCACGCCGTGCGCCACCCCAAGCGTCAGTAGGACCACGCCCAGCTTGACCACCAGATCGCGAGCGGGAAGGCCGGTCGCCACGTCGATCATCGAGATCAGCGCCAACACTCCCAGCACAACCAGGTGAAACAGCACTATTACTAATTGCATCACCGAGCGAGCATTGCCAGCGTCGTACGCGCTCCCCAGATATCTCAGCCCGCTCCGGTAGAGAATCAGCCCGTCGATCAAGACAAGCAACACTGCGAACGAGAGAAAAGCCACATAGCTGTCAGTGTCCATATGAATACAACCCTCCACGACAAGGGGCGGTTACAAATGACACGCCGACGACCTTGCCTGCGGCAGCGGCTGGTGCGGTGCTGGCCCCACGACCGCTCAGCTTCGCCTCCGCCGTACTGGATATCGTCATGGCGGCGGTACCGACCAGTCCCGCGACCAACCCACGGCCCAGTGCCTCCGTCAGACCTCGCACCTCCGCCAGCCGGCTGGTGCGGGTGTGAGATCTCCTGGCCATCATGTCCCCCGAAGACGTCCTTGCCGGTGGGTTCCCTAGTCTTGAAGCGCGAGTACCCAGCCTGATGACCTCCCTAAACTTTCGCTGTTTGAGAAATGGGCCGCCCGGCTACTCGGCACTGCTGCCAGGGGTACCCACCGCCGTAGCCGCCCTCGGCTTGGCCGCGTTCTGCACGTCGCTGGCTAGGGTTCGAACAGTACTTTGATCGCGTTGTTGTGCTTGGCTTGGAAAATGCGATATCCCATGGGGGCGTCTTTCAGGGACAAGCGGTGGGTCGCGAAACCTTCGACACCAAGGGGATCGTCGTCGGTCAGCAGCGGCATGATGTCGCCGATCCAGCGTTTGACGTTGGCTTGGCCCATGCGCAGCTGGATCTGCTTGTCGAAGATCCTGAGCATGGGCAGCGGATCGGTCATGCCGCCGTAGACACCGACAATCGAGATCGTTCCACCGCGGCGGACGATGTCGATCGCCGAATACAGAGCGGCGAGCCGGTCTACGCCAACGGTCCGCATCAGTTTCGCGGCCGCTGGATCGGGCAGCAGCGCGGTGAGCTGGTGAGCCGCTTTGGCGGCGGGTGCGCCGTGGGCTTCCATGCCGACGGCGTCGATGACCGCGTCTGGTCCACGACCTTCGGTCAGGTCGCGGATCGCGGCGGTCACGTCGGTGGTGTTCCGAAGATCGAACACAGTCACGTCGCGACTGGCCGCGCGTTCCAGCCGCTCGGGTACCAGGTCTACGCCGATCACCTGACCCGCGCCGCGGTGCCGGGCGATGCGGCAGGCCATGTCACCGATCGGCCCGAGACCGAGCACGACGACGCTGCCTCCCGGGAGGATCCCGGCGTATTCCACTGCTTGCCAGGCCGTGGGCAGGACATCGGAGAGGTAGACGAATCGCTCGTCGGGTGGGCCGTGTGGAACCTTGATCGGCAACGTGTTCCCGAACGGTACCCGCAGGTACTCGGCCTGCCCGCCGGGGACCTGACCGTACAGCTTCGTGTAGCCGAACAGCGCCGCGCCCATGCCCTGCTCGCGGACCTGGGTCGTCTCGCACTGAGAGTGCAGGCCGTGGCCGCACATGAAGCAGGTACCGCAGGAAATGGTGAACGGGATCGCCACCCGGTCCCCTACCGCTAGATCGGTGACCGCGGAGCCGACTTGTTCGACGATGCCCATGGGCTCGTGACCGAGGATGTCACCCTCGTCCATGAATGGGCCGAGCACTTCGTAGAGGTGCAGGTCCGAGCCGCAGATGCCGGTGGTGGTGATCCGGACGTCCCGGCGGCCATGCCACGTCACAGCTTTCATCGATCTCTCCTGGGTTATCTCAGCGGTCTCGTGCGCCGACTCCGGTTCGCAACTCGGACAATCGACCGGCGATGCCTGGTGTGGGACGCAGCGCCGGGGTCTCGGCACCGGCGCCCTCGCGCATCTCCTCGATCACCTCACGCAAGGCCTCGGTGGCGGTGTGCATGGGTCGCCAGCCCAGCTCGTCGCGGGCCCGCGTGGTGTCCATCAGCGGTACGGCGAGCAACAGGTCCACCATGCCGGGTTCGGTGGGCACCAGCCGGGCGTGCCAGGCGAGGGCGGCAAGCGCGCGCAGCAGCCCAGCGGGTACCGGCACGGTGCGGGCGTGAAACAGGGCAGCCAGCTCCTCGGGTCCCAGTGCTGGCTCGGCGGCCACGTTGAACGCGCCGCGGGCCTGGGTATGCAGCGCGGCCAGGCGAAACGCCTGCCCCACGTCGAGGCTGTGCACGGCCTGGAACCGCAGTTGCGGCAGCCGGGGGACGACCGGGATGACGTGGGGCGATAGCAGTTGAGCAGGCAGCCATGGCCCGGCGAACAGTCGCCGGGTACCCCCTAGACTTTGCGTTCAACCGCGGCGAGCCCGCTCAGCCGGCGGCGTGGATTTCGCTGAGGGCATATTTTGGGGTGCTTGCTCACGCTCCGGGTTTTGTCGGTGTCGGGTTGTAGCGTGC
>JBOHFW010000210.1:0-3877 GCA_050699835.1 Pseudonocardiaceae bacterium | reverse complement strand
GGCCCGTGTCGCAGCGCAACGCGGTGCCCGGGTGACCCTGGTCGCGGCGCATACCGCTGGCTTGACCGACCCGGCCGGAGTCGAGGTATCCGCCGTGGGCACCACGCGCGAGCTGCAGGAAGCGGTGCTCAAGGCGGCGCCGCACGCCGACGCGGTGGTGATGGCCGCCGCAGTGGCCGACTTCCGCCCGGCCAACCCCCGCCCCAGCAAGATTAAAAAATCGGGATCGGATCCCGATCCGCTGCCGTTGATCGTCACCCCCGATATCCTGGCCGAACTGGTGCGACGCCGTCCGGAGGGGCAGATGGTGGTCGGCTTCGCCGCTGAGACCGGTGATTCCAGCGCTGGCGTGCTCGCGCATGGGCGGGCCAAACTCACCCGCAAGGGCTGTGACCTGCTCGTGGTCAACGCGGTCGGGGAAGGCCGGGCGTTCGAGGTCGAGCACAATGCAGGCTGGCTCCTGAGCGACGACGGCGTCGAGACCGAACTGCCCGAGGGCCCCAAGTCCCTGCTCGCCTCGCACGTCTGGGACGCCGTCGCCGCCCGGTGGAAACGGTGATGACGTGTCCCACAGCGCACTTGAGCCCTCTGGCCATGCGATGGATGAGCTGTCCGAGCAGATCCTCGACCTGCTCTCGGAGTTCGTCGCTGGCCTCGACCACGCCCCTGCGGCCCGCGTCGAGCTGCCTGACGGCCTGGTCGCGGCGCTGCGGCATCCACCACCACAAGAGCCCACCGAGCTACCCGCTCTGCTGAGCATGATCCGGCAGGCCGCCGATCACGCGGTCGAGACCGCGGGACCACGCTTCTTTGGCTACATACCCGGTGGCGGGCTGTTCGCGTCGGCCCTGGCCGACCTGCTCGCCAAGACCCTCAACCGCTACACCGGGCTGTCCGAACTTGCTCCCGGTCTGGTCGCGATCGAGGACGGTGTGTTGCGGTGGTTGTGCCATCTTTTCGGTCTGCCACCGGGATCGGGTGGGCTGCTCACCACCGGCGGATCGATGGCCACACTGTCGATGCTGGTGGCCGCTCGGCAGGACCGTCTCGGGGATTGCGCGGGCCTGGGAACGATCTACATCTCCGAGCAGACCAACCATTGCGTGCGCAAGGCCGCCCGTATCGCCGGCTTCCCGGCCGCCCAGATCCGGACCGTGCCCACCTCCGCCGAGTTGCGCATCGATGTCGACGCCGCCGCGGCAATGATCGCGGCCGACCGGGCCGCCGGCCTGCGTCCGTTCCTGCTGGTGGCCACTGCGGGCACCACCAGCGCCGGGATCATCGACCCGCTGGCTGAGCTCGCCGCGCTGGCCAGGCGGCATGAGATGTGGTGTCACGTCGATGCCTGCTACGGCGGCTTTTTCCAGCTCACTGAGCGAGGTCAGGAGAAACTGGCGGGCATCGAAGCGGCCGACTCGATCAGCCTGGACCCGCACAAGAGCCTGTTCCTGCCCTACGGCACCGGTGTGCTCCTAGTCCGCAAGATCGATGCGCTTGCTGCCGCACACACCGATGACGCCGATTACCTGCACGACCTGCACGGCGGCGCCCTGCCTGACTTCGCTCACCTCGGTGCCGAGCTCACCCGGGACAACCGTGGCTTGCGGCTGTGGCTGCCGCTGCACCTGCACGGCGTGCAGGCTTTCCGCGCGACCCTCGACGAGAAGCTCGACCTGGCCCAGTGGGCCCACACCGAGCTCGCCGCCGATGACCGGCTGGAGCTGCCCTACCCGTGCGAGCTGTCGACGGTGCTATTCCGGCTGCGGGGCAGCGACCCCACTGGAGGCGCCAACGAGGCCTTCCTGCGCCGGATCAACGCCACCAACCGGGTCTTCCTGTCCAGCACCAGCCTGGCCGGGCGGCTGACACTGCGGCTGTGCGTACTGTCCCACCGCACCCACGCCGACCACGTTCGCGAAGCCGTGTCGATCATCATAAGATCGGCGGACCGCGGCCGCGGCTGATCGCATGGTGCAGGCAGCGGTGGGCGTTGACGTCGACGCCCCGGTCGAGGAACCACCGCAGGCCAGCGGCGTCCTCGAAGTCCAGCTTGTGGTTGACCATGCCTTCGAAGCCGGGCATGTGGAGCACGTCGAGGAACGCGGTGTTCGACTGTTCGCACGCGTGGTAGAACGCGTCGTCGTCCTTCGTCGCGCCGTGCTCGACGAGCAACTGAATGAGCGCGAGGTCGCCGCGTTCGACGGCGTCGAACAGCGCGGACATCCGGGCCTGCCCGCCCCACTCGACGGTGCATACGGTCCTGCCTGCCGGAGGGATGATCCCTGCCCCGCGGACCGGGTGCGCCCGGCGACGTACCACGATGGTATCGCCCGCCGCGAAGGTCGCCCAACGGCTCGCTCGATCAGCTTTTGTCATGGTCTCCTTGCGCTCGTGATTCTGGGCTGTTACCCCATGGATTTCGCGCCGTCCAGCGACTCACGGATGATGTCCGCGTGACCAGCATGCTGAGCGGTTTCCGCGATCACATGAAGCAGCACCCGCCGTGCCGACCAGCGGGCGCCCGGCTCGAACCAGGGCGTTTCCGGCAACGGGTGGGAGATATCCAGATCTGGCAGCGTGGACACGAGCTCGTCGGTCCGGCGCGCTACCCGCTGGTAGTCGTCCAGCAGCGCGGCTAGCGTGTCCTCGTCGAGCATGCGGAACCCTGCCGCCCAGCCGTCCACGGTCCATTCCTGCTCGGGGTCCATCGCCGAGGGACCCTTGAGGATGAAGTCCATCCACTGCTGCTCGGTGAGCGTGACGTGCTTGATCAGGCCACCAAGGCACAGCTCGCTCGTGGTGGTGCACCGCGCGGCTTGCTCGTCGGTGAGGTCCCGGACGGTGTAGCGCAGGAAGTACCGATGCTTGGCCAATGTGTCCAGCAGGTCGGCGCGCTCGCCCGTTGCGGTTGTCTCGGTGCTGGTCATGGTGTCCTCCTTGGAGTCGGTGTCAACGGGGAGGACGGTACGGCCAAGGGCTGACAGTTTCGGTTTCGACGAGCTTGTCGTGGAGTGGTCAGGGCGCTCTGGTAGACCCGCTACGTGAGTACCGGCCGGTCCCGTCGTGGGCAGCGCAGCGTGGCCGCTGTGTTGCCCATCGCCCGGGTATGCGTCGATACCCCACTGGCGCACCTCGACCGGCTCTTCGACTACCAGGTGCCTGCTGAGCTGGATGGCACCGCGCTGCCAGGGGTGCGGCTCCGGGTGCGTTTTGCTGGGCGGCTGGTGGATGGGTGGTTGCTGGAGCGGGTCGAGCGATCCGACCATCCGGGCCGGTTGGGCTGGATCGAGCGGGTGGTCTCCGCGGAGCCTGTGCTCAGCCCGCAGGTCGCCGTGCTGGCGCGGGCGGTGGCCGACCGGTGCGCGGGCACCCTGAGCGACGTGCTGCGGCTGGCCGTGCCGCCGCGTCATGCTCGCACCGAAGCTGAGCCCGGGATGGTCGCCGGAGCGCTCCCGCAGCGGCCCGAGGCCGGTGGCTGGAGCCGGTACCGTCGCGGACCGGCCTTCGTCGAGGCGCTGCACCAGGGTCGTGCCGCGCACGCCTGCTGGGAGGCGTTGCCCGGGGAGGACTGGCCCACCCGGCTCGCTGAGGCCGCTGTCACCGCCGCGGCCACTGGGCGGGGCGCGCTGCTGGTGCTGCCCGATCACCGGGATACCGCGCGGGTGCACGCCGCGGTGGCCGCGCTGGCCGGGCCCGACGCAGTGGTCACCCTGGCCGCCGAGGCCGGACCCGCGCTGCGCTACCGGCGGTGGCTGGCGGTGCGGCGGGGCGCGGTGCGCATCGTCGTCGGCACCCGGGCCGCAGTCTTCTCCCCGGTCGCCGACCTGGGCCTGATGGTGTTGTGGGACGACGGCGACGACCTGCACGCCGAGCCGCG
>JBOHFW010000209.1:0-9333 GCA_050699835.1 Pseudonocardiaceae bacterium | reverse complement strand
CACGAGGGCCGGCGCCATCAGCGGTGGGATCGGCAGATGCGTCCATGTCGTCTTCCAGGATGGTCCATCGCCGGCGTCGCGCGTAGCGCGACCCGTTCGTGAGTGACAAACCGTGTCCTGACACTGTGGGCGCCAATCAACCAATGGGTGCCAATCAACCAATGGGTGCCAATCAACGGTGGGTGCCAATCACGAGTGCAGCGACCGGAGGGAGTGCACATGCGGCCGCTGCGCGCCTGGCAGCGCAGAGCGCTGACCAGGTACCTGGCCAGCGCACCGCGCGACTTTCTCGCGGTCGCCACGCCGGGTGCCGGCAAGACGACCTTCGCCTTGCGGGTGGCAGCGGAGCTGTTGGCTGACCGGACCGTGCATGCGGTGACCGTGGTCACCCCCACCGAGCACCTCAAGCATCAGTGGGCCGACGCGGCCACGGAAGTGGGTCTGGCACTGGATCCTGAGTTCCGCAACTCCACCGGCGCCACCTCTCGTGACTACCAGGGTGTGGCGCTCACCTACGCCCAGGTGGCCGCGCATCCGACCTTGCACCGGGTACGCACTGAGGCGCGCCGAACTCTGGTGGTGCTTGACGAGATCCATCACGCTGGAGACGCCAAGAGCTGGGGCGAGGGGGTGCGGGAGGCATTCACTCCGGCGGTGCGCCGGCTTGCCTTGACCGGTACCCCGTTCCGCAGCGACGACACGCCGATCCCGTTCGTCAGCTACGAACCGGACGGCGCGGGTGCGCTGCGCTGCGCCGCGGACCATCACTACGGCTACTCCGAGGCACTGGCCGACGGGGTGGTGCGCCCGGTGATGTTCCTCGCCTACTCCGGTGAAGCCCGGTGGCGGACCAGCGCGGGGGAAGAGTACTCGGCACGGCTGGGGGAGCCGCTCACCGCCGAGCACACCGCCCGGGCCTGGCGCACCGCACTGGACCCGGCGGGAGAGTGGATCCCGACGGTCATCAGCGCGGCGGACACCAGGCTGGCCCAGCTCCGCGCCGGCGCGCTGCCCGACGCGGCCGGCCTGGTGATCGCCACCGACCACACCGCCGCCCGGGCCTACGCCCAGATCCTGTGCCGGATCACCGGCCGGGATCCGGCGCTGGTGCTCTCCGACGACCCGTCCGCATCCCGCCGGATCGCCGCGTTCGCCGGCTCTGGCGAGCCCTGGATGGTCGCGGTCCGGATGGTGTCTGAGGGCGTCGACGTGCCCCGATTGGCGGTCGGGGTGTACGCGACATCCGCAGCGACCCCGCTGTACTTCGCCCAGGCGGTAGGCCGGTTCGTGCGCTCCCGGCGGCCGGGCGAGACCGCGACGGTGTTCCTGCCCAGCGTGCCGGTGCTGCTGGGGCTGGCGAGTGAGCTGGAGAAGCAGCGTGACCACGTGCTGGGCGCCCCGCACCGGACCGAGGAGGGCTGGGACGACGATGCGCTCGCGCAGGCCAACGCGCAGCGCGACGAGCCCGGCGAGCAGGAGCGTGCGTTCACCGCGCTAGGCGCTAGCGCCGAGCTGGATCAAGTGATCTACGACGGGTCATCCTTCGGCACGGCTGCCTTCGCAACCACCGAGGATGAGCAGGATTACCTCGGGTTACCGGGGTTGCTGGAGCCCGAGCAGATGCGCACGTTACTGCGGCACCGCCAGGAGAAACAGCTGCGTCGAGCAACCGAGCAGGCAAACTCGCCGACGTCTGGGACGAGCCGGTCTCCGACGGTTCGGGAGCGCCTGGGCGAGCTACGCCGGGAACTCAACACGCTGGTCGCGATGGCGCACCACCGCACCGGAGTGCCGCACGGGGTGATTCACCACGAAGTCCGGGCGGCCTGCGGCGGGCCGCCCACGGCGATGGCCACTGCCGAAGAGCTCGAAAAACGCATCGCCTACCTCCGTTCCCGGTAGTCGATGGCCGCCCGAGGTACTAAGCCTCGCTGGCCTGTATATCCGCGGAGAGTTCCTTCAGCTTCGGGGAGTGCTCACGGGCGTGATGGTTGCAGAACAGCAGTTCTCCCCCGGAGGGCAGCACTGCACGGACGTGCGCGGCTGCGCCGCACCGATCGCAACGGTCGGAAGCGGTCAACTCAGGGCGAGCAAGCGTACTGGTCATGACTTCTCCCTCCGTCCTGGCCAGGTCAGAGTGACCAGACCCGGTGTCACCGGCTGTGGTACCCCCGGGATCCACCCGTCAACCCAGACATCGGATCCCAGAGCCCTACTGTTGCAGACGAACGCGATGCTCGATGTGTTCCTGAGGTGACTCTCGTTACGTGTCTGGAGCTAGTACCGCACTCCGCGGGCCGACGCGCAAGGGGTTAGTCAGGATCTGGTCGTCTCGGCGCGCTAGCCTGACCGCACGCATGATCGGGGTGGCCACCCGGGCGGAGGAGGGACGGACATGGTGGATGCGGGAGCCCTGGCCCTGGATCTAGCGGCCAACGGTGTCGCCGGGGTGACCATCACCTGGGCGGACAACAACGGGATTCCTCGTTCGAGGATTGTGCCGATCGCGAGGCTGCCGCAGGTCGCCGAACGCGGGATCGGGATCTGCCCGCTGTTCGCGGTGTTCGACACCCACGACGGCATCACCTTCGCCCACGAGGACCTGTCCACCCCGTCCGGCGACGTCCGATTGATACCGGATCTGCGGGGCCTGACGCGGCTGGCTGGGCAGCCCGCGCTGGCGTGGGCGCCGGGGTGGCAGGTTGCCGTGGATGGCTCGCCCTGGCCCTACGACCAGAGGGGGGTGCTCGAAGCGCAGGTCGAGGCTGCCGCCGCGGAGGGGTTGGAGATCAAAGCCGGTTACGAGATGGAGTTCATGCTCACTCAGGCCAGCGACCTCGACGACGGCGCGGAGCCTCGGCTGGCGTACCAGGCCCCTGCCTACAGCCCGCACGCCTTACTAGCCGTGGACGAGTTCATCGCCGACCTGTTGGCCGACCTGGCGGCCAACGGAGTACCGGTCAATCAGCTGCACGCTGAGTATGGGCAGGCTCAGGTGGAGCTCAGCATCGTCGCATCCGACCCGATTACCGCCGCCGATCGGCAGTTGCTGGCCCGCCAGACCATCCACGCCGCAGCCAGGGCGCATGGTCTGCGGGCCTGTTTCGCGCCGCTATTCACGGTGGCCGGGATGGGCAATGGCTGGCATCTGCATACCTCAGTGTGGCGGGCTGGCCGCAATCTGCTGGCCAGCGGCTCCGCTGCGGCTGACCGTCCTGGTCCCGATGGCGCTGGCTGGCTGGGCGGGCTGCTCCGCGATCTCCGTGCGCTGGCCGCGATCACCGCACCGAGTGTGCCGTCCCTGGCCCGGCTGCGCCCCGGCTATTTCTCCAGCGCATACCAGTTCTGGGGGGTGGAAAACCGGGAGGCCCCGCTGCGCTATGTCCTCGGCTCGACGCTGCTCGGGGCCGATCACGCCAACGTCGAGCTCAAGGTTTCCGACGCCTCCGCCAACCCCTATCTCGCGCTGGCCGCGGTGATCGCGAGCGGGATGGCGGGGCTGCGCGACGGTGCCGATCCCGGCGAGCCGATTCAAGCGGACCCGGGTGGGTGGAGTGAGCAGGACCGCGCCGCTTGCGGCGTGACCCGATTGCCGACCACGCCTGCCGAGCAGGAGGAGGCGCTCACCGCCTCCAAGCGCCTCACCGCAGTCCTCGGCGAACCTCTGCTCGGCGCGTTCCTGGCTGTTCGCCGCTCCGACGCCGCCTGGGCCGCCGACCGCCCCCTAGACGAGGTGGTCGCCGCCCACCGCTGGCGCTACTAACCCCCACCGTTCGCATTCAGCCGGCTCAGCGGGGTTATTCGACCCGCCGTAACCCCGCTGAGCCCGCTGAATCGGGAGTGTCCGGGGTGTCGGGGGACCACGCGTGGATAAGGGCTTCGGGGAGGCCCCACCAACCGAGGGAGGTGAGGCGCTCGTGGTCGTCCAGGGCGCCCAGGAGTTGCCATTGGTCTACGACCGGGCCGAACCAGCCAGCCAGCACGTCGGTGTCGTCACCGTCATCGTTGGCGCCCGCGGTGAACCGGGCGAGATCCTCGGCGGATGCGGGAGTTCCTGGACCCCCCCGGGCGAGGGCCTCGATCGCCCACAGCCACTCTTCGTGATCGAGCGCGATAGCGGAAAGCTCCTCGCCCGGGATTTCGTCTGGTAGCTCGCCCATCGGGTTGATCACGCCGGCGGCCAGCCGTAGCCACAGTTGCTGGTCGTCGGGGTCCAGGTTGCTCGGATCAACCCCGCCGCCAGCCCGAAGAAGATCGATCCGCCATCCGCCCCGCTGCAACGCGGTGCGCAGGCCCTGGCAGGCCGCTTGGAGCTCGGCATCCGGCCGAGGGCGTTCGCCCACCTCGGCCAGGATGTCCCGGAGCTCATCGAGCGCGGCCTGTTCGGCGGCGTCCCACTCGGCCATGAGGTCTTCATCGGCCTCGTCGAACAATTCGTTCATGGGCACCCGGCCGTCGGGCAACGGCGTGTTCAACCAGCGTTCCTGCAAGGCCCGATAGTCCTGCAGCGCCGCCGGGTCGTCCGCGAGGAGTTGGTCAGGGTCAACTTCCCCCGCCGCGAGGCGCTCTTCGAGGTGCGTGACAAGCAGGTCGTGCATCTCATGTGCGAGCGGCGTGCGGGATGGTTCGTCCTCCCACACATGCAGCCCGATGATCGCGGTCGGCTCGGTCCCGGTCGCCTCGAGCCAGCCATGTACCTCGCCGACGGTCGCGGTGCCGCCGGCAATCTGTCCGAGGATAGCTTCGGCGGACTCCCAGAACCTGGCAGAAAATGGGTTGCGGGCCGCGAGCAGCTCGCGGCGCAATGCAGGCATCACCGCCAGTGCTTCCATCGAGGGCACGCTGAGCATCAGGCGGGCCACATCGCGCCGGGTGAGCTTGGCAGCTGGGCGGTGGGCGTGCGCAAGCAGCGCGCTGGCGTCAATCGTCACGCGCCGATGTTAAGGCGCACGTGGGAATTGTTCCCGTCGAGGGGGGAGCCGCCGCGAGCAGTGATGATGCCCACTGCGGCGGCGAGGTAGCGTTGGCCGGGTGGTGAGCATGCTGGAGCGCGCCCACACGATCGCGGAGGAGGTGCTGTTCCCGGCCGCCCTTGAGGTCGACGCTCGGGAAGTTATCCCGCATAGCCACTTCGACCTGCTTGCCCAGCAGGGCTTCTACGGCCTTGCGGGCCGGCCTGAGCACGGTGGAGTCGAGGTTGACTTCCCGTCCCTGGTCGGGATCCTCGAGGCGCTGTCCGGTGGATGCCTCACCACGACGTTCACCTGGATGCAGCACCACGGAGTGGTGCGTGGCCTCACCGGTACGGCGAACGCCGAACTCCGGGAGCGCTACCTCGGTGCGGCGATCCGAGGAGAGGTGTGCGGCGGGGTGGCCTACGCTGGCGCGATTCCCCAGCCTCCGCGGTTGTGGGCGACGGCAACCGATGGGGGATGGCTGCTCAGCGGAGAGGCCCCACTGGTCACGGGCTGGGGCATCGTTGACGTGCTACTGATCTCAGCGCGTAACACAGCGATCACCGTGGGGGAGTCTGGTGAGTCCGGGGGGACCATCGTCAGCGGATTGGTCGATGCCACAGCCGGTGCGGGCATCAGCGTCGAGGAGCTACGCATGGTCGCCGCCCAGGCCAGCAACACAGTGCGGCTGCACTTCGCGGACTATGTCTTGCCGGTGGAGAAGGTCACCGCTGAGGTCTCGCACCGCGACTTCCTCGCCCACCAGCGTCTGAACGCGCGGCTGAACGGCTGCCTTGCCACCGGAGTCGCCACCCGGTGTATCCGGATGATCGGTGAGGCCGGCAGGGAAGAGACCGCGCAGTTGTTGCACGCTGAACAGGGCATGATCCGGGAGCGCCTCGACGCTGGGCTTGACGAGCCGACGACGCTGCCGGCGGCGCGGGCCGCTGTCTCCGAGCTCGCCTACCGATGCGCCGGCGCACTCGTGGTAGCGGTGGGCAGCTCCGGAATCCTCGCCCGGCAGCACGCCCAGCGGCTGGTCCGGGAGGCGATGTTCACTCTCGTCGCCGCGGGCCGGCCGGAGATCAAGGACCGCCTCCTGCGCGTGTTCACCCGCGTCCATGAGTAAACTCACCCGGTGATGGCGTCCAGTTGCGCGGCGTGCTCATTGTAGGGTGATCATTAACGCGTGGCGAACAGCGGGTAAGGCGGAGGATTCTGGGATGAAACGTGGGCCGGGCCTGTCCATCGGGTTGGTGTTCGCAGCGGTGGGGTCGTTGGCCCTGGCGTGTACCTCCGCGCCCGGGGGGAACGCCGCGCAGCAGGCACCTGCTGGCGTGGTACCGGCGGGCTTGGAGCAGTTCTACGGTCAGACTCTGTCCTGGACTGGCTGCTCGACCTTCGCCGAGTCCCCCGAGGACAAAATTTCCTATGCCGACCCTGGCCTGCAGTGCGCATACCTCAACGTACCGCTGGATTACGCCAATCCGAACGGCCAGGTGATCAAGACCGGTCTGCTCCGGCGTCCCGCGTCGGACCAGGGAAAGCGTATCGGCTCCTTGGTGATCAATCCTGGTGGTCCGGGTGGATCCGGAATGAGCACCGCGGCCATCCTCGCCCAGGAGATCGCGACCAATGACCTCGGGCAGCGCTTTGACTTTGTGGGATTCGATCCGCGCGGTGTCGGCTCCAGCGAACCGCAGGTCCTCTGCCGGACCAAGGAGACCCGGGACGCCGAACGTTTGATGAATCTCAACGTCGACAGCTCTCCGGAAGGAGTGGCGAAGACGGAGAATCAGATAAAGGCCGACGTCGAGGGATGCATTACTCGTACCGGCAAGGATGTACTCGCCAATATCGGTACCCGGGAGGTCGTCCGTGACCTGGATGTTATGCGGTCGGCACTCGGTGACGAGAAGCTGACATATCTGGGTTACTCCTACGGTACGCGGATCGGCGTCAGCTACGCTGAGGCTTTCCCCAAGAACGTGCGCGCCTTGATCCTCGACGGCGCTGTGGATCCAGAACAGGATCAAATCTCCCAGCTCATCGAGCAGGGTCGAGGTTTCCAGAAAGCCTTCGACGCCTTCGCGGCATGGTGCACAGAGCAGCCTGAGTGCGGTTTAGGGAAAGACAAAGCGCAAACTGTCAGCAGATTCCAGGCCTTGGTTCGGCCGTTGATCAAACAGCCGGTCGACCTGGCCGATGGGCGTAAGATGTCTTACACCGACTCGACTATCGGCACCGTTCAGGCGTTGTATGTGTCCAGGTACTGGCCAACGCTGAATCTCGGTTTGCAACAACTCGCCCAAGGTCGATCGACTGCCGATTGTCAGCCCCTGAGCTCCAAGATTACCTGCCTCATGCGTCTTGCCGATAGCTACTACGGGCGGGAAAATGACGGCAGCTACTCCACCCAGATGGATGTCTTCCAGGCTGTCCACTGCGCCGATGATCCGGCCATCAAAGATCCGAATGTGGCCCGCGACGTCGACGCTCAGTACCGGAAGGTTGCTCCGTTCCTCGACAACGGCCAACCACCCTCGCCAGCCCTGGACAACTGTGCGTTCTGGCCGGTGCCTCCCACCGATAAACCGCACCGTCCCCAGGCCCCCGGAATGCCCACCGTGATGGTGATCTCTACGATGGGCGACCCGGCCACGCCTTATCAGGCCGGAGTCAACCTCGCCGAGGACATCAAGGCACGCGTGCTGACCTTCGACGGCAACCGGCACACCGCCTTCCTGCAAGGCAACAGCTGCGTCGACCGCGCCGGCATCAACTACCTCGTCACCCTCGAGCTCCCGGCCGAGGGAACCCGCTGCAAATCCACGACCTGACCGCTCGGTCGACCTGAAGCGAGCCCGGTTCCTCTCCGGACGGTTTGGGACCGGGTTTTGCGTCTCTGTCCGTTTGGCGTTGCCAGGTGTTGTGAACTCGATGTCAGCGACGTTTTGGTCGAGTCAGATGTCACTGGCGTCTAGTTCACGACAGGCGGCGTCACTGGCGCATCAGTGTCACCAGTGATTTCATGCATCTGTGCACCCGGGGACCGCGCCACGGCCCGCAACATCGACTAACTCGTATGGTAGACATGGAATTTCGGTGCAGTGAATTCCTGATCTCTAGCCGGTTGGAGGTGCACTGGCTCGCGTCGTCGCCCGTGCATTCCGCGACGCTAGGCAGTAAGCCGATGTTCAACGAGACTTCGCGGCCGGCTTGGCTTAGCGAAAGACGCTCCGCTCAATCGTCGGAATATGGCTCGTGCGGTGGCGCGTCCCTACGCGGCAGTAGCGTCGGTGATCTGGTCGATCGTGGGATTGGTCAGCGCTGAACCGTCCGGCAACAGCACGGTCGGCACGATCTGGTTGCCACCGTTGAGGTTGGCCACGAACGTGGCAGCTGTTGGGTCGTGCTCGATATCCACCTCACGGAAGCTGATGCCGACAAGACCTAGCTGCGCCTTCAACCGTCGGCAGTGGCCGCACCATACTGTCGTATACATCGTCAGTTCGCTCACACTCAGTATCAACATTACGGCCGTGCGCGGTGTTCCTGCGCGCCTGCGGCACGCCACGCAGGCGCGCTACTACGGGACGAGTCGGCAGCTGCCAACTTCCCTTGGCGCCAGCGGACCAGGCGACTGCGTCCGCCAACCAGAGAATCGGTTCTCCCGGTGGGTCCGGTGGCTGTAGCCGAGCGAGCCCACGGGGGCCACCTTCTTGCGCGCGGCGCAGACTTGTGCGTCACGTACGTCGGCTCCCCTTCCACACGCCCCGACCATGTCAACATCGTGGGCTCAGTGGCTGCTGGGCTGGACTTCAACAGGTCGCGCCTCACAGGGCCTCGCCTCAAGGGAGAACAGTGCCTCTAAATTTCAGCAACTGGGTCAGCCTCGCCACCGGTGGCGAGCGGCCCCACGGGTATCAGTGTCGGCTCGCTGAGCAGGGGTTGCCGGACGTGCTGCGGGTGCCGACGGGAACTGGCAAGACCCTGGCTGCGGTGTTGCCGTGGTTATACCGGCGCTGTGGGCACCCTGAGGCGGAGGTTCGGCGGGCGACACCGCGCTGGTTGGTGATCGTGCTGCCGCAGCGGGCGCTAGTGGAGCAGACCGTTGAGGTGACTCAGGGCTGGCTGAGCAATCTCAAGCTTGATCTGCCGGTGCACTTGCTGATGGGGGGCGAGGATGCCAGTGATCGGGACTGGAAGGCGCACCCAGAGCAGGAGCGGATCTTCGTCGGCACCCAGGACATGGTGCTGTCCCGGCTGCTCATGCGTGGGTTCGCCGAGTCCCGCAGTGCCTGGCCGATGAGTTTCGGGCTGTTGCATGCCGGGGTGCAGTTCGTCTTCGACGAGGTGCAGCTGATGGGGCCCGGAC